>JANQIU010000014.1 GCA_028281985.1 Alphaproteobacteria bacterium | reverse complement strand
GAGCCTGGATTCGACGGCGGCGAGCGAGCTGTCGGTCATGTGCCGGATACACGCGACAACCACGCCGTCCTTGTCGCCGAACGACGCGTAGACGGTCTGGCGGGAGACCGCCGCCGCCCCGGCGATATCGGCCATGGTGGTCTTCTTCGGCCCGAAACGCACAAAGGTGCGGATCGCGGCCTCGATGATTTTCGCTTCGGTGTCGGTCATCGGCTCTTGGATCGACAGGACGGACCGTCAACGCGGATCGCCCAAGCCTAACCCGAACGGGGGGAACTTGACATTCTTCGTCTAGTTGTCCATTACAATCTGACAAAGATCGTTTTTTCGTAAACCGCATTGAGGAACCAGCGCCATGACCCAAACCGTACTCATCACCGGCTGCTCCAGCGGTTTCGGGACGCTCATCGCCCAGACCTTCGCCCGGCAGGGCTGGAAGGTCGTCGCCACCATGCGGTCACCGGGGAAGGTAGGGGGGCTGACGGAGGGTGATCGAATGGCGATCCTCCGGCTGGATGTGACCGACCCCGCGAGTATCGCCGCCGCTTTCACGGCCGGACGGGCGCGGTTCGGCGAAATCGGCGTGGTCGTCAACAATGCCGGCTACGGCGGCGACGGCCTTTTCGAGCAGACCACCGACCGTGATGCCCGGGCCATGTTCGAAACCAATGTGTTCGGCCCGATGAACGTCATGCGCGAAGCCCTGCCGGAGATGCGCAGGGCCGGCCACGGCGTCATCGTCAACGTGACCTCGATGGCGGGTCATGTGGGCCTGCCCCACCATGCGATTTACGCCGCCTCCAAATACGCCCTTGTCGGCCTGAGCGAGAGCCTGGCGATGGAGTACGGTTCCCTGGGAATCCGGGTCCATTCGGTCGCGCCCGGCGCATACCCGACCACCCGGTTCAATCAGAACACCGACCAGCGGCTCGACCGCGGCGATGACCAGCTCGTTTCCTGGTCGCACCGCCTCCGCGACCAGTTCGCCAAGGCGGCCGAGCAGATGGCCCAGCAGATCGGAAAGGCCCCGGACCCGCAGGAGGTGGCGGATCGCGTCTTCGCCTGCGCGACGCGGGAAATGCCCGTCCACATTCCGACCGGCGACGATGCGGGGATGCTGATGGCGATGATGGGTCAGGAACAGCGGCAGGCGTTCATCGACCAGATCACCGCCATGCTGGTCCCGCCACCGGAAGACCGGCCGGACTGAACGCCTACAACCCTTCCGGGTTCGGCACGAAGTCGCCGCCGCGGCAGGTCTTCAAGTGGTTCAGCGCCGCCACCTGGCCGGTCATCTCCAGGGCGTCGCGGTAGACCGGGTCGTGCCAGCCTTCGATATCGATCGAGCCTTCGAAGCCCACCCGGCGCAGCTCGGAGATGATCGCCGTCCAGTCGCTGTCGCCGAAGCCCGGCGTGCGGTGATAGCCGACCGGGGCGGCGCCCAGGATGCCGCGCTGGCGGATGCGGTCGGGGCGCATGCTGGCGTCCTTGCCGTGGATGTGGAACAGCCGCGGCGCCCAGGCCTCGATCTGCGGCAGCGGGTCGATCAGCGCCAGCATCTGGTGGCACGGCTCCCATTCCAGGCCCAGATGCGCCGCCGGCAGGGCGTCGAACATCAGCGCCCAGGCGTCCGGATCGATGGCGATGTTCCAGTCGCCGCTGGCCCAGTTGCCGTCCATGGCACAGTTCTCGAACGCCAGCCGCACGCCGCGTGACGCCGCCCGGTCGGCCAGCGGCTCGAACACCTCCCGGTAGCGGGGCAGGCTGTCGCGCAGCGGCCACCCGCGCAGCCGACCAGTGAAGCCGGTCACCAGGCTGCAGCCGAAGCGCGGGGCCATGTCGATCAGCGCTCCCCACGCAGCCCGGGTCTCGCGGTCGAGTTCATCCTCCTCCAGCGGATTGCCGAAGATGCCCACCGACGAAATCAGGGCATCGGTGCCCTCCAGTGCCGCCTGCACGCTGTCGGCCAGGCGGCCGAGATCGTGGCCCGCCAGCGATCGCCAGAAGAACAGCTGGTAGCTCTCGAACCCGTAGCCGGACAGGGCGCGGATCATCTCCGCCGGATCGTGATTCGGCGCGACCTTGACCATCGTGCCGATGCGGATGGAGCGAACGGGGTCGGACATAGGGATTTAGCCTTCGGGAAGCGGGGCGTGTTGGCAGGTCAGGGCCGGTAGTAGGGGCGGACATCCACCCACCTTCCCTGTTCGGATGCGTCGATGGCGGCGAACACCATGGCCAGCGAGCGCAGGTTGTCGGCGCTTTCGGTTTCCGGCGGCCGGCCCGTGGCGATGGCATCCAGGGCATCCAGCAGCACCGCTGCGTGACCGTCCGGTGCCGGCATCGGCGGCGGCTGGGGCACCGGCTGCCGATCGGCCCAGAAGCCGTTGCGCGTGCCGACCCGCTCGCCGGTCACCGTCGCCACGCCATCCCAGAACAGCGTGCCGTTGCGGCCGACCAGCCGCCAGCGGCCATCCCAGGCGTCCGGCGGCCCCTCGGCGCACCAGGAGCCGCGATAGGTCAGCATCACGCCGTTGTCGAACTCGAACATCGCCAGGGCGGCGGCGTCGGCGGCGTACCACGACCCGGCCGGGTTCCACTCCCGGCAGAACGCCGACACCGGGTCGCCGCCGATCAGCTTGCGCGCCTGGTCGAAGGTGTGCACCGCCATGTCCAATAGCAGCACATGCCGCATTCCCGTGCGGAAGCCGGTGAAGTGCGGCGCCATGAAGAAGTCCACATGCACGTCGGTCAGTGGTCCGACCGCGCCGCCGGCCAGCGCCGATCCCACGCGGCGCATGCCCTCTGAGTGACGACGGTTTTGTATGACGGCATGGATGCCGCCCGCGGTGCCGGCGGTCCGCACCAGCTCAACGGCGGCTTCGGGCGTGGCGGCCAGCGGCTTTTCGGTGACGACGTGGCAGCCCCGGGACAGTGCCAGGCCGCTGACCGCGGCGTGGGCCTCGGGCACGGTGCAGTCGAAAACGAGATCGGGGTGCAGGGCGTCGAGCGCCGTTGCCAGATCATCGAACGCCGCTGCCGCCGGTGCCCGTGCCGCGGCCACGTCCCGGGCGCGCTGCGGGTCGAGATCGACCAGCCCGACGACGGCGATGCGGTCGATCGTGTCCAGGGCGTCGAACCACAGGCCGGTGATATGGCCGCACCCGACCAGCACGGCCCGCAATGGCGAGGCGGCGGCTTCCGTCATTCAAGTGCCCTTGCTGTGGCGGTGGCGGCCGGCGGCGTAGTAGTCGCGGATACCGGCGCGGTGCTGGTCCAGCGCGCGGCGCTGACCCTCGGGGATCGGCTGCGCCGCGTCGGCGATCGCCGCCAGTTCCCGTTCCCCTGCTGGCAGATCGATGCCGGTGACCGTGCCGTCGGCCACGACCCTGCGGCCGGCGACATAGAGGTCGCGGACATGGGCCCGGCGCATCCGGGTGGTCAGCAGGTCCAGGGTTTCGGCCCGACCGCCCGGGTCGTCCGGCGCCAGTGCGGCCCGGTCCAGCACCAGGATGTCGGCGTCCCGTCCCGGCGCCAGGCAGCCGCCGTCGCCGTCGTCCAGCACCTGCCGTCCATGGCACGCGGCGGCGAACAGCGCGGCCGGGTCCAGGCCGCCGGTGCCCCCAAGGTCGCGGGGCGCATGCAGGGCCAACAACAGGCGCAGCTCGCGCAGCATGTCCTCGTCGTCGTCGAAGGCCAGGCCGTCCAACCCGACGGCAATGCGAACGCCCGCCTTCAGGAAAGCCGCCACCGGCGCGATGCCGGAACGCAGCCTGAGGTTGGACGAGGTATTGACGGCGACGCTGACCCCGCGTTCGGCCAGGCGGGTGATGTCGCCGTCGTCCAGCCACACGCCGTGGGCCACGGTCAGGCGGTCGTTCAGCAGGCCGCAGCGGTCCAGGTGCCCGACCAGGCCGCCGTCGAAATGCGCGTCGGCCCATTCCCGCTGCCGGCGGGTTTCCAGCAGATGGGTGTGAACCCGGCGGCCGCCGGCGGCTTCGGCGGTCCGCGCCAGCCCCTCGTCGCTGACCCCTTGCGGGCCGGCCGGGCCGGACTGGACGCGAAACAGCGGGCCTTCAAGCGCCGACGCCACGGCCGCCACGCCGGCAACCTGTTCGGCCACCGGGCCCCCATCGCGCCGGTCCCAGGTGGCAGCCTCGGCCCAGACCGCCGGCCCGAGATGCTCGGCCAGCCAGCCGGGATCGCCCAGCACATGGGGGTTGGTTTCGACGATCGGCGCCACGAAGGCGATCCGCAGGCCGACATCGGCGGCAGCACGGGCGACGATGCGGGCCTCGTCCATCGGATCGCCGCCGCCCGGGATGTGCACGTGCACCACCCCGGCGACGCCGGACAGGGCCATGCGGGCGAAGGCCACCGCGTGCACCGTGTAGAGGTCGGCAGCCGGAATCCGCGCCAGGCCTGGCAGCCAGAGCTCCAGCGGCAGGTCGGCGGCCCCGCAGGCCGCGGACCGCAGACCGCGTCCGTGATCGTGGGCGTTGACCAGGGCCGGCAGCACGATCGAACCATCGTCGACCGGCCTGTCGGCCGGTGCCCCAGCGACGATGCGGCCGCCTGCTATCGTCAGGGTCCGGTCGCC
>JANQIU010000013.1 GCA_028281985.1 Alphaproteobacteria bacterium | reverse complement strand
TTCAATTCGGACAGCCGCTTCCCGGAACAGGCCGGTCTGAGGGGCGCGATCGTGGGCTCGTTCTACACCCTGCTCGTCACCTTCCTGATCAGCTTCCCCGTCGGCATCATGGCGGCGGTCTATCTGGAAGAGTTCGCGCCCAAGAACCGGATCACAGACCTTATCGAGGTCAACATCAACAATCTGGCGGCGGTGCCGTCGATCGTGTTCGGCCTTCTGGGGCTGGCGGTGTTCATCCAGTTCTTCGGGCTGCCCGACAAATCGCCCCTGGTCGGCGGTATGGTGATCGCCCTGATGACCCTGCCGACGATCATCATCGCCTCGCGCGCGGCCCTGAAGGCCGTGCCGCCGTCGATCCGTGAAGGCGCGCTGGGCATGGGCGCGTCTAAGCAGCAGGTGATCCTGCACCATACGCTGCCCCTGGCGATGCCGGGCATTCTGACCGGCAGCATCATCGGCATGGCCCAGGCACTGGGCGAAACCGCGCCGCTGCTGCTGGTCGGCATGACCGTCTTCCGCACCGGCTACCCGTCGGGCATCACCGACAGCTCGAACGTGCTGCCGATCCAGATCTACGACTGGTGGGGCAACCCGGAACGCGGTTTTGACTCCCTGGCCGCAGCCGCCATCATCGTGCTGCTCGCCTTTCTCATAGCCATGAACGCGCTGGCCATCTGGATGCGCCGGCGGTTCGAACGCCGGTGGTAACGGACATGACGACAAGTGTAATTGAGATGACGGAAGCGAACGCCGCCACGGCCACGCCCGAAAAGAAGATGACGGCCAAGGATGTCGACGTCTTCTACGGCGCCAAGCAGGCGCTGAGTAAGGTGAGCGTGGACGTTCTGGAGCAGGAGGTTCTGGCGCTGATCGGCCCGTCCGGCTGCGGCAAGTCGACCTTCCTGCGCTGCCTCAACCGGATGAACGACACAATCGACATCTGCCGGGTGCAGGGCGAACTGACGCTGGACGGCGAGGACATCTACGATCCGGCGCTGGACGTCGTTCAGCTGCGCGCCCGGGTGGGCATGGTGTTCCAGAAGCCCAATCCGTTTCCCAAGTCGATCTACGACAACATCGTCTACGGCCCGCGGATCCACGGCATGGCCCAGTCCAAGGACGAGCTGGACGAGGTCGTCCAGTCGAGCCTGGAGGGTGCGGGCCTGTGGACCGAGGTGAAGGACCGGCTGCATGAGCCGGGTACCGGCCTGTCCGGCGGCCAGCAGCAGCGCCTGTGCATTGCCCGGGCGATCGCGGTCAGCCCCGAGGTGATCCTGATGGACGAGCCGTGCTCGGCGCTGGATCCGATCGCCACGGCGCATATCGAAGAGCTGATCGACGAGCTGCGGCAGAACTACACGATCGTCATCGTCACCCATAACATGCAGCAGGCCGCCCGGGTCAGCCAGAAGACCGCGTTTTTCCACCTCGGGGATCTGGTCGAACACAACAATACCGAGGAAATCTTCACCAATCCCCAGGACGAACGGACCCAGGGATACATCACCGGCCGCTACGGCTAACTGGCGCGCCGCATGGCGACGGCCCATGGCGAATGCCAGGGCCGACGTCTGCGCGACCCCGCGGAACGACCTGCCCCATGTCGACGGATCACATTGTCAAATCGTTCGACCAGGCGCTCGTACAGCTCAAAAGATCGATCGTTCAGATGGGCGGGCTGGCCGAACGTCAACTTGACCAAGCGATGGAATGCCTGGTCAAGCGGGATACCCGCCTGGCGACGGCGGTGATCAATACCGACGTACAGCTGGACGAATACGAAAACGAAGTCGATCAGGGGGCAATCCGGCTCCTGGCGCTGCGCCAGCCGATGGCCAGCGACCTGCGCGAGATCCTGTCGGCCCTGAAGATCGCCGCGGATCTCGAGCGCATCGGCGACTACTCCGCCAATCTGGCGAAACGGGCCATTGCCCTGTCGCAGGTGCCGCCGATGCGGTCGGTGGGCGCGATCTCGGGCATGGCCAAGCTGGTCCAGGAGATCGTCAAGGATGTCCTGGATGCCTATATCGAGCGCGATTTGGGCCGGGCGCTGGACGCCTGGCGCCGGGACGAGGATGTCGACGACCTCTACACCAGCCTGTTCCGCGAGATGCTGGAACTGATGATGGAGGATCCGCGCAACATCACGCCGTCCACGCATCTGTTGTTTGTCGCCAAGAATATCGAGCGCATCGGGGACCACGCCACCAATATCGCCGAGACCATCCACTTCCTGATCGAAGGTCGGCATTTGGCGAGGGCGCGGCCCAAGAGCGACGGAACCAGTTTCGAAGTCGTCTTGCCGACCGGCAAGGATGAGGAGGTGTCCCGGTGATGCGATCGGCACTGCAGCCTCTGGTCCTCGTCGTCGAGGACGAAACCGATCTGGTGACGTTGCTGACGTACAATTTCGAGCGGGAAGGGTTTCGGGTCATCTGTGCCTATGACGGCGACGAAGCGCTGCTGATCGCCGCCGAGCAGAAGCCCGATCTGATCCTGCTGGACTGGATGTTGCCGCACCGGTCCGGCCTGGATGTCTGCCGGCAGCTGCGCCGCACGCCCAAGACCCGCGACATCCCGATCATCATGCTGACCGCGCGCGGCGAAGAAGGGGACCGCGTCCGCGGCCTGGATAGCGGCGCCGACGACTATGTGACCAAGCCGTTCTCGACCACCGAGCTGCTGGCGCGGATGCGCGCGGTGCTGCGCCGGGCCTCGCCCGGCATGGCGGAAGAGGTGCTGCGCTATGGCGACATCACCATGGATCTGGCCGCCCACCGGGTCCGGCGCGATGGCCGCGATGTGCATCTGGGGCCGACCGAATTCCGCCTGCTGCGCCATTTCATGCAGCATCCGGGCCGCGTGTTCAGCCGCGAGCAGCTCCTGGATGTGGTCTGGGGCCACGACGTCTATGTGGAGCCGCGCACGGTCGACGTGCATATCCGGCGCCTGCGCAAGGCGCTGAACGACCAGAACGCCATCGACCTGATCCGCACCGTGCGCTCGGCCGGCTACGCCCTGGACGCCCAGGCAACCGTCAGTTGATGACCGGATAGAAGTCGGGGACAGTTTACCTAATTGACCTCCGCTGCTGCGGTGGTCAATTAGGTAAACTGTCCCCGAATGTGGTTACGCCCCTTCGTCGACGATCTGGGAATAGGCCGGCAGGGTCAGGAAGTCCGCGCACTCGTCGGCTTCCGACAGCCGCCGGAATAGATCGGCGGCGTCGGCATAGCGCCCGCCGTCGAACGCGTCCGCCCCGACCAGCCCGCGCAGCTTGCCCAGTTCTTCCGCCAGAAGGGTGCCAAACAGGTCGCGGTCGATCGGCCGGCCGTCGTCAAGCTTGGCCCCATGGTGCAGCCACTGCCAGATCTGGGTGCGACTGATCTCCGCCGTCGCCGCGTCTTCCATCAGGTTGTACAGCGGCACGCAGCCCAGCCCGCGCAGCCACGCCTCCAGATAGCCGATGCCGACATTGATGTTGCTGCGCAATCCGGCTTCGGTGATCGCCCCGTCCGGCACCGCCACCAGCTCGCCCGCGGTCACCGACACGTCGTCGCGCTGGCGGTCGATCTGGTTCGGGGCCGGCATCAGCCGGTCGAACACCTCCATGGCGATCGGCACCAGGCCCGGATGGGCGACCCAGGTGCCGTCATGGCCGTCGCCGGCCTCCCGTTCCTTGTCGGCCTTCACCTTTGCCAGCGCCGCCTCGTTGGCCGCCGGATCGGTCTTGATCGGGATCTGTGCGGCCATGCCGCCCATCGCCGGCGCCTTGCGCCGGTGGCAGGTCTTGATGACGTAGAGCGAGTAGTTGCGCATGAACGGCACCGTCATGGTCACCTGGCCGCGATCGGGCAGCATGCGCGACGAGTCGTTCCGGAACGATTTGATGTAGCTGAAGATGTAGTCCCAGCGCCCGCAGTTCAGCCCGGCCGAATGCTCGCGCAGTTCATACAGGATCTCGTCCGCTTCGAAAGTCGCCAGGACGTGTTCGATCAGCACCGTGGCCTTGATGGTGCCCTGGGGAATGCCCAGCGCGTCCTGGGCGCGGACGAACACGTCGTTCCACAGCCGCGCTTCCAGATGCGACTGCATCTTGGGCAGGTAGAAATACGGGCCCGACCCTTTGGCCAGCAGTGCCTTGGCGTTGCGGAAGAAATACAGTCCGAAATCGAACAGCGCGCCGGACATGATGGTGCCGTCGACCGACACATGGCGCTCCGGCAGGTGCCAGCCCCGCGGCCGGACCAGCAGCACCGCCGTCTTGTCGCCCAGGCTGTAATGCTTGCCGGTTCCGGGATCGTCGAAGGTGATGGTGCCGGCGATGGCGTCCGACAGGTTCACCTGGCCTTCCAGCAGGTTGGACCAGTTCGGCGTGTTGGAATCCTCGAAATCGGCCATGAACATCCGGGCGCCGGAGTTCAGCGCGTTGATCACCATCTTGCGGTCCACCGGGCCGGTGATCTCGACCCGCCGGTCCTGCAGGTCGGCCGGCAGCGGCGCAATGGTCCAATCGCCGTCGCGGATGGCCTTGGTTTCCGGCAGGAAATCGGGCAGCGCGCCGCCGTCCAGGGCGGCCTGGCGCACTTCGCGGGCCTTCAGCAGTTCACGCCGGCGGCCGTCGAAGTGGCGATGCAGGTCGGCGATGAAGGCCAGCGCCTCGGCGGTCAGGACGCTGTCCTGCACCGCAACGCGCGGGGCGGTGATGGTGACGCCCTCGATCGGCGTGATGCTGTCCAGCGGCATCGGATCCTCCCGTCTGGGTGTGTCTCCGGCCTGGGGGGCGGTCGGAATTGGCGGCATCTTAGGCCGGTCATACCGCAACGCACAACGGCGCGAAACCTCACGCCTTCAACCGGTAGCCGATGGCGAACAGGTACCGGCAGAACAGGGCCAGGGCCAGGGCGGAACCCGCCAGCACGGCCAGGCTGATCCACACCGGGATGGTGTGCTCGCCGGTGAACGCGGCCCGGAAGGCGTCGATCGCATAGGCGATCGGACTGGCCCAGACGATCAGGTTCAGCGGCTCGGGCATGTCGGCGACCCGGGCGAACACGCCCGACAGGAAGGCGACGGGGATCAGCACGAACCCGAAGATGGCGGCCATGTGGTCCCATCGCTGCGACCACAGCCCGATCCAGACGCCGAAGAATCCGGTCAGCGTGCTGGTCAGCACCGCCACCACCAGGGCCAGGAGCGGGTTCGCCACCGGCACGTCCGTGGTCAGCAGCACCCCCAGCGCCACCGGCACGCCGCCGATCAAGCCGGTGGTCAGCGCAGCCAGCGCGATCCCGGCCAGGGCTTCGCCCGGCAGCAGCGGCGGCGACAGCAGCTCGCCGATATCGCCCTCCATCTTCCGCAACATCAGGGTGAAGGCGCTGGATTCGGCCGCCCGGGTCAGGATCGCGAACAAGATCAGGCCCGGGGCGATGAACGGGATCACCTGGGCGCCCGCCGCCGTGTCGCGCTCCGGCCCCAGCGCCAGGGACAGGATCATCAGATACATCATCACGTTCAGGAACGGCCCGGCCAGCGAGATCGGCCAGAACTTGCGGAACATGATCATGTCGCGGCGGAAGACGGTCCAGATGCCCCCCCAATGCACCCGGCCGAAATCCCGGGCCAGCCGGAATGCCGGCAGGGGCGGCGGCAGGGGCGGCGGCAGGGGCGGCGGTTGCCTGGGCATCTCGACGGTCACGGCTTCAGCCTCCAGCCCCGGCCGACCAGGTGTGCGGCCAGCAGGGTCAGCCCGGCGCACGCGGCCGTCCCGATCGCCAGACCCATGAGCGGCGGGACCGTGGACTCGCCCAGCACGGCGCCGCGGAAGCCGTCGATGACGTAGAAGATGGGGTTGGACCGCGCCACCCAGTCCAGCGGCGTGGGCAAGGCGTCGGCCGGAATGAAGGTCCCGGACAGGAACAAGAGCGGAACCAGCAGGAAGGCGAACGCGGCCTCCACCCGGTCCCATTTGTAGGCCCACAGGCCGACCAGAATGCCCATCATCGCCATCATCAGCGCGCCGATGCCGGCGAAGGCCAGGGCGACGGGCGGCTGGGCCAGCGGCAGGTCGAAGATCAGCCAGACGGTGACCATGCAGGGGATGCCGGTGATCAGGCCGGATACGGCCCCGGCCGTCGCATAGGCGCCGGCCAGTTCCCGGGCCGACAGGGGCGGCATCAGCACGTCGGGCAGGATGCCCTCGATCCGGTCGAACGCCAGGGAGAAGGTCGTCGTTTCCACCGACCGCACCAGCACCGTGAACATCACCAGGCCGGGCAGGATGAACGACACCACGGCCGCGCCTTCCGGGTTTTCACCATCCGGACCCAGGGCTAGCACGAAGACGACGACGTACAGGACCGCCGAGAAAGTCGGCGCCAGCACGGTTTCCGGCCAGTCCTTCAAGAACCGCCAGAGTTCGCGCCGCACCAGCGTCGCCGCACCCAGCCAATGCACTCGGCCGAACGGCCGCGGCAATCTCGGGGCCAGGATGGCCGGGGTCGGCGACGGCGGCACCGGGTCAGGCTTTCAGCCGGTAACCGGTGGCCAGCATGCGCAGGACCAGCGCCCAAAGCGCCAGGTTGGCCGCCGCCATCACC
>JANQIU010000300.1 GCA_028281985.1 Alphaproteobacteria bacterium | reverse complement strand
GTCGCTGATCGCCAGCACCAGCCGGGTCATGGTCGCCGGTGCCCCGGACAGGCTGACGGCGGACGCGAACGCCACCGCCGCGGCGACCAGCAGCAGGATGACCCCGGACGACACGGCGGCCCGTTTGAAGACGTCGACCATCTCGGCCAGGTTCAGGCTGCGCAGGATGAACAGCGAGACGATGATGGCGTAGCCGGCGGCCACCGCGGCCGCCTCCGTCGGCGTGAACACGCCGCTCAGGATGCCGCCCAGCAGGATTACCGGCGTCAGCAACGGGAGAAACGCCTTGCGCGTGGCCGTTACCCGTTCACTGAAGGTGGATTTGCGGTTGGCCACCGGGTAGTTGCGGCGCTTGGACAGGTACCAGGTGGTGATCATCAGGCTGGTGCCGACCAAGAGCCCCGGGAACAGGCCCGCAGCGAACAGGCCGCCCACAGACACGTTCATAATGAAGGCGTACAGGATCATGATCCCCGACGGGGGAATGATCGGCCCGATGACTGACGATGCCGCCGTCACCGCCGCGGCGAACCGCTTGCTGTAGCCGTTCTTTTCCATCGCCGGAATCAGCATCGATCCCAGCGCCGAGGTGTCGGCCACGGCGGAACCGCTCAAGCCCGCAAACAGGATGCTGGACAGGATGTTGACCTGCGCCAGGCCGCCCCGGACATGGCCGATCAGCGACTGGCTGAAGGCCACCAGGCTGGCGGTGATGCCGCCACGGTTCATCAGTTCCCCGGCCAGGATGAAGAACGGCACCGCCATCAGCGGGAAACTGTTCACGCCGTTGACCAGCCGATTGTTCAGCATGGTGATGAACGAGGCGCGGTCATCGATCAGCAGGCCGATGCCCGGCCCGAGCAGCAGGGCGAACACCACCGGCATGCCCAGGAACATGAGCGCCAGGAAGATGTAGAAGAAGACTAGCGACATGGCCGGCGCCTCACGACGACTGGGCCAGTTGCGATCCAGCGGGCGATGGCGCGTCGGGTCGCTTGGGCGGCTGGATGAAGTTGCGGATCTCCTTCAGGACCCGCTCGATCCCGGCCAGGAACATGCCCACATAGCCGATCGGCAAGGCCATGAAGACATAGGCCATGGTGATGTCGATCGTCCGCGCGGTAACCCGCTGGTTGCGCTCGATGAGGTCTATGGCCTCCTGGAACAGGTAGACGATCAGCACCAGGACCAGGATGTCGAGGACGAGCATCAGCAGGTAGAGGACGCGCCCCTTGATCCAGCCGGTGAACAGGTTCAACGCGACGTTCAGGCTCTCGCGATAGGCGATCGGCGCCACCAGGAAGGTCATCCAGACCATCAGGTAGATGGCGACCTCCTCGCTCCACGACAGCGCGTTGTTCAGCACGTACCGGAAGACGACCTGCAGCAGGACGACACCGACCATGCCGGCCACAAGGGCTGCGGCGACGTTGCGAAAGATGCGGCTGATCCAGCTATTGACCCAACCAAGGACTGCCAGCGGACCGTCGATTACCTGCACGGCCTTTCCTCCCACGCGGCCGGTTTTGTTGATTTATGCGGCGCCCGGCCAGTTGCGCCTTATTGGACCGATGGTCGCCTTATAACCCTACTCTGTCCATGGAATTTCCACGCTGTCGCCGTGACGCGATGTTTCCACGCCATGGGTTTCGACGGTCAATCCTTCCGGCAAGCCCGACAGCCGAACCGCGGTGCCGGGTTCGGACGCGACCGCAAAGGACAGGTCTGCCGGCAGGACCGGCACCCCGTCGGGCCTGCCATAGATTGCGATCCGCTCCAGCTTCGGGCGCCCGCCCAGCGCATTGGTGTGCGGGACGGTCGGCCCCAGGGGCAGGATCGCACCGGACCGCACGAACACCGGGATCCGGTCGAACGGCACCGTCGTCTCCACCAACCGTGGCCCGTCGACAGCCATTCCGGTCCAGAAGTCGAACCAGCGGCCGGCCGGCAGGTAGTAGCGCACCTCGCCGCCCGGGCGCACCACCGGCGCCACGAACAGGTCCGGGCCGAACAGGTACTGGTCATCGAAACGCTGCGCCGCGGGATCATCCGGGAAGGCCAGCGCCATCGCCCGCATCGCCGGCAGGCCGGTTTCCGTTGCCGCCTCCAGCAATCCGGCGATGTACGGGATCAGGCGATAGCGCAGGTCGATGAACCGGCGCACGATCGCCTCGGCCTCCTCGCCGAAGGCCCAGGGCTCGCGCGGGCCGATGCCATGGAACCGCATATGCGAACAGAACACCGCCGCCTGGGTCCAGCGGACGAACAGCTCGGCGTCGGGCTGGGCGCCATAGAACCCACCGATATCCGTCGCATAGCAGGGCGCCCCGCTCATCCCCCAGGACAACCCGCCGCGGATGCTGGCGGCCATGCCTTCCCAGTCGGCCTGGGGATCGCCGCCCCACTGGACAGGGGCCTGCTGGCTGCCGGCCCAGCCGGCCCGGCCGAACACCAGCCCGACACCGTCAGGCGCCGCGGCCTGCGAGGCCTCATAAACACAGCGGTTGTACAGGAGGGGATAGACGTTGTGCAGGCGGCGGCCGTCGTCGCCATTGGCGGCCACCGCTTCCGGCGGCACCTGCTCGCCGAAGTCGCTCTTGATGACGTCGACGCCGTCTTCCTGCATCAGCCGGCGGTTCTGCTCGCGCCAGAAGGCGTAAACCTCGGGGTGGGTGAAGTCCGGCAGCCCGCTGTCGGGCAGCGGCGTCAGCACCGGGCCGAACGGCTCCGGGTCCCATTGGTGGACCAGCGGCTTGCCCGTCGCCTTGTCGGTCAGCAGCCAGCCCTTGTCCGCCATCTCCTGGAACAGCGGGTGCTTGACCGAGACCAGCGGGTACTCCCAGCAACACAGCCGGAAGTCCAGGTCACGCAAGGCATCCGTCACCTTGCGCGGCTCGGGATAACGCGCGGGATCCCATTCGAAGGCGAACCGGGTGGCGGTGTCCAGCCAGGCCCGTCCGTCCAGGGTGATCACGTCGGCCGGCACGCCCCGGCGCCTGGCTTCCTGCGCGGCGGCCAGAAGCTCGTCAGCGGTTTCGTAGTACGCCTTCGACAGCCAGACGCCGAGCGACCACAGCGGCGGCGGCGCCGGCATGCGGCCGGTAAGCCCGGTATAGCGCGTCAGTACCTCGGCCGGTGTTGCCCCGGCGATCAGGAACAGATCGAGACAAGGGTCGTCGACCTCAAGGACGTAGGCGCGGTGCGACCAGGGCGGATACCCTACGCCATGGCGGACGGTGGCCGGCGTGTGCACGAACAGGCCCCAGCCATCCGGGCTCCAGGCGAACGGGCAGTTCTTGTAGGAAATCTCGGAATTGACGCCCAGGGAATCCTCGACCTGGGAGATCACGAGTTGCCCGCGGCGGTTCAGCGGCCCCCATTTCTCGCCCAGGCCATACACCGCCTCGCCCGAATCCAGGCCGAACACGACCAGCCAGCGGTCGCCATCGCGCGAAATCGGCGGCAACCGGTGCGGCCGCGTGAAGTGCCCGTCGCGCGTGCTGCCCAGCACCGTGCGGCCATCATGATCCAGGGAAACCTTCAGCGGGTTGCGGGACACCGTCAGCGCCGCGTCGCCCGCCACCAGCCGGTGGCCGTCGGCGACAAGGCTGACGGTCACTTCGGGGGGCGTCGGCTCCGCGGCGACGATGCCGTAATCGGTCGGCGCTTCGGGTCCGAGACGCAAACGGAACACGCCCGGCGCAAAGGCGGTGATGGTTGCCGGGCCAACATCGGTTTCCAGGTCAAGCCCGTCACCGCGATCGGTGGCGGACGCCGAAACGGCCGTGACCGGTGATCGGGCACTCCAGTTCGGCTTCAAAAGATCAAGCATGATCGACGGACCCTACGCCAGGACAACGGTCGGCAGATCGAGCCGACGGGCAACGGCGGCCAGCGCGGGGCGGTGGTCGCCATAAGCGAAGCTGTAATGGTGCTCCAGCCCTTCGCCCATGATCCGGTCCAGGACCTGGGTGACGGGCCGATCGAACCGAACGACGCCGGACGTGCCGGAAAAGCTCTTCGGCGCCCGCAGCATCTCCGCGCCGCCGATGACCATCCGGGTCTGCCCCAGCGACTGGCTCAGCCGGGTGATGGTGATGCGCCCGGGCCGGAGCGCGAATTCGTGCAGCAACGGCTTGCGCCGGTTGGAGTGAACCGTGGCCGCTGGGGGCTCGGCCTCGCGGTCGGCCATGGCCAGCGGCGCCAATCCGCAATGCCACAGCACGCCGGTGTCGTCGGCTTCGGAGAGGTCGACCAGGTCCGACATCAGCACCGGCCCGCCGGTCAGGGCCGCGAGCAGCAGGTTGGTGGCGTCGCCGTAGACATCGGCTTCGCAGGCACAGGGACGGCCGTCGCCGTTGAGCATCGCCATCGGGCCGCAGGCGGCACATCCGTACTCGGTAAAGAACTCTGGCCAGCAGCGAACCGCCAGCCCGTCGAGCTGACGTTCCCGGGCGATGTCGCTCAGGGCCGCGTAGACCCGCAGGCTCTTGTCCAGCGGTTCGGCCTCCATGTCCGACAGATCGCCCAGATTGGCTTCGACCTCGCGCCGGATCTCGGCGACACGCGAAGGATCGACAGCCGCGGCGGAAGCGAAAACGCTGTCGAGCGCGAACCGGTCGACCATAAGGCCCGTCAGTTGATGCAGGACGCCCGGATCGAAGGCGCAGGTGTCGAAGCCATCGGGATGGGTGCCGAACAGGCCGATGCGCTGTCCCGACAAATGGCCCAGAGCCGCCGCGGCCTTGTGGTCCGCCGCATCGTCGACCGGCGGCGGCTGCGGCGCCCCGGCCCCGTTCGCGGCCGGGCTGGCCGATGCGCCGCCGGCCAGGATTTCGCGAAGGCGGTCCGGGGCTTTCGGGTCATCCCCGGCCGCGTAGAGATAAGCACAAGGCTTGCCGGCCTTGCCCAGGGCATGCGCCGCCAGATTGATGCCGCACAGCGAGTTGAGCCTGAGCCGCCCCCCCGAACGGGGTTCGGGAAACGCCCAAAGGGCAAGCGGGGCGCGCACCTGCTGGGCCAGCGCCACGGTCATCGTGGCATCGGTGAACGTCACCTGCAGCACCAGGACGAGATCCGGTTCGGTTCCCTGGAGGTCGTCGATCGCCGCGCGGGCCGCGTCGGCGTCGAAGAGCAGCGACCGCGGACCGACGATATCGGCGTCGAACGCGTCCAAGGTGGCGAATGCCTGGCCCGCCACGGTTTCGGCCAGCGGCACGTCGAACGTGTTGCGGGCCAGCGCGACGACGGCAATTCTCAGGCGGCGTTCCCCTTGCGGTTGACTCATGCCTCTCCCCCGAAGTCGGCATAGGTTTCCCGGAACCGGGCGGTGTCGCCTTCCATAAGCGGGCGTCCGGCATGGCACGGATGGGCGAACCAGGGTGTGGCCGCTGCATCGGTCAACGCATTGAGCGACTGCATGTAGGGCACGCCTTCGGCACGCAGTCCGTCGGCCATCGCCTTCAGGTCAGGATAGGCCTGAAACGCCTTAAGCCAGATGGCCCGGCCTGCCAGATAGCCGCTGGCTCCGGCCCGGAAGGCATAGGTCACCACACGCCGGAACGCGTCCATGCCGGCTCCGGCCGACAGCATCACCCAGGGCCGCCCGGCCGCCTCGCCCAGCTGGTCGAACCAGGCCTGGGTCTCCCGGGCCGCCGGGTCGCCGGCATCTTCCGGATCCGGGACGTCGGGGGCCGGGATCGGGCTTTCCAGCTTGAACAGGTCCACCCCGAACCGCTCGTCGGCGAAGGCCTTGACGCTGTCCAGGACCTGCTGCGGCCGCTTGCCCTTCTGCTCGACATAGTCGGTGGTCTGATGCGCGTCGCCCGGCAACGGATAGACCAGCAGCTCGAAGACGAACGGCAGGTCGTAGCGGCGGCAGGCCTCACCCATCCGGGCAACCAGGTCCTGCTGTTTGCGGCAGACCTCCGGGTCGGCATCGGGCCGGTACCAGGCCAGGGCCTTCACCGCGTCGCCGCCCAGCCGCTTGATCTTGGCCACGCTCCAGTGGTCGATCTCCGACGACAGCCGGCCGCCCGGCGTCTCGGCAAAGATCGAATCCTCCAGCGTGACGATCAGGCCCTGGGCGGGGCTGACCAAGTCGATGGCCGCCGGATAGGCCCCCGTCGGATCCATCAGCATGGCCGACGAGTACGGCGCCAGTTCCTGGGTCAGCACGCGCTTGACGGCCTGGACCTGGTCCAGCGGCGCTTCTTCGACGCCGAGTTTCTCCTTGATCGGGTTCTTGATCGGCGGCCGCTGGTCGACCGCGGTCATCTTGAACCGCCCGCCGGCATCGGCCAGCCGGCGCATCCCCCATAGCTTGCCCGGCGACAAACTCATGACACGGCCTCTCCGATCAGGGTTTCGACATCCACGCGCGTGGGATAGCCGGCCCGGGTTCCGTGCCGGCCACATTTGACGGCCGCGGCAGCCGCGGCGAAGTCGCAAGCCTGCCCAGGCTCCCGACCCTCGGCAAGGGCCAGCGCGAAGGCACCATGGAACACGTCGCCGGCCCCCAGCGTATCCACGGGCGTCACTGCATAGGCCGGCTGGTGGCGCAGCACATGGTCTTCAAGCCACAGCACGCCTTCGCCCCCGGCCGTAACCGCAACCCAGGTTCCGGTTTCCGCAGCCATCACGCGGAGCCCATGCTCCAGATCGCCGTCACCGGCGGCCTGCGCCAGGCCGGGCTGGGAGAACACGATGTGGCTGGCGACGCGAAACGCCGAGCAATCCGTGCCGTCGGGTACCCTGTCGGCGTCGAGCACGCCGGGAAGGCCGCGGGCGCGGGCCGCCGCCAGGACATGGGCCGCCGCCGCGGGCCAACGCATGTCGGCCAGGACGGCGCCACTGTCGGAAAGCTCGGCCAGCGGCAGCCAGGAGGGATCGGTGTCCAGGTCCGGATCGGCGTAGTTGACGATCATCCGCTCGCCGGCACCGTCCAGCAGCACCGCCGACAGGCCGGAACGCGCGCCCGCGATGGCGCGGACCCGGTCGACGGTGACCCCATGGCCCGCCAGTTCGTCGCGGATTTGGCGGCCCACCGCGTCGTCCCCGACCCGGGCCCAGAGCGTTGCGCGCCCGCCCAGGCGGGCCACCGTGACCGCGGCATTCGCCGCCGGGCCGCCGCCCACCTCCGCAAAGCCGGTGGCGAAGGACTTGGAAGGCCGGCTCGGCATCTCGGCCACCGAGAACACATGGTCCATGACGGCAATGCCGACACAGACGACCTTTGGTGGCGGGTTCGGCATTCCGTCAGCCCTTCGACATCGCCACCAGATCGTCGTGCAGGGCCTTCGGCACCGCGATCCCGTCGGCCTGCGATCGGTGGCGATTGGCCAGCCGCCGGTC
>JANQIU010000239.1 GCA_028281985.1 Alphaproteobacteria bacterium | reverse complement strand
GGTGACGGTCACATGCCCTCCGCATCGCCGGCGGCCGCCCATTCCCGAACGCGGGCCAGGTGATCGAAGGGGCCGGGCTGGCCGGCGCGTTGCGTCGGGATGCCCAGCGGATAGGACAGGTAGGGCGTCGTCGGGTCGTCGAACCGGGCGATCAGGGCCTCCAGCCGGGATCGGGCGTAGGAGGCCAGTTGCACCGGGTCGGTGTTTCCGGCGACGTCGCGGACGGCGCCTGCCGGATCGCCGCCCGACAACGGCCAGTACTCCATCCCGGTCAGCGGCCCGTCGATGGCCTCGCCCATGCCGCCATCGGTCAGCAGCACGCCCTCCAGCGGCAATTGCGGCGCCCGTCCTTCGGTGACATCCTTCGGGCCCGGCGTGCTTCCGGTCTTGTAGTCGATCAGGATCAGGCCGCCGTCGGCGGTCCGATCGATCCGGTCGGCCCGGCCGTGCAATTCGAACGGCCCGGCGGGTCCGGCCAAAGTGACCCGACCGGTCGTTTCGACCGCGACCGGCAGGCGGCCGGCCGTCCGGTCCGCCTCTAGCCGGTCCACGAACCAGCGGGCGATGCGGTCGAACCGGGGGCGCCAGAACCGCGCCACGGCCGGGTAGTCCATCCAGCGGGCAAACTCGGCGTCGCCGAAGGCCAGCAACCCGGCCAACGCATCGCCCGGGGCCGGGGGGGGGCGCAGGAAGTCGGCCAGGGCGGCGTGGATGATCTGGCCCCGTTCCGGCGCCCCCGGTTCCGCCGCCAGGGGTTCCAAGCGCTTCAGGCGCAGGATATGGCTGGCGTAGACGCTGTAGGGGTCCTGTCGCCAGTGCTCGATCGCGGTGACCGACAGGCGGCGGGGCCGTGCCGCGACCGGTGGCCGTGGCTGCGGCGGGTTGATGGGGCGCACCTGTTCCGGCGCGTCCAAGAGACGGACCCATTCGGGTCGAACGTCGCTATCCAGCGCCGTCAAGTCGGCGCCCTTCAGGACTGCGTCCAGGCGCAGCAGCCACCGGGACGGGACCGAGGGCGACCCGCCAACCCGGTTGGACCGGGTCAGCCAGACCGCCGGGGCGGCCAGCGCCTGGGCGAAATCGTGGGCGGCCAGGCCGATGCGCCGCTCGGCATCGGGCAAGCCGAACGCCCGGCGCATCGGCCGCGACATCCAGGGATCGATGTCGGTGTCGCGCGGCCAGGTCCCTTCGTTCAGCCCGCCGAGGATCAGCAGGTCCGCCGATTGCAGCCGGGCCTCCAAGGGTCCCCAGATCGACAGCCGGGGATGCTCGCCGAACCGGGGGCGCACCACCTGACCGGTCATCAGGGTGCCGAACAGCGCAGCGTAGTCGCCGCCGCGGATCGGCGGCAGGTCCTCCACCGCGTCCAGGCTGTCGTTGACGAACCGGGCCGCCGCCTCGCCGTCGTCCTGGGACCACAGCCGGCTGGCCCCGGGTGCGTCGTCGGTGGCCGCCAGGGCCTCGGCAAAGCGCAGATGGGCATCGAGCAGCGACCGGGCCGCTTGCGGGTCGGCGTTGTCCACGTTGGACAAGAAGGGCGCCACCATGGCTCCGACCCGATCCAGCAGGTCCGCAAGCGCCGGCCGATCGGCAGCGTCGTCGAACCGGGCCGCCGGGCCGTCGATGGCGTGCCGCAGCGACAACCATCCGGGACCGGGGGCGGGGCCGCGCAGCACGGTCCGCTCCAGCAAACGCACGCGCTGCCGGAAGACCGGCGGGGCCATCCCGCCGGCGGCCAACGGGTGCTTCAACAGCGCCAGCAGTGCCACAGGGCCGACACGCCGGTGCGCCAGTTCCGCTGCCAGGCGCAGGAAGGCGCCGGCCGCAGTGTCGGCCAGCGGGCTGCCGCCCGAATCGTTGATGGCGATGTTCCAGCGGCGCATCTCGGCAACGACCCGCCGGGCCAGGTTCCGGTCGGCGGTGACCAACGCGGCCGTGCTTTCCTGGTCCTCGACCGCCTGGCGCAGGATCAGGGCGATGGCCTGCGCCTCTTCCCGCGGTGTCGGGCAGTCCAACCGGCGCAAGCCTTCGGTCGCCTGGGGACCGAGCGTGCCGGCCAGGCGGCGCCAGGCGTCGGTGGTGGCGGCCGGCCGCATCAGCTCGCCGATCAACCGCCGCCGCCGGGGCAGCGTCGGGCGCGGGTTGCCAACAGGGGACCCGGGCCAGTCCGGGACCGCGCGGCGATCCCGGTCCATGATCTGCAGCAGGCGCTTCAGCCCGGCCTGCGGGTGACTGTCTTCCAGGGCGTCCCAGCTTTCGTCATCCAGGTCGCGATCAAGCCCCGGCAGGACAACGGCGCCGGCCGGCAGCCCGGCCACGACGGCCAGCAGGTCGGCGGTGGCCGGGATCGAACCCGTCGATCCGGCCGCGATCACCGGTATCTCCGGCGGCTGGGTCCGCCAGAGGTCGGCCTGCAGGGCCAGGATGCGGTTGCGCCGGTCGGCCGGATCGATGACCCCGCGCTCCGCCAGGATCGCCGGCCAGGCCTCGCTGACGATGGTCAGGAAGTCGACGGTCTGTTGCCAATGCCGGGCCAGGGCCTCGGGCACCAGCTCGGCCAGCCGGTCGAAGCCCAGGCGTTCGGTGTGCACCTGGTCGATCAGGCGCGCCAGATCGTCGGCCAGGCCAAGGGCCTGGGCCGGCCCCAGCGCCGGTTCGCCGCGCGCCAGGATCAACCTGGCCAGCAGCATGCGGCGCCGGCTGCCGGAGATGGCCGGCGGCAGCTCGGCGGTCGGTGCCAGGCCTGGCAGGGCTTCGGCTTCGATCTCCAGCGGGTCCGGATCGATGTCGCCCAGCGGGCTGATCCGCGGCAGCAGCATCGGCCTTCCCTCGGCCTGGCGCAGGAAAGCATCCCGCAAGGCCCGCACCGCCCGGCGGGTCGGCACCAGAATGCGCATCGCGCTCAGGGCCAGAGGATCGCTGCCGCTGCGCGCCAGCAGTCCGGCCGCCAGCGTGTCGACGAACGGCACACCGGCCGGGATGGTGAAAACGCCGGCGTACGCCGTCGGGGTCACCGCTCCAGCCAGCGGATGTTGTTGGTGTGCATGGCCTGCTGGACTTCGCTCAGCGCGGCCGGTGAGCCGACATGGAACCAGACGCCGTCATGGACGATGCCGTACAGCCGGCCTTCCTCCTGGCACCGGTCCCACAACTCGCCGATTGGTGTCGGCGTGTCGGTCGGCGTGTCGGCGAACAGGCGCGGATGGGCGATCTGCACGCCGGCGAAATAGAACGGGGCGATGATCCGGTCGCGGGGCCGGCGGACCCGCCCGTCGACGGCCAGTTCGAAATCGCCCGCCGCGTCCATGCCGACGGCGCGGGCCGTGGGCATCAGCAGCATCAACGCATCCATGGCATCGGGATCCCAGGCCATCGCCATGCGCTGCAGCATCGGCTGCGGCCCGTTCAACCACAGGGCATCGGCGTTGATGACGTAGAACGGCGCGTCGCCGAGCCACGGCATTGCCACCTTGATGCCCCCGGCCGTACCCATCAGCCGGGTTTCCCGCGACACGTGGATGACGGGATCGGTGCGCAGGGCCAGATGCCGCTCCAGCACCTCGGCCCGGTGATAGGTATTGACCACGACCTTGGGCAGGCGGAATTCCGCCAGCCGGTCCAGCACGTGGTCGATCATCGCCTTGCCCGCCACCTGGAGCAGCGGTTTGGGCATATCGTGGGTCAGCGGGCGCAGCCGCTTGCCCAGGCCGGCCGCCAGCAGCATCGCGGTCGACGGGGCGCCCTTGCCGGGCCATGGTGCCGGGTGGTCCTGCGACGGCCAGTCCTCAACGGACACGGGGGCCCCCTTACCGGTCAGAAACGGTGGTGACGTTCGGCATGATGCCGGTCAGCCGCTGGGCCCATCCGCCATGGCCGGTCAGCAGGGCCGAACGGTCGTCACCCGATTGATCGCCGAACCGCAAGTCGATGTCCAGCCGGTGCCCCGGGATCAGCGGCCCCAGGCGGTCGGGCCACTCCACCAGGACGATCCCGTCGGCCACGGCGTCGTCCCAGTCCAGCTCCAGAACCTCGTCCGGCGTGCCCAGCCGGTACAGGTCGAAATGCCAGACGGTGCCCGCCGGCACGTCGTAGGCCTGCACCAGCGTGAAGGTTGGTGACGGAACCTCCATCGGCCGACCGGCCAGGGCGGTGATCAACAGCCGGGCAAGTGTGGTCTTTCCCGCACCCAGCGGGCCGTTCAGCGCGATCACGTCGCCCGGCCGCAGATGCGGCGCCAGGTCGGCCGCCAGGGCCGCGGTGGCGTCCGGATCGACCAGCCGACGGGTCAGTGGGGCCACGGGCGACCGCGTGTCGAACTTGCGGCGCTGCGCACCGTCACTAGATTGCCGCCCATGCACACTGAGCCCAACACCGATCCCCATACCGCGACCCATCGGACCGACGTCGCCATCGTCGGCGCCGGCCCGGTCGGCCTGTTCACCGTGTTCGAGTGCGGCATGCTGGGCATGCGCACCCATGTGGTGGATACGCTGGACCGTATCGGCGGGCAATGCGTTGCGCTCTACCCGGAGAAGCCGATCTTCGACATCCCCGGATGCCCGAGGGTCGGCGCGGCCGAGTTGATCGACCGGCTGGCCGACCAGGCCGCCCCGTTCGATCCGGTCTATCACCTGGACCAGCGGGTGGAGGCCCTGCACCGGACGGAAGAGGCGCGCTGGCAGGTACGAACGTCGGCCGGCACCACCATCGACGCCCGGGCGGTGGTGATCGCGGCAGGGGTCGGCGCGTTCGGCCCGAACCGCCCGCCGCTGGCCGGCATCGAGGCGTACGAGGCCCAGGGGCCGGGGCTCGGCGTCAACTACCTGGTGTCGCGGGTGGAGGATTTCCGGGGGCGGAGGGTGGTCATCGCCGGGGGCGGGGACAGCGCGCTGGATTGGGCGATCCTGCTGGCGGACGTGGCCGAGCGGCTCTATGTCGTGCACCGGCGGGACAAGTTCCGCGGCGCGCCGGACAGCGTCTCGAAGCTGCGGGCGCTGGCTGCCGAAGGCCGGATCGAGATCGTCACCCCCTATCAGCTTGCCGACCTGGACGGCGACCCGGAAACCGGGCTGGCGGGCGTGACCGTACGCACGCTGGACGGCGATGCGCGGCGGCTGGAGGCCGATGTCCTGCTGCCCTTCTTCGGGCTGTCGATGAGCCTCGGCCCCATCGCCGATTGGGGCCTGAACCTGGAGAAGAACCACATCCGGGTCGACCAGGCGACGTCGGCCACCAATGTCGAGGGCATCTTCGCCGTCGGTGATATCGCCACCTATCCGCACAAGCTGAAGCTGATCCTGACCGGCTTTGCGGAGTCGGCGGCCGCGGCCCACGCGATCCACCCGCTGGTGTTCCCTGGCGAGCTGCTGCATTTCGAGTATTCGACGACCAAGGGCCTGCCCGGCGCCGGCAAGGCGGCGTGAGGGACCGGCCCGACTACATCCAGTAGGCCGGCGCGGCGGAGACGCCGAACAGCCATTGGTGGACGCTCATCATCAGGCTGAACACGATGCCGGCGACGAACACGCGCATGATGCCGTATTCGGCGAAGGCCTTGATCAGGTTCTGCCGGCCGCCGATGACGGCAAGCAGCGGCATGTTGGACGTGACCTGCCGGTACCTTGCCGCCCGCTCCGGCTGGCGGGTCAGCAGTTTCGCGTCGACGACGTAGGAGCCGATGGCGCCCTGCAGGGCGATGGTTCCGTACAGCAGCAGGTAGCGCAGACTGCCATGCGAGGCGAGGTGGGTCAGCGCCCACAGCACCATGGACCACAGGAACGGATTGCGGGTCAGCCGCAGGATGCCGCGGGTCATGTCCGCGACGTCGACATCGGTGCCCTCGGGCGTGTCGGCCGGCGGCTTGGCGGTCATCGGATCGCGGACCGAGAACGCACCGACCAGCATCAGCAGGCACAGCGGCATGGCGAAGAAGGTGATCTGGCGCCCGGCCTCGCCCCAGGACCACAACACCGGGCCGCCGGGCGCGCCGTTGAAGGCGACGATCAGCCATGCATAGGCCAACAGCGTGTTCAGCGTGAACAGGCCCATATAGGGCCCTTCGCCGATCTTCGCGACGATCCGTCCGCGGATCGCGGCGCGGGGCAACGTGAAATGCGTGCCCAGCAAATACAGGCTGGCCAGAGCCAGCTCCCAAAGACTGCCGGTCATCGCCACCCCTCCATGCTGATCGAGGACTGCTGATTGGGGACAGTTTACTTAACTCAGAGAGTTAGGTAAACTGTCCCCAATCAGCAGTCCCTGATCTATTTGCGTCACTACAAGGGTTGGTCGGGCACGGCGGTGGAGATTGCAATACCGGCGTTGTAGGTGATCAGGCGCGGCGCGGGGGTCATGGCGACGACGGTGACGCTGGCCGGCGCGACCGCTTCGATCTGGGCGAGATCCAGGCCGACAAGCGACTGCATCACCGCCCGGATGACGCCGCCATGGGTGACCGTCAGCGCGCGCGCAGGGGCGCCGCCGATCAGCGTTTCCAGCACACCGCCGATTCGCCGGCAGAAATCCGGCCAGGGTTCGCCGCCGGGCGGCGTATGCGCGCCGCGGCGCCAGGCGGCGTAGGCGGGACCGTCTTCGGCGATCAGGTCGGCGATCGACCGCCCCTGCCAATCGCCGACATGTATCTCGCGCAGGCCCGGCTCCACGACCGCGTGGTCGCGCCCGAGCAGATCCAAGGTCTGCCGCGTTCGGGCGAGGTCCGAGGTCGCCACCCGGTCGAAGGAGATGCCGTCCAGCGCTTCGCCGAGCGCCCGAGCCTGCCGGCACCCTGCCAGCGATAGCGGCGGGTCCGCTTGCCCCTGCAGCCGCCGGCATTCGTTCCAGGTGCTTTCGCCATGGCGAACCAGATAAAGGGTGGTCATGCCAGCCGCTCGCCGGTCATCGAAAACACACCGTCGGGGTGATCGGGCAACTCCAGGAACACGGGATCTCCATAGGCGAGGGGCGGGGGCTGGTCGACGATGGCGGAGAGCCGGCGCAGGCTGCCGCCGTCGACACCGTCCGCGCTGACGATCGATCGCCCGGCGATCGGCAAGGCTTCCAGGAACCGGCCGGCGATCCGCCGGTTTCCGGCCTGGTCATGCAGGGTCAGGCGTTCCGGCCGATAGAACAGCTGCACCGGGCCGGCGTGGTCGGCCACCGGCAACCCGTCGCAGGCCACGCCGTTCACCTGCCAGCCGCCGTCGGCTGGCTCGGCCAGCAGCAGATTGCCCGGAGGGTTGCCCAGAAAGGTCGATACGAACGGTGTCGCCGGTTCGGCGATCAGCGCGCCCGGGGGACCCTGCTGCTCGATCCGGCCGTCCCGCATGACCACAAGCCAGGTGGCCATGGTCAGCGCCTCGATCTGGTCGTGGGTGACATAGACGACGGTGGCACCGGTCTCCCGGTGCACCCGCAACAGCTCCGATCGCATTTCGACCCGAAGCTGGGCGTCCAGGTTGGACAACGGTTCGTCGAACAGCAGCAGGTCCGGGGCCGGGGCGATGGCGCGGGCAATCGCCACCCGTTGCTGCTGGCCGCCGGACAGCTCCCCGGGAAACCGGTCCTGCAGGGCTTCGATGCCCAGCATCCGGGTCACGGCCGCCACCCGGGCGCGGCGCTGGGCGGGCGGTATGCCGGCAATCTTCAGCGGCCAGACGATGTTGCCCTGCACCGTCTTGTGCGGCCACAGGGCATAGCTCTGGAACACCATGCCCAGATTCCGCCCGCTGGCGGCCACCGTCACGCCGGCACGGCCATCCGCCACCGGCCGGCCGGACAACCGGATGCCGCCGCCGCTGGGCGCCTCCAGCCCGGCCAGCAGACGCAGCAGCGTGGACTTGCCGCAACCCGACGGCCCCAGCAGCACGCAGAACGCACCGCGGGATACCGACAGGTCGATGCCGGCCAGGGCCTCGGTGCTGCCGAACCGCTTCACCAGGTTGCGAATGTCGATCGCGGGGTCGGTCATGTCGTCATCCGGCGGGGGCCTTCAACCAGGGCTGGGAGCTGCGGCCCAGGGCGTTGGCCAGCAAATGGGCGCCGACCGACAGCACCAGGATGACCACGGATACGGCATGGGCGAACTGCATGAAACCGTCCGAGGCGTAGCGGAACGCCAGCACCGTCAGCAGCGGGATCTGCGGGGTGTACAGCAGGATCACCAGGTCCAGGTCGCGGACCATCTTCACGAAGACCAGGACGAACCCGGCCAACAGCTTGCCGAAGGCCAGCGGCAGGGTGACCGCAAGCCAGGTGCGCAGCGGCCCGGCGCCGCCGACCCGGGCACTCTCCTCCAGTTCCGGCGAGATCTGCGACAGGGCGGAGGTGACGCTTTGCACCGCAAAGGGCAGCGTGGCCGCCACCCCGGCGATGACGATCAGCATCGGCGTGCCGTACAGCGACGGCAGCGGGCCGATCGGGGCGCCATAGAAGCCGATGAACGCGGCGCCGATGGCGATGCCCGGCACCAGCAAGGGCAGGAACGCCGCCTGGCGCAGGCCGGCGGCCGCCCAGCGACGCTGGGTCCGGTGGATGGCGGCACCGATCACCGCCCCGGCCGCCAACGCCACCAGTCCGGTCGCCAGGCCGATGCCCAGGGTCACCACAAACGACCGTACCAGTTGCGGGTTCTGCAGGATCCCCGCCTGCCCCTGGGCGATCGCCGGGTCGGAGGCGCCGATCCAGTAATGCAAGGTCAGCGCGCCAAAGACCGTGCCCCGTTGCGCCGACAGGCTGGACAGCAGCAGCGCCAGCGCCGGCAGCACGGTGGTGAAGAGCACGACGGCCAGGGCGGCGATGGCCAGCGGCCAGCGGGCGGGGCCAAGGGTCATGCGGATGCGCCGCCCGCCCTTGCCGCCGACGGTGGCAAAGCTGCGCCGCCGCCGGCCGGCCAGCGTCGCCACCGCCAGCAGGGCGGCGGCAACGATGATCATGGTGGCGATCAACACGTATCCGCGCTCGGGATTGCCGGTTTCGATGGCCCCGTAGGCGCGGGTGGCCAGGGTGTGGAAGCGAACCGGCAGCCCCAGTATCGCCGGGGCGGAAAAGCTGCTGACGGCCTCGGCGAAACACAGGGCGCCCGCAGCGACCAGGGTCGGCGTCACCACCGGCATCAGGATCCCCGACAGGGTCTGCCAGCGCGAAGCGCCGGCAATCTCCGCCGCGTCGGTGAGCTCGCGCCCGACCAGGACCAGGGCGGCCGCAATCATCAGATAGCAGATCGAGTACAGGTGGCCGATCAGCACCGCGGCGATCGGTACGCCGCCCCAGGCCAGCCACGCCGGCACTGGCACCCCCAGCGCGTGCAGGAACCCGGTTGAGGCCGGCCCCAGCCGGTCGTCGCCGAAGATCACCGTCCACGACAGGGCGGCGGAAAACGTCGGGATCATGAACGGGATCGCCGCCAGGAAGCCGATCGTCCGGCGCAGCGGCATGTCGGTCATGGTGACCAGCCAGGCCAGCAGGCCACCCAGCGCCACGCACGCCACGGCAACCACGACGCCGATCGCTAGCGTGTTCTGCAACGGCAGCCACAGCATGTTGCGGGCGATCCGCCCGGTGAACACGTCGCGGATCGCCTGCATCCCGTCGGCGGACGCCAGCTCGATGGCGATGTTGGCCAGCGGGACGACGACCAGCAGGCCGACCAGCCCCCAGGCAACGGTGCCCAGCGGCAGCGTCGACAGGCGCAGGCGGCCGGCACCGAAGCCGCCTGCGCCCAACCGGACAACCATATGCCGAGGGCCCGGGAACAGTCCCTATTGGAGCGACAGCACCAGGTCGGCCACGTCCTGGCGCGCCTCGCGGGTTGCTTCCGGTGCGATCCGCCAGGCGCGGAAGGCATCGAACGGGATGGCGTCGGGATGCGGCGGGATGTCGGTCCGGGTCAGGTAGTCGCCGGCCACGTAGAACGGTGCCAGCGCCGAGCCGCCGGTCTCGCTGTCGTCGCCCATCATGAAGGTGATCAGCAACTGGGCGGCGTTGGGATTGGGCGCGTTGGACAGGATGCCCAGATAGGCCGGATAGACGATGCCCGGCGACGGCATCACCGCGTTGGCGACCTGCAGGGCCCAGCCTTCCTCCTCGTTGTCGCGGCGGTCGGAATAGCTGGTGAAGCCGACCGGCGGGTTGGCCTGGCCGACCGCGCCGACGGCCACATTGACGTCGTCGGTGCTGGACACGAACACCACGTCGTTGGCCAGCAGATCGGCGATGAACTGCTCACCGGCATTGTTGATGCCGTCGTCCAGGCTGATCGCCATGCCGAATGCCTGCTCGTAGGCGTCGGCCATGGCGTCGGACTGCAGGGTCAGTTCGGTCAGCAGGTCCAGGTAGTCGCCGCGCGTGCTGGGATCGACCATCACCACCCGGCCGGTCCAGTCCGGGGTGGTCAGCTCCCAAAGGTTCATCACCGGCGGCCCGTCGGGATTGGCTTCCTCGTTGTACATCAGGACCTTGGTCGACAGCCGGTGAGCCATCAGCGGTTGCTCGAACTCGTCGGGGATGCGCGCGGCAAAGGCCGGCGGCACATACCCGGTCAGGTAGCCGGGATCGACCAGCGCCTCGACCACGACCGGCGCATCCGCCAGATAGGCGACATCGGCACTGGCGATGCCGGCTTCCAGTTCGGCCTGGATGCGGGCGATCTGTTCGGTCGACGAGATGTCGAACGGGACAAGATCGATGCCGGGATAAGCAGCTTCGAACGCGGTTTCCACGCGGAAGATCCGGCTGGTGAAGCTGTAGACGGTGACCTGGCCTTCGGCCTGTGCGGCAGCGACCATCTCGGCCATCTCGTCGGCCGTGGCCGGTGCGGCCAGCAACAGGCTGCCGGCCAGGGCGGCCAAGCCTGTGCGGGCCACGCGGGACTGCATCGGTTTCTTGTGCATCGTCCTAGATCCCCATGGTTGGTCGTGAGCGGGTTTCACCGGTTGGGTGACTGGGTGTCGAACCGCGCGGCGATCCGACCGATGTCCTCAAGCGCGCCCGTGGCCCGATCCGGAGCCAGCCGGGCGACGGCAATCGCCAGCGCCTCCGTCAGGGCCAGCGGCACCAGAAGCGTGTGGTAGTGGCCGGACCGGCCCCGCGGTGCGGCCAGCACGTGCTCGGGCCGTGGACGCAGGGCGGACGCGAGGACGTCGCTGATCGCCACCGTCGTCGCCCCGACATCGCCGGCGGTTTCCAGCACCGGCGGCAGATCGCCCGGCAGCCGGCGGAAGGCGAAGGCCAGAACGGCATCCTCGCGGCTCAAGCCGGCCAGGCGCTCCACCATGTCCCGCCGGGACCCGCGCAGATCCACCGTGGCGACGCCGATCCGCGCCAGTCGCCGCAGGGCCAGTTCGGCCAGCGCCGTGGCATGCCCGCTGGCGAACACGAAGACCCGCCGGGCCTTGGCTATGGCTCCCGCCGCCGCGTTAAGGGCGGCGTCGGGCACATGGTCGCTGATGGCGGCAATCGCCTCCATCTGCCGGGCGACAAAGGCCTGAAGCATCGACTCGTCGTCGGCCACCAGGGTGCGCAGGCGGGATGCGGCACCGGCACTGTCGCGGACTTCGACGCGCAGGGCGTCGCGGAACTCCGTGTAGCCGGAGAAGCCGAGCTTCTGGGCGAACCGGACCACGCTGGCCTGGTGCATGTCCGCCCTGGCCGCCAGCGCCTGGGCCGACAGAAAGGCCGTGCCGGTCGGGTCGCGCAGGACGATGTCGCAGATCCGCCGATCCGCGGCGGTCAGGCTGTCGCCCTGGCTGTCCATCACCCGTTGGAGCCACTGGACCGGACTTGCACCGTTCATTGCATGACCATCTATTTGTGCATTATTTGATGCACGATGGTCGCAAACGGCATCGCCGATCAAATGAAGTTTTGATGTCGGCTGCGGTGTCTGCCTGCCGAACTGGCCGTTCGCCCCGGTGCCGGTTGGGCTTTAGGGCATGCAGGCTTCGATCAGGAACGGCCCCGGCTCACGCACGCCGTCGGCGACTGCCTTGGCCAGGTCGGCACCGTCGTCGACGCTGCATGCCGGCACGCCGAAGCCCTTGGCCAGGCTTGGCCAGTCGATTGCCGGGCCGGAAAGCCGGGTCAGCGCAGCGGCACTGCCCGGGTCCTGGCCGGCCCGGTC
>JANQIU010000143.1 GCA_028281985.1 Alphaproteobacteria bacterium | reverse complement strand
AGATCAGGTGTTCCCGGACCGGGTCGGAGAGATTTTCATGCTGGCGCATACCCCCACCCAGCGCTGGTTCTATGCGCCGGCCATGACCAAGGACGGAGCGCTGCTGCTCAAGGGCTGGGACAGCCTGGATGACGGCCGCGCCCGTTTCGCGCCGCACACCGCGTTCAACAGCCCCCGCACCCCGGCCGATGCGCCGCCGCGGGAGAGCATTGAGGTGCGCACCTTCGTCGTGATCGAGCCGGGCGCCAAGTAGGGAGAGGTTCCCGGGCGGAACCGCCGGATGCGGTCCCGCCCGGTACCATCGCGCGCTCTTGGCAGGGTCGTCTTGGCTGGAATCGCCGTCGGGCGATACCAGCCAAGACGTGCATCCTGCTCTCGTCGATCATCAGAGCGTTGTCAGGTAGGCCCGGACCCTGCGCATCATCTCGCCCAGCGCATCGCATTCGTCAGGTGACAGCTGGCCGATCATGCCGCGCGCCACGGCCCGTTGCGCCGCGATGGTGATGTCGGCCCGGCGCCGTCCTTCGTCGGTGGGCACGATGCGGTTGGCGCGACCGTCGGCCGGATCCGGCGTCCGCTTTACCAGGCCGTCCCGCTCCATTCGGTTCAGCACGGCAGCGACGTTGCTTTTCACGACAAAGAGCCGACTGGCCAGGTCGTTTTGCCGGAGCGGTCCCTCGGAGACCAGGGTCGCCAGAATGTCGTGCTGCGCAAGCGTCAGTCCGGCCCCCCGGCAGCGCTCCGTCAAGACCCGCTCGCAAGCGGCATAGGTCCGGATCACTTCCAGCCAGTTGCGGTACCCGGGGACCTCGGTCGGGGCTCGCTTTTCGTTCATGCATGCACTATATTGGTTCTTGAGTGAACTAATCTACTGCCGAGTCGATCGGAACGATAACACCATGCCGGACTTCGCCAGGATACTCCTCGCGCCCCTGCTGCTCAGCCAGGCCAAGCGGGTCTTCAAATCGATGCCCCGGCTGCCCGAAGCCGATGGCGAACGCCAGGGCACACTCGGCGACGGACCACCGCTGCGTCTGCTGATCGTGGGTGATTCCGCCGCCGCAGGCGTTGGCGTGAAAACCCAGGACGAAGCATTGCTCGGGAGAACCGTTGCACGGCTGGCGGCAACCCATCGGGTAACCTATCGGCTGGTGGCGCGCCACGGGGCCACCCTGTCGCGGACGCTGCGGCACTTGCGAAAGCTCGACCCGGCACCGTTCGACGTTGCGGTGACCAGTATCGGCGCCAACGACGTGACGGCCGGCCGCGACCTCGCACAATGGCTGGACTGTTATCGCGAACTCGTCGGGGAGTTGCGCGACCGGTTCCAGGTCGGCCACTTCGTCGTTTCCGGACTGCCGCCCATGGGCGCGTTTCCGGCCCTGCCCAACCCGCTTCGTTGGGTCATCGGCCGCCAGGTCCGCCGTCACGACAGTGCGTTGCGGCGATGGGTCGGGTCGGACGCGACGCTGTCGTACGCGGGCCTGGACACCGTTCCCGGCGACCGGCTGCATGGCGTGCCGATGGCAGAGATCATGGCCCCCGACGGCTTCCATCCCGGCCCGCAAATCTACGATTTGTGGGCAGAACGCATTGTCGAGCGCGTCCTTCAGGCAGCCTAGGTCGCCTTCCACTCGGATATCGCGCACCCCACAGGGGTTGAGTCGTTGAACTCAAACCGTATTCCTGCTAGATAAATCGACAAGTTATTGCATTTTTTTGGCTGATTTCGATCAGAAAGAATTTTGCGCCCTAAGGGCAGTCCCATTCCATTGGAGGCCGTCATGCAATTCCAGCCGCTCGCGTCACGCCATCCGCTGCTCAAAGAGTACAAGAACCCGGAGCTGATGAGCATCGGCGACTCGATCTTCAACGGGGTCCGGTCGCTTTCCATCGACGACGGCCTGGCGAACACGTCACCGCCGGCCTTCCTGTCCCGCGGTTTGGGCTTGCCGATGACCCAACCCGACTATCCGCAGCCGGTGCTTTTCGACCTGGAGCAGGAGGTCCGCGACGGCATCGACCTGTCGCGTATCCGATCGCGGATCATCGCAAATGGCGACAGATGGCTGTCGACGACCGGCGCCTGGTCGGAAGACCGCTTCTTCGACAACATCGCGGTGGCCGGCTACGACTATGGCGATTTGCACACCGCCACCGCCGGGGCGGCACGCAGCCGGATCGACGTCCTGCTGGAGAAGGTCAAGCAAGCGCCTGGACTGGACTTCGCCAGCATCGGCAACCTCTATATGGCGATCAACACCGCTTTCGTCCTGAACCCCACCGGCCATCCCGACCTGGACGATCTGACGCCGCTGGAGCAGGTCGCCTCGCGGCAGCCCAAACGCCTGCTGATCAACATCGGCAATAACGAAGGCCTGTTCATGATCGGGGTGACGGCCAATTACTCGCGCCGATACATCGACCAGTTGCGAACAATCCCCGATCAGGCCACGAAGCTGGCGAAGGTCCTGAAGGACCACTGCCCGGATGTCGGCAGGTTCTACTTCAACCTGCTGATCCGCCCGCGCATCGTCGCCAACCTGGCGCCGCGCCGGGACCGGGACTTCCTGAACCGGCCGGGCGAAGGCTACTACCCGAAATATGCCGCCCGCCTGGGGCCGGCCCGGAACAACCTGTCCGGCGAAAACATGAGGGCTTTCGACGCCGAGATCGCCAAGGTCAACGACGCCACTCGGAAGGCCATCGCCAAGGTGTTCGGGTCCGACAAGGACCGGTTCGTCTTCGTCGACCTCTACAACCTGATCAACCAGTTCGACGCCAAGCATTTCGGCAATTCGCGCAAGATCAAGGTCGCGCTGAACGACAAGCCGTCGAGGCTCAGCAACTACCCGTTCTCGGCCCTTGGGGGGTTCCGGCAGGGCGGCATGTTCGGTCTGGACAACATGCACCCGTCCAATGTCGGCTACGCCATTCTGGCCAACTTCATGGGCGAGGCCATCGCCAAGGCCGAACCGGCGCTGAAATTCGCCAAGATCGATCTGCAGGATGCGACAGATGGCGACACGCTGCTGCAGGACCCGCCTGGAAGCTGGGATGCGCTGACGGCGCTGCTGTCCCTGGTGTTCCATTTCGTGCGCCTGGATCTCGACTGATCGGGCCGGCGATCCAGCCGACCACCTGACGGCCGACCGGCATTCAGGCGTTGGCGGCTACCCCCCGACCGCCATATTCTGCGGACAGCCTGAACTTGGCGTTGGCCGAGGCGCTGTGGCGCGCCGGCCAGCCTGCAGATGATGAGCCGCCGCGATGACCCAAGGTGCCCGCGCAGTCCGCTACAGCCTGTCCGAATACCTTCTGGACGGCATGGTCAACATCGTCGGCTTCGGGCTGTCGGTGGCGGGGCTGGTGCTGATGATGGTGTTCGCCACGGCCGAGGCCGACGCGCTGACCATCACCAGTTTCGCCGTCTACGGCGCCACGCTGATCACCCTGTTTCTGACCTCCGGCATCTACAACGCCCTTCCGGCCATCCCGGGCCGACGCATCAAATCAGTGCTGCGGGTGCTGGACCACACGGCGATCTACCTGCTGATCGCCGGCACCTACACGCCGTTCATGCTGGTGGGCATCGGCGGCGCCTGGGGATGGAGCCTGTTCGGCGTGGTCTGGGGCCTGGCGACCGCCGGGATCGTCAAGAAGCTGGTGTTCCCGAACCGCTTTTACCGGTTGTCGATCGGCCTCTACCTTGCCCTTGGCTGGCTGTGCCTGGTGGCCATCAAGCCGATGGTCGATTCCCTTCCGGTGCCCGCCCTGGTCCTGGCCTTGGTCGGCGGCGTCTTCTACAGTCTGGGCGTGGTCTTCGTGCTGTTGCGCCATGTGAAGTACCATGTGGTCATCTGGCATCTGTTTGTTCTGGCCGGCGCGATGTGCCACCTGGTGGCGGTCATGTTCTGGATCCGGCCGATGATGGCATAGGCGCGGACGATGGCTTGGGACCCCAAACTCTACGGTCGATTTGCCGCCCCCCGTTTGCGGCCGGCCCTGGATCTGCTGACCGGCGTACCCGACATGCCCGCCGGCCGCATCGTCGACCTTGGCTGCGGCAGCGGCGTGCTGATGGGGCCGCTGACCAGCCGCTGGCCGGATGCCACCGTCACCGGCGTCGACAGCTCCGACGAGATGCTGGCCCTGGCGCGAAAGGACCACCCGGCAGCCGACTGGCCGCAGGTCGACTGGGTTAATGCCGACATCGTCACCTGGCAGCCGGCAGCGCCCCCGGACCTGATCGTCTCGAACGCGGCCCTGCATTGGGTCAGCGACCATGAACTGCTGTTTCCGCGGCTCTTGGACGGCCTTGCCGAGGGCGGCGTGCTGGCGGTCCAGGTGCCGGGCAATTTCGACCAGCCGTCGCACCGGATCATCCGGGACGTCACCGATCAGGGGCCGTGGCGGGGACGGGTACCGGCACGCCCGGCCGGCATCCTGGAACCGCGGGCGTATTCCGACCTGCTTGCCGACAAGGCGACCAGCGTGGAGATCTGGGAAACGGTCTACCACCATGTCCTGACCGGCCAGGACCCGGTCTTCGAGTGGCTGCGCGGCTCGGCCTTGCGGCCAATCCTGGCGGCGCTGAACGAAGGCGAAATCGAACCCTTCGAGGCGCTGTGCCGCAACGCCTTGGCCCAAGCCTATCCGCCGCGCCCCGACGGGTCGGTGGCCTTCCCCTTCCGCCGCGTCTTCATCGTCGCCCGGCGCTAGCGCTTCCGGCCTATGCCGGCGCGGCCCCTGGATGCCGGTCGTCCTTTCGGGCGGCGATCAGGAACTCCACATTGCCCTCCGGCCCCCGGATCGGGCTTTCGATCAGGCCGAGCACCCGCCAGCCCGGCAGATCCGACAGCCAACCGGCTACGCGGTCGCAGACCTCACGATGCAGGTCCGGGTCGCGAACCACGCCACCCTTGCCGACCCGGCCCCGACCCACCTCGAACTGGGGCTTGATCAGGGCGACCAGCCAGGCGCCCGGTCCGGCCCGGTCCAGCGATGCCGGCAACACCACCGACAACCCGATGAAACTGGCGTCGCAGACCACGATACCTGCCGGCTCCGGCACCTGTTCGGCCGAGAGGGTGCGGGCGTTGGTGCGCTCCAGCACCACCACGCGCGGATCGTTGCGCAGCCGCCAGGCCAGCTGGCCGTGGCCGACATCGACGGCATAGACCCGCGCCGCGCCGCGGCTCAGCAGCACGTCGGTGTAAAGGCTTGGATTGTGTCATCCAGCCTTTAGTCACACAGGCCGACAATAAAATTACAAAATCCGGGGCAGGGGTTTCAATA
>JANQIU010000010.1 GCA_028281985.1 Alphaproteobacteria bacterium | reverse complement strand
TTCGATCTCCAGGATCCGGTAGGCCTGGTTGCGGCAGACCACGACCGTGACGTTGGCGCCTTCCCGAGCCATCGACCAAAGCGCCTGCGGCGTGTAGAGGCCGCTGCCGTCGGCCTGCAGCACGATCACCGGCCGGTCGGGACAGGCCAGCGCGGCGCCGAAGCCGGTCGGCAGCCCCTGTCCGATGGCAGCCCCGGTGATGCTCAGCTGGGTGAACGGCGGGCAGGCGACAGAGGCGGGGCCGTAGGCAAAGCCGGCGCTGACCGCCTCGCCCATGATGATGGCGTTTTCCGGCTGGGCGGCGGCGACGGCGGCGCCCAGAACCTCGGGGGTCAGGGCGCCGCTGGGGATCGGCGGCGGCGCCAGCGGCGGGGCGGCCGGGATCGGCCCGGCCCCCAGCGTATCGGCGACCGCGGTCAGCCCGTCCAGCACATCGTCATCCCGGTCGGCGAGGTGGTGCACGGCGCAGGTCTCCGGGACCAACCGGCTCGGCGTCCTGGGGTAGCCGAACAGGCTGACCGGATCGGCCGCCCCGGCCAAAACGATGTCGGTGAAGCGGGACAGCAGCTCGATCGCCAGTTCCGGCCAGTAGGGCATCGGGATCGGTGCCACGCGCCCGCGCCCGCGGTCGACCCGACCCGGCAAGCCTTCGGCCAGCAGGGCGGCGCCTGTCTCCGCCGCCAACCGGGCCGCCACCTCCAGCCCGGGGGCCAGCAGCGCCGCCCCGCCCAGCAGTATCGCCGGCCGCTCGCCGCGCAGCGCGGCGGCAACCGCGGTGATGCGGTCGTCTGGAACCGGCGCCGGCCGGGGCGGGGCGCCGACGCTGCCCGGGCGGGAGTCCGCGGATTGGCAATCGGCCGGTGCGATCAGCGTGGCGATGCCGCCATGTCCCTGGCAGGCGGCCGCCACGGCTTCCGCCGCCGCCGTGCCCATCGACGGTCCGTCCGCCACGGTCCGCACCCAGCGCGAAACGGTCCGGGCCGCTCCCTCGATATCCATCTCCAGGGCCGAGTCCAACCCGCGATGCCAGGTGGCGTGCTCGCCGATCAGGTTGACGATCGGGGTGCCGGCCCGCTTGGCGTTGTGCAGATTGGCCATTCCGTTGGCCAGGCCCGGTCCGAGATGCAGCAGGGTGGCAGCCGGACGCCGGGTCATCCGGGCATAGCCGTCGGCCGCCCCGGTGGCCACGTTCTCGTGCAGCGCCAGGACCGACCGCACGTCCGTCTGGCCGGTCAGGGCGGCGACGAAGGGCAGCTCCGTCGTGCCCGGGTTGGCGAAGCAGACGTCGACACCGCCGGCCGCCAGCGTGGCGATGGCGCTTTCCGCTCCGTTCATCGGCCGCTCCCGCTGGTTATGCTTGTGTGCCCATCCGCTGGCCTTGCCGCGATCACTCTTCGCCCATGCGCAGGGCGGCGATGAAGGCGCTTTGCGGGATTTCGACCTGGCCGAACTGACGCATGCGCTTTTTGCCTTCCTTCTGCTTCTCCAGCAGCTTGCGCTTGCGGGTCACGTCGCCGCCATAGCACTTGGCGGTCACGTCCTTGCGCAGCGCCGATACCGTCTCGCGGGCGATAACCTTGCCGCCGATGGCCGCCTGCACGGCGATCTTGAAAAGCTGCCGGGGGATCAGTTCCTTCAGCCGCTCGCAGAACTGGCGGCCGCGCCGTTCGGACTGGCTGCGGTGGACGATCATCGACAGGGCGTCCACCGGCTCGCCGTTGACCAGGATGGCCATCTTCACCAGGTCGTTTTCCAGGTAGCCGTCCATCTGGTAGTCGAAGCTGGCATAGCCCCGGCTGATCGACTTCAGCCGGTCGTAGAAGTCGAATACCACCTCGTTCAACGGCAACCGGTAGACCAGCATCGCCCGGCTGCCGGCATAGGTCAGTTCGATCTGCTCGCCGCGCCGTTCGGTGCAGAGCTGCAGCACCCCGCCCAGGTATTCGTCCGGCAGGAAGATGGTGGCCCGGATCCAGGGCTCCTCGATCCGGTCGATCTTCACCACATCGGGGAAATCAGCCGGATTGTGCAGGTGGCGCACCGTGCCGTCGGTCATGTGGATGGTGTAGACGACCGACGGTGCGGTGGTGATCAGGTCCAGGTCGAATTCCCGTTCCAGCCGCTCCTGGATGATCTCCAGGTGCAACAGGCCCAGGAAGCCGCACCGGAAGCCGAAGCCCAGCGCCGCGGACGTTTCGGGCTCGTAATGGAAGCTGGCGTCGTTCAGCGCCAGCTTGCCCAGGCTTTCCCGCAGGGTTTCGAAATCCGCGGCGTCGGCCGGAAACAGGCCGCACCAGACCACCGGCACCGACGGCTTGAACCCCGGCAGGGGGTCGGCGGTGGGCCGCCGATCCTCGGTGATGGTGTCGCCGACCTTGGTTTCGGCGATGTCCTTGATCGCCGCGGTCAGGAAGCCGATCTCGCCGGGCCCCAGATGGTCGATCAGGACCGCCTTCGGCGTCATGAAGCCGATCCGGTCGAGCTCCCGCGTCGCCCCGGTGGCCATGAACCGGACCTTCTGGCCGATCTTCAGCGTGCCTTCGACCACCCGCACCAGGACGATGACGCCCAGATAGGGGTCGTACCAGCTATCGACCAGCAGCGCCTTCAACGGCGCATCGGGGTCGCCGGCCCGCGGCGGCGGCAGCCTGAGCGCGATGGCCTCCAGCACGTCGTCGATGCCCTGGCCGGTCTTGGCCGAGATGTGCAGCGCGTCCGACGCGTCCAGCCCGACCACGTCCTCGATCTGCTGGGTTACCCGCTCCGGTTCCGCCGCCGGCAGGTCGATCTTGTTCAGGACCGGCACCACCTCGTGGTCGGCGTCGATCGCCTGATACACGTTGGCCAGGGTCTGGGCTTCCACGCCCTGGCTGGCGTCGACCACCAGCAGCGAGCCTTCGCACGCGGCCAGCGACCGGCTGACTTCGTAGGAGAAGTCGACATGGCCCGGCGTGTCCATCAGGTTGAGCTGATAGGTGTTGCCGTCGGATGCTGGATAGCTCAGGCGCACCGTCTGGGCCTTGATGGTGATGCCGCGCTCGCGCTCGATATCCATCGAATCGAGGATTTGCGCCTTCATCTCCCGCTCGTCGACGCCGCCGCAGCGCTGGATAAGCCGGTCGGCCAGCGTCGACTTTCCGTGGTCGATATGGGCGATGATCGAGAAATTGCGGATCTGTTGCGGATCAGTGGCCATCAGGGTCTTGGTTGCCGTCGAAAACCGGCGGCGACCATAGGCACCGGCCGCGCCACAGGCAACGCTGCGCAGGGCTGGGGGCGCCGGGCCTTACACTCTCAAAGCCGAAACCCGTTCTGCCCGGGCTCGGCCGGCCCGGGCGTTGCGGGGCCGACGCGGACATATCAGCGCTGCCAGGGCAAAGGTGTCTCCCCATGCGTGCGGACCGCGAACCGATCACGGAAGCCGACCTCGACCAGCTGCGCCCGATGTACCGTATCGGGTGGCGTCCACCCTGCTGCCGGCGACGACCGAGACTCAATTGACCGCGGTTTCGTCGATGGCGAGATGACCGGCATGGCGTCCCGCTTCGATCAGGTGCCGCACTGCACCCAGTCGACCGATTGCCAGGGGGCGCCGTCGATGGCGGCCTGGGCGGCCAGCTGCCCCGCCCGGGCAGTGGTGTCGGTGGTTTCCGCCTCGCCTCGCCGGGCCATCGACGGCCAACGTCGGGCGAAGGCGGCTTCCACCGCCGTCGCCAGGGGCGGATGGGCGGCGAAGATCCCGCCCATCAGCGCGAAGGCTGGCACGGTCGTTACCCGGTCCAACAGGCGGCCCGCCATGTCCGCCAGCTCGGCCGCGGTGCGGTCCAGCACGTCGGCCGCCGCCGGGTCCCGGTCGGCCGATCCGATCACCGCCCGGGTCAAGGCGGCGACGTTGGCCCGCGGGTCGGAATAGACGTAGCGGCGCAGATCCGGCCAGGTATTGCCGCCGGCCTGTTCGGCGATGGCGTCCGCCAGGGGGGTCGCCGGCCAGCAGCCGCCGGCATCGATCTCCCGCGCCAGCCATTGCAGCGCTTCGCGGCCGACCCAGTAGCCGCTGCCGGCCTCGTCGATGATGTGCCCCATGCCGCCGACCCGCTGGAGCTGCCAGGCCCGGTCGATCAGCGCGGCGACGGAACCGGTGCCGGCGTAGACGACGGCGCCTTCCCCGGGGCCGAAGCGGGTCAGCACCGCCAGGGCGACGTCGTTGGCCAGGGCGCAGGCCCTGGGTTCGGCGCCAACGGCGCGGGCCATGCGGCCGGCCAGGGCGGCTGCCTCCGGCCCGGTGTCGTCGACGCCGGTGATGCCGGCCAGAAGCCCGGCGACCGGGCGCCCGTTAAGCCCGGCCGACACGGCCGCCAGCATCGCATCGAAGGCGGCGGCGGCATCGGGCCGGAAGATGTGGCCGCTGGCGGCGGGGGCCGTGCCCGACGCCATGACGATGCCCTGCCGGTCGGCCAACGCCCAGCGGCTGGCCGTACCCCCGACATCGAGACCCAGGCCGAGCGGTTGGTCAGGCGGCATGGCGGGGGCACGCGGCGGCGAAGCGGGCGGTGATCGCCACGGGATTGGTGATGGCGGTGCCGACGACCACGGCATGGGCGCCGGCGTCGAAGGCGCGCTGAAGGTCTTCCGGCGATGAAATCCGGCCTTCGGCGATTACCGGAACCGGGCAACGCCCGGCCAGCGCCTCGACCAGCGCCAGGTCCGGCGCATCCGGGGCCATACCGTCCCCGGTGTAGCCGGCCAGCGTGGTCGCCACATAGGCACAGCCCAGATCCGCGGCCTGCAGCCCCTCGTCCAGGGTGGCGATATCGGCCATCACCGGGCGCATAAGGTCGGTCAGGATATGGGCGACCAGGACCTCCAGCCGGTCCGCCGGCCGCGCCCGGTCGGTCGCATCGATCGCCACCACGTCGGCGCCGACCGCAACGACGGCCGCCGCCGCCGCCTTGGACGGGGTGATGTAGACCGGATTGCGGTCGCGGTCGATCTTGTACAGGCCGATGATCGGCAGGCTGACCTGCGGCCTGACGGCGGCGATGTCGGCCGGCCCGTTGACCCGAACGGCGACGGCGCCGCCGGCTTCGGCGGCCCGGGCGAAGGCCGCCATGATCACCGGCCCCTGCATCGGGCTGGGCGGGCGGGCCTGGCACGAGACGATCAGGCCCCCTTGCGGGAGCGGCCCTTCGGGCGATCCGGCAGGCGTTCCGGCGGTCATTTCAGGGCTCCCGAGGTCATGCCGCTAATGAACTGGCGCGACAGCAGGATGTAGACCAGGGTGATCGGCAGGGCGGACAGGGTCAGGCCGGCGAACAGGGCGCCCCAATCGGTGGAGAACTCGCCCATGAACGTGGTCAGGCCTTGCGGCAGGGTCTTGCGATCGTCGGTGTGGATGAACACCAGCGGGAAGAAGAAGTCGTTCCAGGTCGGCACCGCATTGTAGATCGCCGCGATCACCAGCGCCGGGCGGGTCAGCGGCAGCATGATCGACCACATGATGCGCGGCTCGCTGGCGCCGTCGATGCGTGCCGAGTCCTCCAGGTCCCGCGGCAGGGTGCGCAGGAACCCGGTCATGATGAACACGGTCGAGGGCAGCCCCATGGCCGTGTAGAGGCCGATCAGGCCCAGCCGGGTGTCGATCAGGCCGAACGCCTTCAGCTGCACGAACAGCGGGATCACCGCCAGCTTCAGCGGCACCATCAGGCCCGCCAGGAACACCAGCAGGATCAGCGGCCCGGCCCGGAACTGGTACCGGGCCAGGGCATAGGCGGCCATGGTGCCGAATGTCAGAAAGCCGATCACCGCACCGCCGGTGACGATGACCGAATTGGCCAGGTATTGCAGGAACTCGGTATCCGCCAGGATGCGCTGGAAGTTGGCGAAGTTGGTGAAGTCGGGCAGCCCGAAGCTGGAGCTGTAGATCTGCCGGGTGCTGCGGAAGGCGCTGAACACCATCACCATGATCGGGTACAGCATCAGCACGGTGTTGAAGATCAACAGCGCCTGCAGCCAGAACAGGGTCGATCCGCCCAGGCGCCCGGCCGGTTGTTCCCGATGGGCGGTCAAAACTCGATCTCCCGCCGGCGCAGGTACAGCGTCCAGGCCGTGGCCATCACCAGGACGAAGCCGAAGATCAGCACGGCCAGCGCGCTGCCCAGGCCGAAATCGCCCAGGCTGGACGACTGGTTGCCGAACGCGGTGCGGTAGAAGTACAGGCCCAGCACGTCGGTGGCGCCGAACGGCGACCCGTCCAGCCCGGCCATGATGAACGGCATCTCGAACCAGTTGAACGAGCCGATGAAGGTTAGGACGAACACCACCGTGGTGGCCGGCGCCACCAGCGGCCAGATGATCCGGCGGATCAGCGACCAGTTGCCTGCCCCGTCCATGCGCGCCGCGTCGATCAGGTCGCGCGGGATGCGCTGCATGCCGGCGAGGTAGATCAGGGTCGGGAAGCCGATGAAGTGCCAGGTATTGGCGAAGATCAGCGCGCCCAGCGCGGTCGTCGGCTCGCCCAGCCAGGGGATGGCCAGGCTGTCCAGCCCGATCGCCCGCAGGAGTTGATTGACCAGGCCGAAGGGGTTGTAGAACAGCTTCCACAGGAAGCCGACGATCACGGTCGACAGGATCACCGGCACGAACACGGTCACCTGGTGGAACCGGTGTCCCCAGGGCTGGCAGAACAGGGCATAGGCCAGCAGGAAGGCGGTGCCGTTCTGCACCACCATGATCGTGACGAAGACGATCACGTTGTGCCGGAACGCGTTCCAGGTCCAACTGCCGTAGGGTTCGCTGAACAGGACGGTGGCGAAATTGGCCAGGCCGACGAAAGCGCCGCGCTGCAGGCCCTCCCATTCGAACACGCTGTAGGCCAGGGCGGACGCAATCGGCACGAACACGAAGAACGTCATGACCAGGAGGCCGGGCGCCACCAGTGCCGCAATCCACAGGCGGCGCATCATGCGGGCGCGGCGCATCGACGATGTGGCCATCGCGCTATGCCTCCGCGGGTCCGGTCGTCGGCCGGAGGGAGATAACGCAGGGGCAGTCCGGTCTGGAAGATGTCGTCGACATACTGTTCTCCCTCCCCCTCGATGGGGGAGGGCCGGGGTGGGGGTGATGGCGCCGCAGTCGAGATACCATCCGCCTAACCGGCGGCAGGATCACCCCCACCCAACCCTCCCCCATCAAGGGGGAGGGCGCATCGGGGCGACCGGGTCTGCGATTGGGCCTAGTTCTGGAACGGCGCGTGATAGGTGGCAATGCCTTCGGTGACGTTGCGGCCGACCTCCTCCGGCGTTGCCTCACCGGCCATCATCCGCTGCACGGCCTGCTGCAGCAGGACCGACCCCGACGGCTCCTCATATCGGAAATGGACCAGCATCAGATAGCTGACGGCGGTCTGGTTCAGGGCGGCCACCTCGGCGATCATCGGGTCGGTGAACTCGACGCCTTCGATCGGGGAGATGTTGCCCAGCAGCGACACCAGTTGGTTGCCGAAGTCCGGCGTGGCCATGTAGTTCAGCAGCGCCAGCCCGGCCTCCTCCTGCTCGCTGACGGAGGTCAGGGCAAAGCCGCCGTCGAAGAAGGTGCTGACATAGCGGTCGGCGCCCGCCTCCGGCGCCGGCGAAGGCATGATCTCAAAGGCCAGGTCCGGGTTCTGGCTGCGGAAATTGGCGATTTCCCAGGTGCCGCCGGCGAACATCGCCGCCTGTTCGTTGATGAACAGCTGCTGGGCGGTGGAATAGTCGATGCCGGTGAACCCGTCCGGCAGGAACGGCTTCAGCTCTTCCAGGCGGGCAAGGGCCTCGACGTAGCGCGGGTCGGTGAAATCGGCGGTGCCGGCGACCAGGTCGGCTTCGAAATCGGTGCCGTAGAAGCTGGGCACCAGCGTGCCGACCATGATTTCGTTCTGCCAGGCATCCGCGGTGCCGTTGGCGATCGGGAAGATCCCGGCATCGGCCAGGGCCTGGCAGGCGGCGATGAACTGTTCCCAGGTCTCCGGCGGCTCGACGCCGGCTTCGGCGAACAGGGCGGTGTTGTAGTAGATGACCAGCGTCTGCGAGGCGAAGGGAACGGCATAGATCTGTCCGTCGGCGCGCAGCGTTTCCGCCGACAGCGCCAGTTCGGAAAAGCCGCTGACATCGACCAGCCCGTCCAGTGCGCGCAGATATCCGGGACCGGCGATCGCCTCCAGATTGCCGTAGGCCCGGACATGGGCGATGTCGGGGCCGGCCCCGCCGGCCAGCGCCGTCGACAGAATGGTCTGGTACTGGGTCGGCTCGAACGCTTCGAAGGCGACGGTGATGCCGGGATTGGCCTCGCTGAAGGCGGCGAAGATCTCTTCATAGGCGGCCCGGTCTTCCTGGCGCCAGGTCCAGAAGGTCAACTCCTGGGCGCTGGCCATGCCGATGCCTGCAGTCCCGGTGATCGATGTCGCTGCCAGGGTCGCTGCGGCGACCAGTGTCGTCCTCATGGGCCTTCCCTCTTGTCTGTTTTCCCCGGCGGCACTGCGGGCCGGGCCGCCGGGATGATGGTTGCCGGGAAAACACTAGCATACGCGCCCCTGCCCACAAGCACGCGGCTCCCGATACCGGATCGGTGGTTCCGACAACCGGACGGGGCGACCCGGACACGATTGTGTCGCCGGCATTCGGGTTGACAGTCGGATCTTGCAAAGCGCATATTTCATTTTAACGGAGGTTATTCCGTTATAAAGGAATTCAGCAGGAACGAGACACGGCAGGGAGAGAGACAATGCGCGCGCTTCTCACCGTCATCGGCGCAACGGCCGCGGCGACCGCAATGGCACCGGCGACCGGCGCCCAGGCGCAGTCCGGCGGGGCCATCGACGTGGCCATCATCGGCGAGCCGCCGACCCTGGACCCGATGCTGACCACGACGGACGTCACCAGCATCGTCACCCAGCATTTCTTCGAGACGCTCTACACCTTCGACGGCAACTGGCGGGTGGCGCCGCTCCTGGCTGCCGACATGCCGGAGATTTCCGACGACGGGCTGACCTACACCATCGCTATCCGCGAAGGCGTGACCTTCCACGACGGGTCGGCCATGGACGCCCACGACGTGGTGGCGTCGCTGAACCGCTGGACCGAGATGGCGGTGCGCGGCCAGGGGGTCGCCGACCGGATCGACGGTATCGAAGCGACCGACGACTTCACGGTCGTCATCACCATGAACCAGCCCTACTCGCCGCTGCTGTCGCTGCTGGCCTTCACCAACTCCGCCGCCATCGTGGTGCCGCAGGAGATCATCGGCGAGGAGCTGTCGGCGATCGTCGGTACCGGCCCCTATCGCCTGGCCGAGCATCGGCCGGACCAGTACATCCAGGTGGTCCGCTTCGATGATTACGCGTCCCGGACCGAGCCGTCGGATGGGGCGTTCGGCGAACGGCACCAGCATCTCGACGAGATCCGCTTCGTGCCGGTGCCCGATGCCAGTACCCGGGTCGAAGGTGCCGTGGCCGGGCAGTACCAGTTCGCCGATGCCCTGCCGACGGAAGCCTACGGCCGCGTCGTCGACAGCGCCGAGATCGAGCCCCTGATGCTGCGCCCCTTCGGCTGGCCGATCTTCGCCTTCAACATGAAGGACGGGCTGCTGGTCGACCTGCCCGTCCGCCAAGCGGTGCAGGCGGCCTTGGCGCCGGAGGACATGCTGCTGGCGGCCTTCGGTGACGAGGAATTCTTCGTGGTCGAAGCGGCGCTGTTCCCGGACCGGTTCGTCTGGCACAACGACGCCGGGGCGGATCTGTACAACCAGGCCGATCCGGAACGGACGGGCGAACTGCTGGCGCAGGCCGGGTACGACGGGACGCCGCTGCGCATCCTGACCTCGCACCAGTACGAGTTCCACTTCAAGATGGCCGAGGTGGCCCGCGCCTATCTGGAGGCTGGCGGCTTCACCGTCGACATGGATGTGGTGGATTGGGCGACCCTGACCGAACGGCGCAACAATCCCGAACTGTGGGACATCTACATCACCCACTCGCCGTTCCTGCCGGAGCCGGCGCTGACCAGCCTGTACAGCCCGGCCTCGCGCCTGGGCTGGGTCGATGAGGAAAAGGACGCGGTGCTGACCGCCTTCACCACCGAGACCGACCCGGACACCCGCCTGGACCTGTTCGCCGACCTGCAGCGGCTGGTCTACGAACAGGCGCCTTTCTACAAGGTCGGCGGCTTCAACGTGCTGATGGCGGTGTCGCCGGACCTGGACGGGGTTCCGGAATCGCCCTGGCCGTTCTTCTGGAATGCGCAACTCAGCCAGTGATCCCGGGCTGGTTTTGGACCAGAGCCTTCAGACGTTCGGAGTCGCAACCCAGCTTTGGCCCTCCCCCTCGATGGGGGAGGGTTGGGAGGGGGTGATCGTGCCGGTGGTGGGGCGGATGAGTACAAGACCTGTTGGCGGCGCTGTCAGACGACCTCGGACATCGCCGAGATATGCGGCCCCATCACCCCCACCCCAACCCCTCCCCCATCGAGGGGGAGGGAACTCCGAGCATCGACAAGCCCCAGCCTTTCGGGGTAGCGGGCCGGTGTCCGACCCCGACCGAAACCGCTGACGCGGAGAGGCGCACGGGCATGCTCAGCCACATCGTCAATCGCGTCATCGGCATGATCGCGGTGATGTTCATCGTGCTGACCACGGTGTTCGTCATCGTCCGCCTGGCGCCCGGGGATCCGGCGGCGATGATGCTGGGGCCGGAAGCCACGCCGGAAGATGCCGCCGAACTGCGCGCGCGGATGGGCCTCGACCGGCCGATCCCGGTGCAGTACGTCGCTTTCCTGGCGCAGATGGTCAGCGGCGACCTGGGCGAATCCATCTTCTTCAACCGACCGGTGCTGGAGGTGATGGCGGCCCGGGCCGAGCCGACGGTCTTTCTGACCCTGTTCTCCATCCTGATCGCCGTCGCCATCGCCATCCCGGTCGGGGTCGTCTCCGCCTATACCCGCGGCAGCCTGTTCGACCAGGGGGCCCTGTCCACTGCCATGCTGGCCGCGTCGGTGCCCAGCTTCTGGACCGGGTTGATGTTCCAGCAGTATCTGGCCACCCATCTGGGCTGGTTCCCGGTGTCCGGCTATGGCGGGCCGGATGCGTCATTCATCCAGCGCATGGGGCACCTGGTGCTGCCCTCGGTGGTGCTGGGCATCGTCAACTCGGCGCTGATCATCCGGTTTTCCCGCGCATCGATGCTGGACATTCTGTCCGACGACTACATCCGCACGGCGCGCGCCAAGGGCATGACCGAATGGCGCGTGGTCATGCGCCATGCCTTCAAGAACGCTTTGATCCCCATCGTTACGGTGATCGGCCTGACCTTCGCGCTGCTGATCTCCGGCGCGGTGGTGACCGAGCGGGTGTTCAACCTGCCCGGTGTCGGCAGCCTGGTGGTCGGCGCGGTGCTGCGCCGCGACTATCCGCTGATCCAGGGCACGCTGGTGGTCGTCGCCGGCCTTTACGTCCTGATCAACTTCCTGATCGACATGATCTATCTGGCGATCGACCCCCGGGTGAAGTTCTAGGGGCGCGCGATGGCCGGAACCGCTCCCATGGAAACCAGCCTCTGGCGCACGCTGACCCAGCGCCGGTCGGTGGCCGTCGGCCTCGTCATCCTGGCGGTGGTCGGTGTCGCGGCGGTGTTCGCGCCGCTGCTGGCGCCATACGACCCCGACGCCATGTCGATCCGCGACCGGCTGACCCCGCCGGGGGCGGACTGGTGGTTGGGCACCGACGAGTTCGGCCGCGATACCTTCTCGCGCCTGATCTATGCCGGGCGGGTGTCGCTGACCGTCGGTCTGGGGGTCGCCGCGTTGGCGTCGCTGATCGGCATTGCGCTGGGACTGATCGGCGGGTTCTTCCGCCGGCTGGATCCGCCGGTGTCGCGGTTGATCGACGCGATGATGGCCTTCCCGGATATCCTGCTGGCGATCGCGCTGGTGGCCGCCCTGGGCGGGTCGCTGGTCAACGTCATCCTGGCGCTGGCCGTGGTCTACGCACCGCGCATCGCCCGGGTGGTGCGGGCGTCGACCCTGGTGATCCGCGAGCTGCCCTATGTCGAGGCCGCCCGCGCCCTGGGCGTGTCGACCCCGCGCGTGCTGGTGCACCATGTGCTGCGCAACATGGTCTCGCCCATCATCGTCCAGGCGACGTTCATCTTCGCCTATGCCATGTTGGCGGAAGCCGGGCTGTCGTTCCTCGGCGTCGGAGTCGACCCGGCGACGCCGACCTGGGGCACGATGATCAACGCCGCCCGCCAGTATGTCGGGACGGCGGACTGGCTGATCCTGTTCCCCGGCATCGCCATCACGTTGTGCGTATTGTCGTTGCAGATCGCCGGCGACGGCCTGCGTGACGCCCTGGACCCTCGCATCTCCAAGGAACTGTAGGCCGATGGGTGCCCTGACCCTGACCCAAGTGCGTCCGGTCGGCTTCGCCGGCGGCGCCGATCTGCGCGACATCCATATCGATGCCGACGGGCGGGTCAGTGCCGACCCGGTACCCGATGCCACGGTGATCGACGGCGGCGGGTCGTGGCTTTCGCCCGGCTGGTGCGATCTGCATGTCCATGTGTGGTACGGCGGCACCGACATCTCGATCCCGGCGGCGGAAGCCGGGGTCGCCCGGGGCGTCACCGCCATGGCCGACGCCGGGTCGGCGGGCGAGGCTAGCTTCCACGGGCTGCGCGCCTATGTCATCGAGCCGCGGCCGGAGACGATCAAGGCGTTCCTCAATATCGGGTCGATCGGCCTCGTCGCCTGCAACCGGGTGCCGGAACTGATCGACACCCGGTCCATCGACATCGATCGCACGCTGGCGGTGGCCGAAGCCAACCGGGACGTGATCTGCGGCATCAAGGTGCGGGCCAGCGGCGTCATCGTCGGCACCTGGGGGCTGGCCCCGGCCAAGATCGCCAAGCGGGTGGCGGAGATCCTGGGCATGCCGTTGATGGTGCATGTGGGCGAGCCGCCGCCGCTGATCGACGAGGTCATGGAGATCCTGGCCCCGGGCGACATCCTGACCCACTGCTTCAACGGCAAGGACGCCGGATCGATCGCCGACACGCCGGCCCTGATGGCCCAGGCCAAGCGGCTGGCCGACCGGGGCGTGCGGATGGATATCGGCCACGGCGCTGCGTCCTACAGTTTCGCCGTGGCCGAACGCGCGATCGGCGAGGGGCTGATCCCGTTCTCCGTCTCCACCGATCTGCATGGCCGGAACCTGCAGGGGCCGGTGCACGACCTGGCGACCACGATGTCGAAGCTGCTCAGCGTGGGGCTGGGGTTCGATCAATGCGTCCAGGCGGTTACCAACCGGCCGCGCTCGGTTCTGGGGTTGCCCGACGACGGGCTCGCCCCCGGCGCCCGCGCCGACTTCACCCTGTTCGACCTGGTGGATTGCGACGAGGTGGCGACCGACAGCCTGGGGGCCCAGGCACGCATCACCCGCCGGTTCGAACCCTGCGGGGCGGTCATCGGCGCCGACCATTGGCCGGCATCGCTGCGGCCGCGGGAGGCCGGGTCGTGACGCCGCCTGCCCCTGCCGGCGTCCTGGCCGACGACGTCGTGCTGGGCGTCGACCGGCTCAGCACGCATTTCGTCTACAAGCGGCGCACCGCCAAGGCGATTCGCGATGTCACCTTTGCGCTGGGCAAATCGAAGACGCTGGCCATCGTCGGCGAATCGGGCTCCGGCAAGTCGGTGACGGCGCTGTCGATCCTGCGCCTGCTGGCGCATCCCGGCGAAATCGTCGAAGGCGCGATCCACTACCGCCTGTCGACCGGCCGGGTGGTCGATCTGGCCGGTGCCGATGCCCGGACCATGCGGCAGATCCGCGGGCGGGAGATCGCGATGATCTTCCAGGAGCCGATGACCTCCCTGAACCCTTTGTTCACGGTCGGCGACCAGATAGCCGAGATGGTGCGGCTGCACCTGGACGTGTCCCGCAGCAAGGCCTTGCAGCGTGCCCGGGAGATGCTGGAGATCGTGGAGATCCCGGCGGCCGACCGCCGGCTGCACGACTATCCGCACCATCTGTCCGGCGGTATGCGCCAGCGGGTCATGATCGCCATGGCGCTGGCCTGCAACCCCTCGCTGCTGATCGCCGACGAGCCGACGACGGCGCTGGACGTGACCATTCAGGCGCAGATCCTGGAGCTGCTGAAACGCCTGCAGCGCGAATTCGGCATGTCGATCCTGTTCATCACCCACGATATGGGCGTGGTGGCGGAGATCGCCGACGACGTCTCGGTCATGTATGCCGGCGAGGCCGTCGAACAGGCACCGGTGCGCACGCTGTTCAACCGTCCCAGCCACCCCTACACCCGGGCGCTGCTGGCCTCGATCCCCAATGCCCGGCGAGACCTGGACGGGGTCGGCGGGCGCCGCCGCCTGACGCCGATCCGCGGCACGGTGCCGTCGCTCTACGCCATGCCGGACGGCTGCGCCTTCGCGCCCCGCTGCACCCTGGCCGAAGACCGCTGCCGGCAGCCGATGTCACTGGACCGGATCGGCGACGGTCACCTCAGCCGCTGCTGGAAATCGGGAACCGCGTGATGCCGGCCGATCCGCTGATCCGCCTGACCGGCCTCACCAAGGCCTTCCCGACACCGGGCGGGCGGGTGCAGGCGCTCAACGATGTCAGCTTCGACATCCCGCGCGGGGCGGTGGTCGGGCTCGTCGGCGAATCCGGGTCGGGCAAGACGACGCTGGGCCGATGCCTTCTGCGGCTGATCGAACCGACCGCCGGCAGCATCCTGTTCGACGGGATCGAGGTCACCGAACTGCGCGCCCGGGCCTTGAAGGCCATGCGCAAGCGCATGCAGATCATCTTCCAGGACCCGTATTCCAGCCTGAACCCGCGGATGCGGGTGCGCGACATCATCGGCGAAGCCCTGTCGGCCCACGGCATCGGCCGCAACCGGGCGGAACGGCTGGACCTGGTCGCCGGCCTGCTGGAGGAGGTCGGCCTGAGCCCCGACCAGATGAGCCGGTTTCCCCATGAATTCTCCGGCGGCCAGCGCCAGCGGATCGGCATTGCCCGCGCCCTGGCGGTGGAACCGGAATTCATCGTCGCCGACGAATCCGTGTCGGCCCTGGATGTCTCGGTCCAGGCGCAGATCCTGAACCTGATGCAGGACCTGTGCGACCGCCGCGGCCTGACCCTGCTGTTCATCGCCCACGATCTGTCGGTGGTGGAGTATCTCTGCGACGAGGTGGTGGTGCTCTATCTCGGCCGGGTGATGGAACGGGGGCCGGCGACCCGGGTCTACGCGACACCCAGCCACCCTTACACCCGCGCCCTGCTGTCCTCGTCACCCGTCGCCGACCCCGATGCGCAGGTGGAACGCGAGATCCTGCAGGGCGATATCCCCAGCCCGCTGTCGCCGCCGTCGGGCTGCGTCTTCCATACCCGCTGCCGGCACAGCCGGGATGCCTGCCGGTCGCAGGTCCCTGAGCAGCGGCTGGTGGGGGACCGCCATATGGCCGCCTGTCTGCGCCTGGGCGAAATCTGACCGCTCCGCTTCCGCCGCCAACCAAGAAGATGCCCATGACCGCCGAAGCCGAAACCATCGACGCCCTGCTGCCGCCCCGGGGGCCGGCCCCGGTGGGCAATTTCGTCGGCTGCGCCCGCGTCGGCGACCTGCTGTTCGTCTCCGGCCAGGGACCGGTGGAGCCGGACGGGCGGCTGCACACCGGCAAGGTGGGCGCGGAGGTGTCGGTGGCCGAGGCCTACGGCCATGCCCGGCTGGTCGGTCTGAACCTGCTGGCGATCGTTCGGGACGAGCTCGGCAGCCTGTCGCGGGTGCGCCGCGTGGCCAAGCTGTTCGGCATGGTCAACGCCACCCCGGATTTCGCCGAGCACCCCAAGGTCATCAACGGCTGTTCCGACCTGTTCGACGAGATGCTGGGTCCCCGCGGCGCCCATGCCCGCTCGGCCATCGGCGTCGGTTCGCTGCCCAACAACATCACCGTGGAAATCGAAGCGATCTTCGAAGTCGAGCCGGCGTGATGTTGCGTTTGCGCATCGTCAGGATCGCGCGAGCAGGCGTCTTCCCTCAATGGTCCCTCCCCCTTGATGGGGGAGGGCTCGGGTGGGGGTGATGCCGCCGTTCTTCCTCAGCAATCACGATTGGCATTCCCAGGCGCCGCAAGCGGTGCGTTGCGTATCTCAGGCAGGTCTCGCTACGACCCACCGCCAAGCGACGTCAGACATCACCCCCACCCAACCCTCCCCCATCAAGGGGGAGGGCTTCAGCGGGCGGCTAGCGATGTCGGCTGACCCTGGTTTACTCCGAGGCCCAGCCCAGCGATCGCTCGATCCGGCCGGCGCCGTCGCGCACCGCCTGGCCGTAGGCGTCCAGATTGGCCTCCGCCTTGGATTCGGCCGAAACGATGGAAATCGTCGCCACGCACTGGCCGTCGGTGTTGCGGATCGGCGCGGCGATGCAGGCCACCGCGAAGTCCGAGGCGCCGAGCTGCACCGCCAGCCGATTGCGGAAATCGGCCCCGGCCTGCCGGGCCAGGCGCGCGGGGTCGGTTTCGGCCTTGCCGGTCGGCGACCGGCGGCCGACTTGCGCGAACACCCGTTCCCGCTCGCCGTCGGGCAGATGGCCCACCAGCAGCCGGCCCGACGCGGTCCAGTTCAGCGGCACCCGCGTGCCCACATCCGACGAGATGCGGAAATGCCCGGCACCGTCGGCCATGGCGGCCACCACCATCATGCCTTCGTCGCGGACGCAGATCTGGACCGTTTCGCCGACCTGGCGGGACAGGCGCTCCATTTCCCGCTTGGCTTCGATCAGCACGTCCGCGCCGCTTTCGAAGGCCAGCCCGTAGCGGAACAGCCGCGGCCCCAGCCAGATGCCGTTGCCGTCGGCCCGCATCAGCACCTGCCGGTCGACCAGCTCGTCGACCAGGGCGTAGATGGTCGACACCGGCGCCCCGACCGATTTGGCGATGTCGTAGGCACTGGCGGACTCGCCTCGCTCGCTCAGGAAATCCAGGATCTGAAGGGTGCGGTCGATCCCGCTGACCCGGCTACGCGGCTTGGCGACGGTCATCTGTGTGTTTCTGCTTTCCGATATGGCCGACACTTCCCTTATAGCGGAAGTCCGGCCTGCTCAACCCCGGAGTTCACCCGTCATGGCTGAAGATTGGACGGCTTTCTACAAGCAGAACGGCCTGACCTCGGTTATCAACGTGTCGGGGACCATGACCAGCCTGGGCGCCTCGATCGCCGTCCCGGACGCGGTAGCCGCCGTGGCGGACATCATGCCCCGCTTCGTCAGGATGCATGAGCTGCAGGCCCGGGCGGGGGAGGTCATCACCGAGGCCACCGGGGCGGAGGCCGGCTTCATCACCGCCTCGGCCAGTGCCGGGATCACCCTGGCCGCCGCCGGCACCATGACCGGCGTGGATCCGGCCAAGGCGGAACAACTCCCGGATGTGACGGGCATGCGCGCGCAGGTGGTCGTCCAGGCTGGGCATCTGTGCCACTACGGCGCCCCGGTCGACCAGTCGATCCGCCTGGCCGGCGCGACCGTCGTGCCGGTCGGCCAGTCCACCCAGGTGCTGGACCACCAGCTGGCCGGCGCGATCGGCGAGCAGACGGCCGCGGCCGTCTATGTGGTGTCCCACCATGTGGTCGAGTACGGCCAGATCCCGCTGCCCGACTTCGTCGACATCTGCCGCGGGCGCGGCGTGCCGGTGATCGTCGATGCGGCGTCGGAATACGACCTGACCGGCTTCCTGGCCGTCGGGGCCGATATGGTCATCTATTCCGCCCACAAGTTCCTGGGCGGCCCGACCGCCGGGATCGTCGCCGGGTCCCGCGACCTGGTGCGGGCCGCCTATCTTCAGAACATGGGCATCGGCCGCGGGATGAAGGTTGGCAAGGAATCGATCTTCGGCGCCATGGCGGCCCTGCGCGCCTGGGGCCGGCGCGACCACGCCGCCATCCGCGCGCAGGAGCGGGCCGCCCTCGACCTGTGGCAGCGGGCACTGGCCGGGCGCCCTGGGGTGCGGGCGACGCTGAACCCGGATCCGACCGGCAACCCCCTGGACCGGTTGCGCGTCGACGTGGACCCGGCTGTTGCCGGTGCCTCGGCTCTGGCGATCGCCGCCGCGCTGGCCGACGGCGACCCGTCGGTGATCGTGCGCGACCACGAGATCGAACAGGGCTGGTTCCAGATGGACCCCTGCAACCTGCAGCCCGGTCAGGCGGACATGGTCGCCGCTGCCCTGGGCGTGGTGTTGGACCGGGCTGGCAACCTGCCTGAACCCGACCCGCGCGCCTGGCGCAATGGCGGTATCGGCGCCTATCTGACCTACGCCGCCGGCTGATCGCCTTTTCGGGCTTTGCCGGCTGTGGACGTCCGCGGCGAACTGGCGTATCTGCGCCGGCCATGGACCCTACCGTTACGACAGACCGCCTGATCCTGCGGCCCTGGCAGGATCGGGACGCGGCGCCGTTTGCGGCCCTGAACGCCGATCCGCGGATCGCCGAGTTCCTGCCCAAGGTGCTGACCCGGGAGGAAAGCGATGCGCAGATGGCGCGCATCCGTGCCCATTTCGCAGAGCGCGGCTTCGGCCTGTGGGCCGTTGAGGCACGCGACACCGGCGCCTTTGTCGGCAGCATCGGTTTGAGCTGCCCGCGCTTCGCCGCCCATTTCACCCCTTGTGTCGAGGTCGGCTGGCGGGTGGCCAGTCCCCATTGGGGCAAGGGTTACGCGACGGAGGCGGCCGCCGCGTCGGTGGCCTACGGGTTCGATACGCTGGGGCTGGCGGAAATCGTGTCCTTCACCGCCGTCATCAACCACCGCTCCCGCCGGGTGATGGAACGGATCGGCATGACCCATCGGACGGAAGATGATTTCGACCACCCGCTTCTGCCGCTGGAGGACAGGCTGAACCGGCACGTACTCTACCGGGTGGACCGGGACGCCTGGGCCGACCGCCGTGCCGGCCATGCCGACTGATGTCGCCATCCACCCGCTGACGGCCGGCCGGTGGGCGGATTTCGAGGCGCTGTTCGGACCGAAGGGCGCCCGCGACAGTTGCTGGTGCATGTACTGGCGGCTGACCGGGTCGGCCTTCGCCCGCAACGGCAATGCCGGCAACCGGTCGGCGATGCGGGCGCTGGCCGACACGGGGCCGGCGCCGGGCCTGCTGGCGTATGTCGAACGTCAGGCTGTCGGCTGGATCGCCTTGGCGCCCCGGGCCGACACGCCGCGCCTGACCCGTTCGCCCGTGCTGAAGCCGGTCGACGATCTGGATGTCTGGGCGATCACCTGCCTGTTCGTCCATCGCGACTGGCGCGGCCGGCATCTGATGCGCCGCCTGATCGACGCGGCGATCGACCACGCCCGGCGGCAGGGGGCGGCGGCCGTCGAAGCTTTCCCGGACTGGAAGGGCGGGAAGCCGCCCGGCACCGGCTGGGAGCAGCCCTATATGGGTAGCATGGCGGCCTACCGGGACGCCGGCTTCGTCGAGGTGGCCCGCCGCAAACCGCACCGCCCGATCCTGCGCCTGACCTTCGACACCGAACCGGCCTGAGGCCGGGCCCGGCGCCTACGCGCGCAGGGCCACCGTTGCCGACCCGGGATCCCAGCGCCAATCGGGCGTGTCCGCTGCCAGGCGGACGCCGCCGAGCCAGCGCTCGCGCGGGCCGCAGGTGCGCCAGTCGCGCTGTCCTTCGAGCACGGCGCGTCCGGCATCGGTCAGGGCGTACTGGCCCCGGGGCCAGGGCGCGTCGTCGGTGCGGTGCACCGCCGGCTGACGGGCGGCAGCCAGATCCTCCAGCACGACGGCATGCATGATGTCGCCCAGGAACGGCAGCGGCTCGTCGGCGGTTGCGAGATGATGGAACAGCCGGCCGCCGGGCATCGGCCCCTCCTTGAGCCGCCGTAGGCTCAGCCGTTCGGTCAGCGACAGGCCGTCGCCGGTCCACGGCAGTTCCTGCAGATGCCGGGTCAGCGCGCCGGCCATGACCGGCAGGTCCGGCGTCCCGGACGTCGCGAGTTCGCCGAGGGCCGTCGGGTCCAACCGGCGCAGCGCGTCCCAGACGCGGGTGCCGAGCGCCAGCAGCCCGTCGGTCACCGGCCGGCGCCGGTCCCACGCGGTGCGCAGATCGCCGGGCGCCAGCTGGCCCAGGCCGGTGAAGCGGTCGATCCCCGGCCAATGGTCCAGGCAGATCAGCTCCAGGGCCGGGGGGCGGCGCCCGGTGGCGAAGCCGGCAAGGATGCGGGCCAGGATCAACTGGTCGTAGCTGTCGTGCTCGAACCACAGCACCACCCGCCCGGCTTCCGCTGCCGTGGCCAGCCCGCGTGCCTCGGCGTCCAGGCGGGTGCGGGCCTCCTCCGGCGTCAGGCCGTAGCGATCGGCGATGAAGGCGGCCCGGACGGCGGCCAGGTCCCGGGTATCCGGCACCGGACCCTGGCAGATCGGATCGCTAACCTCCAGGAACGCCCCGGTGAAGCCGGCCTGGGTCAGGCCCTCGCGGATATCCGAGCCGCAGCGGATGTGCAGGGTCGGCCGGTCGGCATCGATCGCGGCCGCGGCCGCTGGCGCCACGCTCATGCGGCGATGTCGCCGCTGTCGACCACGGTCAGGCCGCGGTCGCTGAAGCTCTGCTCAGCGGCCTCCAGCGAGCCATGGGCGTTCACGCCGCGGCAGGCATCCTTGACGATCACCGTTTCGAAGCCCGCGGCCTGGGCGTCCTCGGCCGAGTAGCGGACGCAGACATCGTAGGCCAGGCCGGTGCAGATCACCCGTGTGACCCCCCGCTCGCGCAGATAGCCGGTCAGGCCGGTGCTGGTCGCCTTGTCGTTTTCAAAGAACGCCGAGTAGCTGTCGATCGCCGGCCGGAAGCCCTTGCGGATCACCATCTGCGCCTGCGGGATGCGCAGGTCGGCATGGAACTCCGCGCCCTCGGTCAGCTGGATGCAGTGGTCGGGCCACAGCACCTGGTCGCCGTAGCCGACCGTCACCGTGTCGAACGGCGCCTTGCCGGGATGGCTGGAGGCAAACGACAGGTGCCCGGCCGGGTGCCAGTCCTGGGTCAGCACCACCGTGGGCACCAGCGGGGCCAGCCGGTTGATCACCGGGACGACGGCGTCCCCTTCGGCGATCGCCAGATTGCCGCCGGGGCAGAAGTCGTTCTGGACGTCGATGACCAGCAGCGCATCGGTCTCGCGGATCTCGATCATCGATCGGGCTCCCTTCAGGCACCGTGCAGGGGGCCGGGCCGGCGCCCGGCCGGATCAGCTTCCGAAGCCGGTGGCCGGGGCCGGGATATCCAGCGGCAGGAAGCCGTAGTGCTTCAGCCAGCGCACATCGCTTTCGAAGAAGGTGCGCAGGTCGGGAATGCCGTATTTCAGCATCGCCGGCCGCTCCACGCCCAGGCCGAAGGCGAAGCCCTGGTAGCGGCTGCTGTCGACGCCGCAGGCTTCCAGCACGTTGGGATGCACCATCCCGCAGCCCAGGATCTCAAGCCAGTCGCCGTAATTGCCGATCTTGATCTGCCCGTCGGCGCGCGAACAGCCGATATCCACCTCCGCCGACGGCTCGGTGAACGGGAAGTAGGACGGCCGGAAGCGCAGGGGCAGGTCCTCGACGCCGAAGAAGCTCCGGCAGAACTCCTCCAGGCAGCCCTTCAGATGGCCCATATGGGTCGACTCGTCGATGACCAGCCCTTCCACCTGGTGGAACATGGGCGTGTGGGTCATGTCGTAGTCGGACCGGTAGGTGCGGCCCGGGGCGATGATGCGGATCGGCGGTTTTTCCGCCAGCATGGTCCGCACCTGCACGGGCGAGGTGTGCGTGCGCAGCAGCAGGCGTTCGGCCGGCTTGCCGTCGGCGGCGGGCCGGTCCGGCAGGTAGAAGGTGTCGTGCATGTCCCGGGCCGGGTGGCCGTCCGGGAAGTTCAGCGCGGCGAAGTTGTGGAAATCGTCCTCGATGTCCGGGCCTTCCGCGACGGTGAACCCCATCTCGCAGAAGATCGCCACCATCTCGGCCATGGTCTGGCTGATCGGATGGATCCGGCCCACCCGTTCCGGTCGCACCGGCAGGGTGACGTCGACCCGCTCGCGCTCCAGGCGGTCGGCCAGCTCGCTTTCGGCCAGCGCCGCTTTGCGGGCCTCGATCGCCTCGGCAACCGCGTCCTTGACCGCGTTCAGCGCCTGGCCGCGCAGGCGCCGGGCTTCCGGGTCCAGGCCGCCCAGCGACTTCATCTGCTGGGTCAGCGCGCCCTTCTTGCCCAGGGCCGCCACGCGCGCGGCCTCCAGCGCCGGGCTGTCGGCGGCCGCCGACACCTGCGCCAGCAGGTCGTCCTTCAACCGGTCGAGATCGACCGGTTCGGCCATCACGTTGCTGTCCATCCGTCGTCACCCGGCATGGGGGGACCGTCTGGCGGTCCCGGGCTCGTGCAGTATGCCCCGGCCCGACCTGCCCGCGAAAGGCTGCCGGCGGCGACGCGCCGATGCTGCGTCAGGCGGCCGCCTGCAGGGCCTCGCCGGCCTGGTCGACCAGCGCCTTGAACGCATCCGGCTCGCGCACCGCCAGATCGGCCAGCACCTTCCGGTCGACGTCGATTCCGGCCAACGTCAGGCCGTGCATAAACCGGGCGTAGGTCAGACCGCCGCCGGAATGGTCGCGCACGCCGGCGTTGATCCGCTGGATCCACAGGCGCCGGAAGTCGCGCTTGCGCGTCCGCCGGTCGCGATAGGCGTATTGCAGCGCCTTGTCGACCGCCTGCTTGGCGACCCGGATGGTGTTCTTGCGCCGGCCGCGGTAACCCGAGGCCGCCTGCAAAACTTTCTTGTGGCGGGCGTGACTGGTAACGCCCCGCTTGACGCGTGCCATGTCGGTTCCTCCGTCAGCCGTTGGGCAGCAGGAAACGGCGCACGTTGCGGCCGTCCCGCTCGTCCATCATCTTGGTGCCCTGGTTGCGCTCCTTGGCCGCCTTGTTCTTGGAGATCAGGCGGTGGCGCCGGTAGGCGGAGTTGAAGCGGACCTTGCCGCTGGCGGTCAGCCGAAAGCGCTTCTTGGCGCTCGACTGGGTCTTCATCTTGGGCATTTTCGTCCTCCCTGATCGGGGTGGGCGCGTGTCGGCTCCGGGAAACCCGTTGCCTGGTGCGCCATCATGGGCGGTTGGGCATGCCCTCGGGGCCAAACCCCCGGCCTCGCCGCCCGGCTGTCTGCGTGAAGCGGCGGCTTATACGCGCGCGGTCGCCGTCACGCAAGGCTTTGCGGCGGCCTAGCGCCCCGGCATCAACTGGCCGGTCGTGCGCCGTCCCGGCTCGCAAGGAACGCAGGCAAGGAGCCGAGGCATCACGGCGTCGACGCTGCGGTTGGCGAGGCGGCGGCGGCAGGTCCACACCCGTCGGCGAAGTTCGCGCGCGAATAGCTTCGGATCTCGCCGGTGTCACCCATCCTCGGGACCGCGGCCAGCGCGAAGGGATAGGAAACGGCGGTGTTCCTCACCTCGCAGTCGGCTCCGCGCACACCGACACGCGCCGAGACGCCCCAGCCTCGGTTCGGTCCGGCATAGCTCCATCCGGTGATGAGTGTGGTCCCGGTCGCACTGGCCTGCTCACCGATCCACACGGCCACCAGCGCTTCCGTCTCGAAGTCGATCTCGTTCAGGAGGGTCTGCAGTGATGCCTGCGAAAGCGCCTCGGCGATCCACGATGCGCGAACGGAAGCTTCGTCGAACAGCACGGCGCGGCCGCCTGTTCCGGGGCCGTTCACGCCGGCATGGAGGTTTCGCACATCGGGGTCGACTTCCGGCGGCAGGCCGTCGAGCACGGATCCCTGGGGCGATGCCGGAAACCCAGCCAGGATCTCCGCTTCCAGCTCCCGGCTGCGCTGCTGAAGCCGCTGAAACCGTTCATAGGCCTCGGTGCCCACCGTATATGTGCTTTGCGACTCGGCATCGAGTGCGGCGATCTCCTGCGACAGCGCCGCGTAGCGCGGGTCGGCCAGGAGGGCGGTGCGGCGCCGCATGACATGCAGTCGCTGGTCGATGTTCTCGCGGGCGACCGTCGCGTAGAGCGCCTGGCGATCGCTGGACCGATAGGACCAACCCGGGTCGTACTGCGGACCGAACACAGGCGACCATTCATCGATCCGCTCGACGAGTTGTGCCGCCTCGGACGGGTCCGCGTAGATGGCATCGCTGCCCAGGCCGCCGTACCGATAGAAGATTGCCCAATAGAGGTCGGCCGCTGCCGCTGCCGCCGCATCGTCGGCAGGTGTCAGCAGCGCCAGGTCGGTCATGCCGCGGGCCTGCCCGACAATCAGCAGCAGCGCCGTATCGAAATCGTCCCCCTCGGCAGCGCATCTCTCGGCCCCGGTGAAAAGCGCCTGCGCGTTCGCCGTCCCGGTCTGGGAGATCGCTTCCTCGCATGTGCGGGGCAGGTCGGCGTGCGCCGCCCGCGGCGTCGCGGCAACGAGCGCGATGGCCGCAAGCGTCGCCAACATGAGCCATGCAGGTGATCGGTCGTTGAGACGGTTCATGGCGGCCTTCATCGCGTGGGGATCACGGACGCGGAACCGGGCAGGCCGACGTCCCCTTCTTGCCTGCACCGGTGCGGGGAAAAGCCACGGGTTCAAACCGAGAAGAGTAAGCCAAGACAGTAGCCGATTTCGCACCTGCCGGGACAGAATCCTCGCGGAAGAAGCCCGACACAGGGGAGGCACCTGTCGCATGGTCGCTATCGCCGCCGTCGCCGGTCCGTACGCGCTTGTGCGGTCGCTGTCGCGCGCATCGACCTTCGCGATCTGCTATGCTCATCGCATGTTGCGCGCTCTTGCCGTTTTCCTGCTGACCGCTGCCCCGGCACTTGCTTGGGAGGCCAATTCGGGGCGGGTCTGCGAACTGAACCACGCCGGTGAAGACGCCGAAGTCCGGGTCACCTACGATCCGGCGGTCGCGGAGTACGCCATCGCGATCACGCCCGACCGGCCCTGGGACCCGGGGCGGATCTTTTCCATCCGCTTCGACGGGCCGCGCGGCCTGACCATCTCCACGGACCGGCACGTCCTCCAGGGGGACGGCGCAACGCTGACCGTCACCGATCGGGGCTTCGGCAATGTGCTGGACGGGATCGAGTTCAACGACACCGCCACGGCGCGCCTCGGCGACCGATCGGTCGTCTTCGCGCTTGACGACGCAGCCCCGGCCGTCCGCGTCTTCCGCATCTGCACCACCGGGGTCCGAATCTGACAGTCGGGGACGAGGTTCGGGGACAGTGTACTTAATTCACGCGCTCCTGGCAGCGTGAATTAAGTACACTGTCCCCGAACCTTAGGCGACGGTGAAGACTTCCCTCGGCTCGCCCAGGCCGCGCAGGGTCTGCGGGCCTAGGGATCGGAAGCGGCTTGGGCTGGCGGCCGCCTCGGTGAAGGACTGGGAAATCGTGATCGGAACGTCCAGGGGCTGGCACAGCGCTTCAAGGCGGTTGGCCTCGTTGACCGCCGGGCCGATGACGGTGAAATCCAGCCGCTCCTCGGTGCCGACATTGCCGTACATCACCGTGCCCAGGTGAAGTGCCTGGTCCAGCGGCATGACCGGTTTGCCCTCCGACTGGTGGCGATGGTTGACGGCCTGAACGGCGGCCTGGGCCTCGACCGCCGCATCCAGCGCCGCCGCGCAGACTGGCACCTCTTGACTTCCGTCCAGGGCGAAGGTCGCCAGGATGGCATCGCCCATGAACTTCATCACCTGGCCGCCGCGGGCCAGGACCGGCCCCGCCATGGCCTCGAACAGCCGGTCCAGCAGCGCCACGACCTCGGCCCCCGGCAACCGGTCCGCCACCGCGGTGAACCCGCGCAAGTCGCCGAACAGGATGGCCGCCCGCAGGGTCTGCAGCTGGCCACGGCGGATGTTGCCCGCCAGGACCCGGGCCCCGGCATCCGCACCCAGATAGGCGGACAGGACCGCGCGGGAAACGGCGATATCCAGACTACTGCGCACCGCCGCCGCCAGCGGCATGCGCAGCGCCGTCAGGGCGTCCGCCTGAGCCTCGGTGAACCCGCCGGGCTGTAGCGTCGTCCAGCTGGCGGCGACGCCGTAGATGTCGTCGGGGTTGATGATGCCGTCGACCCCGAAAGCGGTGATGTAGGCCAGGTAGTCGGTCGCCCCTTGCGCCGCCAGGTCGGCCAGCAGGGGGTACCGGTCCGGACCCTCGCCACGCCAGATGCGCAGGCGCTGCGGGGTAACTGTCGGCTTGTTGCGGGACTTCGGATCGTTGATGCTGCGAAGTCTCCGTTCGGCCTCGTCGATCATCGGCCTGAACGGGCTGTGCAGCCAATCCTCGCTCTCTTCGGTGTCGGGGCGGTAGGTCGCCGCCTCAACCTCTCGCCCCTCCCACCAGGTGATGCTGAGCGAATCGAACTGCGGATGCAGGATGTTGGTGGCCAAATGGATTCGGTCGACCGGAATGCCCGCCTCGCGCACCCGGTCGGCCATCGCCGGGACCAGGTGATCGAAGGGTGGCGCCAGCAGCGCCTGTTCCAGCAGCCAGTCGCGAATGCTTTCCGTGTTGGGCGAGCCGGTGTCCGGCATGTCCGTCCTCCGCGGCGCCGGCCCGCGGGTCAGGTGCGATCCCTCGACAGGCCCTGACGGTCCAGCGCGGCCAGGTAATCCGACCATAGGCGATCCTGGGACTCGCCCATTTCCCTGAGATATCTCCATGAATAGATGCCGGTGTTGTGCCCGTCATCAAAGACGATCCTGACGGCATAGTGGCCCACCGGTTCCACCGCGACAAATCCGACCTCGCGCTTGCCGGGTACCGTCTGTTTCTGCCGCGGGCTGTGGCCCTGAACCTCGGCCGACGGGCTTTCCACGCGTAAGAGTTCCGCGGGCAGCGAAAACGTCACGCCGTCGTCGAAGTCCACTTCCAGCCGGCGTTCGCTCCGCAGGGCGCGGATCTCCGTCGGCCAGTGCTGTGTGTCGAATCGTGGGTCGTTGCCGGGGTCGGTCATCGCCGACGCATCAGTCCTGGTCGAGGCGACGGGCTTCGTCCACCAGCATGATCGGGATCCCGTCGCGGATCGGATAGGCCAGGCGCGCCTGGTCGCTGATCAGCTCCTGCTGTTCGGCGTCGTAGCGCAGGGGACCCTTGGTCAGGGGGCAGACCAGGATCTCCAGCAGTTTCGGGTCCACCATCGTCGTGCTCATGGGGCCGGTCCCTATATGCGCCTGCCGTCGCGGCGCTCAGTGCCGCGCGCTGTCGGCCCCGTCCTTATCCAGGACGGCCATCTCCATCAAGGAGATCATCATCTCCGCCCGGCGTTCCGCGGTGCCGGCCTCCAGCAACGCCTGCTTCTCCGACGGTTCGAACGGGCAGATCATGCACAGCGAGGTGATCAGGCTGTCGTCCGGGGTCGCCTCGATCACCTCCCAGTTCGCGTTGATCCCGTGCCGGTCGAAAAACGCGGTCAGGGCGCCGACAAGCCGGTCGCGATCGACCCCGACCTGGGTCGGGTCGTGCAGGTCGTCGCGGAAGGTGGTCCAGTTGGGCACGACACGGCGATAGCCGCGCATGGTGGCCAGTTCCTCGGTCAGCGTGAAGCGGCAGATGCCGACCAGGGTCAGCAGATAGCGGCCGTCCTCGGTCTCCTCCAGCCGGGTGATCCGGCCGGCACAGCCGCAGTCATAGACCGGTGTGCTGCCCTTGGCCGACCCCGGCACGCTCGCGTCGCGCGGCTGGATCATGCCGATCAACCGGTCCGCCGCCAGCGCGTCGTCGATCATGTTGATGTAGCGCGGCTCGAAGATGTTCAGCGGCAGCTTGCCCCGCGGCAGCAGTAAGACACCGGACAGGGGAAAGATCGGTATCGTCTTTGGCAGGCAGTCGAAGCTGGGGCAAAACGCGCTGGAGGTCATTCTGGCACCGGATTACGAAAACAGGATGGACGACAGCTTGCGCCGCCCGGACACCGTCACCGGGTCGGTGGGGCCCAGGGCTTCGAAGATCTTCAGGAGCTGCTTGCGCGCCGCCTGCTCGTTCCACTCGCGGTCGCGGCGGATACTCTCGATCAGCGCGTCGATGGCGGCTCCGGCATCGCCGGCGCCGTACAGCGCCATCGCCAGGTCGATGCGGGCGGTGTGATCCGCCGGATCCCGGGCCACCCGATCCCGCAGGCCGGGGATTTCGCCGATCTGGCCGCTGGTCTGCTCGGCCAGTTCCAGCGAGCTGAGCACGGCGGCGATATCGCCGGTCTTGCGGGCCTCGTCCGGCGCCTGGTCCAGGACCTTCCTGGCATCGTCGGTCCGGCCCATGGCGATCAGCACGCGCGCCAGGCCGGCAATGGCCGCGGGCAGGTCGGGCACCGCCTGCAGGATCTGGCTGTACAGGGCGCCGGCAGTGTCGGTGTCGCCGGCGTCCAGGGCCGCCTTGGCCTGCTCCAGCGCCTGGTCGACGGCATCGCTTGGGTCGCCCCCCATCTTCACCAGGTTGTCGACGAAGCTCTTGATCTGGCTTTCGGGCACCGCCCCGACGAACCCGTCGACCGGGCGTCCCTGGAAGAAGGCATAGACCGCCGGGATCGACTGAATGCGCATCTGCGCGGCGATCTGCTGGTTATCGTCGATGTTGAGCTTGACCATGCGGACCTTGCCGCGCGTCGCCAGCACTGCCTTCTCCAGCGCCGGACCAAGCTGCTTGCAGGGGCCGCACCAGGGTGCCCAGAAATCGACGATCACCGGCGTCGTCATCGACGCATCGATGACGTCAACGGCGAACTGCGCGGTGTCGGTGTCCTTCACGGCGTCGGCGGGCGGGGCCGCCGCGGTGCTCAGTAGAGGCTCCATGATCTTCCCAGTTCCGATCGTGACAGTGAAGTGGACCGGCGGCCCGGCGTTGCAAGGCGGCCCGTCAAGCGGGCGCGCCAAGCTCTATAATGTGTGGCGCGTGGCCGCATGCCTCAATGAATTTGACCAGATCGCCCGGTGCGATCGCCGTCGTCATGCTGTTGTCCAGGGGATGGTAGTGCAGCACGGAGTGCGCCAGCATCTGGCGGTCCAGCAGGACGGTGATCCGATGGTCGGGGTCGTTGATCAGAGCGAACGGCGTGACCGAGCCCGGGCGCACGCCCAGCATGGCCCAGAGCCGTTCTGGCGATCCGAACGACAGGCGCGACGCGCCGAGCCGCTTGGCCATCGCCTTCAGGTCGACCCGCACGTCTTCGTCGCACACCAGGAGCCAGTGCTTCTCGCCGCGCTTGTCACGCAGGAACAGGCTCTTGCAGTGGCCGCCGGGCATCGTCTCGCGCAGCCCCTTGGCCTCGTCCACGGTGAACACGGGTTCGTGGCGGACGGTGCGGGTCTCGATCCCGAGCGTCTTCAGATGCGCAAGCAGCGCGTCGGGGGTGAACGGCATGGCGGGCGGATACGGGCGGTGGCGCGGAATGCCTGCACCATAGGCGTGCCCGGCGGCCGGCGCAAAGGACCGCATTTTCCGCCGATCACCCGCTTGCAAAGCCGCCGTTGTTGCGCAATAACCGCGCCCCTGGACGCGGGCGTAGCTCAGGGGTAGAGCATTACCTTGCCAAGGTAAGGGTCGTGAGTTCGAATCTCATCGCCCGCTCCATTGTCACCGAACTCCCAGATTTCATCGACACCGACGGGCCGGTCCTGCGGCCTGCCTGAACCGTTCCTGCGCTCAATCCAGCGCCACGAACGCGTAACCGGCGCCGCGGCGCTCCACCATACCCGCACCCGGGAACGCCAGATGGGTGGCGGCGAAGACGATCCGGTCGGCGGCCAGCTGGTCGAACAGCGCCCGGCGGGTGGCTGCGGCTTGGGTCGGGTCGCCGTCCAGGGCATAGGCGACCGCCGGGTGGGCGAATTGCAGGGCGCCGGCGATCAGCGCGTCAGCCAGCACCAGGAACTGGGTATCGCCGGAGGCCAGGCGCACGGCCAGGTGGCCCGGCGTGTGGCCGGGCGCCGGCAGCAGGGTCAGGCCGTCGCCGAGATCGGCCTCGCCGGTATGCAGCACCACCCGGTCGGCCAGTGGCTGGGCCAAAGCCTGGATAAGTTGGATCAGCGGCTTCTGGTCGTCCGGGGCGCGGGTGAGGAGGCCGGTGTCGGTCCAGAAGACCCACTCGGCCTCGGCCAAATGAACCTGCGCGTTGGGAAAGGTCGGCGCGCCGTCGGTGACCAGCCCGCCGATATGGTCGGCATGCATGTGGGTCAGCACGACGTCGGCGACCTGATCGGGCGCAATCCCTTCGGCCGCCAGACGGTTGGCCAGCTTGCCGGTCTCTGGAAACATCTGCGCCAGCGCCGCGCCGGAGCCGGCGTCGATCAGCACGATGCGGCCGTTCGAACGAACTACCCAGACATTGGCGCCGATACGGATGGTCTCGCCAAGACCTTCCAGCATCTCGGGCCCGACATTAGCGAAGAAGCCCACCGGCACGTCGAAATGGCCGTCTGACAGGGTAGTGACGGCGATGTCGCCGACCTGGAGATCAAGGGCAGCCGACACCAGGCCCGCAGCCCCGGTGGGAAAGGCAGCGCCGATCCCGGCGGCACCCAGGCCGGCGACGACGTGGCGGCGGGTGAGCGTGACGCTGGACATGGGTCCGGTCCTCTTCGTGCGGTGGCGGTGTCCGGGACCCTAGCGACGGCGTGGATCCCGTTCCATCAGCGGATCCGACAGAATCCAAGTCGAATCCGACAAACCGGTTTGCACCACCGCACAGCCGCAGCATCGCCGTCACACGATGCCCCGTGCTGCGCTTAAGCGCCCATTAATCCTATCCCGGTATCCATGGACCCGAGCGCCGGTATTCGCCGGCGGCGTATTCGGCGGCATTGCGTGCCGCATCGTCGACGAGGTCCTGTCATGCCCGACGCCCTGGTACCGGTTAAGCAGAACGCGGTGGCGACAACCGACACCACCCAAGCCATCACCATGACCATTTTCGGTCAGCTGTTCGGCGTTCCCACCCAGGAGGTCCAGGACGTCCACAACAGCATGACCATGACCCGCGTGCCGCTGGCGCCGCCGGAAGTGGCCGGAGCGCTGAACATCCGAGGCAAGATCGTCACGGCGATCGATCTGCGGACCCGTTTGGGATTGCCGGCTCGCGAACCCGGCGAGAAGTACATGAGCGTGGTCGTCGAATATCAGGGCGATCTGTACAGCCTGATCATCGACAATATCGGCGAAGTGCTGACCCTGGACGCGGGTACCTTCGAGAAGAACCCGTCCACGCTGGATCCGGTCTGGCGCGAGGTTGCTACCGGCGTCTACCGCTTGGAAGGTCAGTTGCTGATCATGACCAGCGTTCAGAACCTGATGAACTTCCTGCACACCTGAAGACCGGCGGCCTGCTGCCGGAGCAGCAGGTCACAACAGCCGATGCGACGGGGGCGCCGGTTTGGCGCCCCGTTCTTTTGTGCTCACATCTTTCCGGCTGCCGTCAGTGGGTTTCGATCTCCTTGATCAGAACATCCCGGATGACGCCATAGCCGAACACGTCGGCTGCCGCCCGGTCCACCTGCAGTTCCAGATGCCGGGCGTCGTTTCCGGTCCGCAGCGGGTCACGGTTGGCCTGCGCCAGGTAGTGCCAGGCCCGATCGGTCAACCGGGGTAGCCGCTGACGAACCATGTCGGCGGTTTCCGGGTCGGCCACTTCCAGAAGCATCCGGGCATTGGACCGGTAGGACACCCCGTCGGACGCCCTGACCGGAACATAGGTCAGGTCGAAGGGCACCAGGTTGGACTGGTTGGGGCCGGTACCGAGCATGGGAAAGACGACAATAGGCGTTGCGGCCAGGACCAGCAGGACGATCAGGACGACAACTACGGTTCGCATGGGCTCCATGCCTCTAAAGCGCCTGCACACCCGTCCGCAGGTGCAGGCTCGCCCCCGATCCGGCAGGGGCGATCAACTGGCAATCGGATCGCGGCTGCCCAAGCCCGGATCCAAAGTCACCGTCTGCCGTCAGGGTTCCGCATGTTATGCGTTGGGAAGTTAATCCCTAATTAATTTCCGCAACACAAGAAATAGATAACAAGAAAACAGAGACTATATATTTAAAGACACAAAGATGTATAGAATTTTAGTGACATTTATTCATCAGCTTGTGGTCCGATTGCTCCAGCAAATGCGGTTGCAGGGACAGCCAAACCCTGCTCGGAGCCGTCGATCACAACCACGGCGCTGTGCAGGCCGACCACCTGCACCGTCTCGTCCTTGACCAGCAGCAGGGCGGAACCGGAATCGCCATGGGTCGAATCGCACCCATGCAGGATCAGGTAGGGGTCGTCGGTCACGCTCAGCAGCGGACAGTCCCGGTGCACGGCCAGAAGATGCGCCCGATCCTGACTGTACCCGGCCCGGTACAGGGTGCCGGCTTCGGTCTCTGCCGTCAGTTCCCCGGCAGCCAGCGGCCGGAGGTCGAGCGGCCGGACATCAAGCGGCCGGTCCAGCACCATCAGACCCCAGTCACGGGACAGGTTGTCAGGATCGCGCGTCGCGCCCGGCCGATAGGCCGGATCGACTACGATGCTGTCGGCGACCGAGTGGCCCAGGTAAGCGCCGCGCCGGTACCCGGCCACGAAATGCAGGTTCCCCGGGGGTGACCACCGCCCCAGGCGGCGGTCGTACAGGCAGTGGGCGGCCGTCAGCACCAGCCGTTCGCCGATCAGCGTTCCCGTGCAGAAGCCGCCGGTCGACCGGTTGATCCGCCCGATTGCCGCCCAGGGCCAATCCTGACTGTCGACCGGCATGCGGTCATCGGCGCCGACGATCCCGACAAGCGGCAGCCGCTCCTGGGCGGGGGCGGCGCCGACCGACGCCATCACCGCGGCAAGGGCCAGAAGCCCGGTGCGCCAGCACGCCAGAAAGCCCCCAGTACCGAATCTACGTTGCATACCGCCCTCTGACTGTGTCCGGGTCGCCGGCCCGGCTTCTCCCGCGCCCCGGCCCGCCCTGCCTGGCTGTTCTCCGCGGTGCCCCCGCGCCGCGGGACCATCTTACCGCAGTAACGACATTGCATGCAGACCGGTCAGCCAGGAAACGGCCTTGCCGAACTGGCCGGGTCGTTGCGCGGTGATATAGTTCGAAAAACCGCCGGTTCCGGTGGAATGGGAGGAAGAAACCCGATGGCCGACCTGGCCCCTGAGTCCCTTGTCTCGACGGTCGACCCGATTCTGCAGCGGATCAGCGCCGCCGTCCCGCCGGACCAGAAGGTGGCCGCAGCCGCCTTCGCCGCACTCTACCTCGGCAGTGTTCCGGCCCGGGATCTGGCAGGCGTTTCGCCGGACGATCTTGCCGGCGCGGCGCTCAGCTTGTGGCGTTTCGGGCTGCGCCGCACGGGCGACGGGCCGAGCCTGCGGGCGTTCAACCCCTCGGCCGCCGATCACGGCTGGCATACCGGGCACACGGTGGTTGAAGTCGTGAACGACGACATGCCGTTCCTGGTCGACTCCGTCGTCCAGGCATTGCTGGGGCGGGGATTGGTGGTCCATCTGGTGATCCACCCGATCGCCCGGGTCGCGCGCGCCGCCGATGGCTCATTGTCCCGGGTTTGCCCGGCCGCCGAGATCAGCCCGGCGACCAAGGCCGAGAGCTTCGTTCAGATCCAGATCGACGCCCAGTCCGATCCCGATGTCCTGAAGGAAATCGAAGCGGTATTGCATGGCGTCCTGGCGGATGTCCGGGCCGCGGTCACCGACTGGCCGAAAATGCGCGACCGGCTGCGTGCGGTCGTCCGCGGGCTGCAGGAAAGCCCGCCGCCGGTGCCGCCGGCCGATATCGACGAGGTGGTCGAGTTCCTGCGCTGGCTGGACGACGGGCATTTCATTTGTCTGGGCTACCGGGAATACGGCTTTGCCTATGACGGCGGCGAGGTCGACCTGCACATCGTGCCGGATCGCGGGCTGGGCATCCTGCGCCAGCCCGAGGTCTCCGTGTTCGAAGGGCTGCGCCACTACGCGGCATTGCCGATCGAGATCCAGGATTTCATCCGCCAGCCGCAGCTGTTGATGGTGACCAAGGCCAACCGGCGCGCGACCGTGCATCGGCGCGTCTTCCTGGACACGGTCATCGTCAAGGCGTTCGACGGTGCCGGGTCGGTCGTCGGCGAGATCCTGTTCGCCGGCCTGTTCACCTCAGTGGCCTATCAGACCCCGGCACGGGAGATCCCGATCCTGCGCCAGAAGATCGAACGCACGGTCGAACGGGCCGGGTTGGCGACCGTCAGCCACGACGCCAAGGCGTTCGCCCATATCCTGAACGCCTATCCCCGGGACGAACTGTTCCAGGTGGAGGAGGACGACCTGCTGGAGACGGCCCAGGGCATCCTGCAGCTGCAGGACCGGCCGAACGCTGCCCTGTTCGTCCGCCGCGACCCGTTCGAGCGATTTGTCTCCTGCCTGGTCTACCTGCCGCGCGAGCGCTACAGCACCGCCCTTCGCGAGGCGGTGCAGGCGATCCTGACGCGGGCCTATTGCGGCAGCGTGTTGTCGTTCACCATCGAATTGGGCCAGGACCAGCACGCGCGGGTGCACGTGATGATCGCCACGACGCCCGGCGAAATACCCGATACGCCAGTGTCAGAGATCGAGGCGGAACTGGTCGAGGTCAGCCGCAGCTGGACCGATCGCTTGCGCCGCGATCTGGTCGAGGCAAAAGGCGAGGGGCGCGGCCTGGCCCTGATGGCCCGCTATGCGGAGGCCTTCCCGACCGCCTATCGGGAAACCGCGGCGATCCGGGGGGCGATCGTCGACATCGACCGCATCGAACGCGTACTGGCCGACGGGCGGATCGTCGCCAGCCTGTCCCGGCCCGCCGGGGCCCCGGACTATCAGCTCGGGTTCCGTCTCTACCACCGCAGCGATCCGGTGCCGCTGTCCGATGTCCTGCCGGTCCTGGAGAACATGGGCTTCCGCGTGTTGTCGGAAGTGCCGCACGAGGTGCGTCCGACGGGCGTGGACGGCGACACGGTGGACACCGTCTGGATCCACGACTTCGTCCTGGAGACCCGCGGCGGGACGGTGGTCGACCTGGAAACGCGGTCGCGGCCGCTGCGCCGGGCCTTCGTGCGCATCTGGTACGGCGATGTCGAGGATGACAGCTTCAACCGGCTGGTCCTGTGCGCCGGGTTGGACTGGCGATCGGTCGTCGTCCTGCGCGCCTATGCCCGGTACCTGCAGCAGGCCCGGTTCGAGTTCAGCCGCGGGGCGATCGCCGAGGCGCTGAACGCCCATCCCGGGATCGCCCGCCTGTTGATCGCCCTGTTCCAGGCCCGGTTCGAACTCGGCAGCGATCTGGACCGGACGGCGGTCGCCGACTCCCTGGTGGCGGAAGTCGACGCCGCCCTGGACGCGGTCGAGAACCTGAACGAGGACCGGATCCTGCGCCGTCTGGCCAATGGGATCCAGGCGACCCTGCGCACCAACTTCCACCAGACGGCGGAGGATGGGGAGCCCAAGCCCTACCTGTCGCTGAAACTGGACAGCGGGGCGATCGAGGACCTGCCGCTGCCGCGTCCGTGGCGGGAGATCTTCGTCTACAGCCCCCGGGTCGAGGGCGTGCATCTGCGCGGTGGCCGGGTCGCCCGGGGCGGTATCCGCTGGTCCGATCGGCGCGAGGACTTCCGGACCGAGATCCTGGGCCTGATGAAGGCGCAGATGGTCAAGAACGCCGTCATCGTCCCGTTGGGGTCCAAGGGCGGCTTCGTCGTCAAGCGGCCGCCGCCTGGCGGCGATCGCCAGACCCAACAGCGCGAGGGTATCGCCTGTTACCAGACCTTCATCCGCGGGCTGCTGGACCTGACCGACAATCTGGTCGACGGGCAGGTGGTACCGCCCAGCCGTGTGATCCGGCACGACGGCGACGACACCTATCTGGTGGTGGCGGCCGACAAGGGGACGGCGACCTTCTCCGACATCGCCAACGCCATCAGCCAGGACTACGGCTATTGGCTGGACGACGCCTTCGCGTCGGGCGGCTCGGCCGGATACGACCACAAGAAGATGGGCATCACCGCCCGGGGCGCCTGGGAATCGGTCAAGCGGCATTTCCGCGAGCTGGGCGTCGATACCCAGTCGCAGCCTTTCACCGTGATCGGCGTCGGCGACATGTCGGGCGACGTCTTCGGCAACGGTATGCTGCTATCGCCGCATATCCGCCTGCTGGCGGCGTTCAACCATCTGCACATCTTCGTCGATCCCGACCCCGATCCGGCGCGATCGTTTGCCGAACGCCAGCGCCTGTTCGACCTGGCCCGCGGGTCCTGGGACCAGTACGACACCGGCCTGTTGTCCCCCGGCGGCGCCGTCTTCAGCCGCACCGCCAAATCTCTCCGCCTGTCGCCGGAAGCCCAGGGACGGTTCGGCCTGGACCGGGCGGTGATGACGCCGACGGCGTTGATTTCCGCGCTGCTGCGCGCCGACGCGGACCTCCTGTGGTTCGGCGGTATCGGCACCTACATCAAAGGGGCAGCCGAAACCCACGCCGCGGCGGGCGACAAAGCCAATGACGGGCTGCGGGTCGATGCCGAGGACCTGCGGGCCCGGGTCATCGGCGAAGGCGCCAATCTGGCGGTCACCCAGTGCGGCCGGATCGCCTTCGCCCGACGGGGCGGGCGGCTGAACACGGATTTCATCGACAATTCAGCCGGCGTCGACTGTTCCGACCACGAGGTCAACATCAAGATCCTGCTGACCCCGGCGGTGACCGCCGGCGCCATGTCGATCGAGGACCGCAACAGCCTGCTCGACCGGATGACCGACGCGGTCGCCGGCCTGGTCCTGCGGGACAACTACCTTCAGACCCAAGCCATCAGCGTAGAACAGCACCGGGCGGCCGAGCGGCTGGCGTCCCACGCCCGGTTCATGCGCACGCTGGAGCGTGCCGGCCGGCTGGACCGGGAGATCGAGCTGCTGCCCGACGACGCGGCGGTCGAGGAACGCGCGGCCGGCGGCGAGGGTCTGACGCGCCCGGAACTGTCGCTGCTGTTGGCGTCGGCCAAGATCGATCTCTACGACCGGGTGATGGACAGCGACCTGCCCGACGATCCGTTCCTGGAGCAGGACCTGCTGTTGTATTTCCCGACGCCGCTGCGCGACGGTCACCGGGATGCCATCCTGGGGCACCCGCTGCGGCGCGAACTGATCGCCACCTATGTGGTCAACAGCATGATCAACCGGACCGGGCCGACCTTCTTCGCCGAAATGGCGGAGAAGACGGGCCTGGGGGCAGCCGATGTCACCCGCGCCTATCTGATCGTCCGCGACAGCTATGGGCTCCGCGGGTTCTGGGAGCGGATCCAGGCGCTGGACACCCAGGTTTCCGCGGAGGTCCAGACCCGCATGCTGGAGGCGATCCGCGATCTGGTGTCCCGGCAGACGGCCTGGGTCCTGCGAAGCGCGACCCCGGACGGGGGGATCGGCAGCGCGATCGACCGGTTCCGGGGACCGCTTTCCGACCTGTCCGCGACCCTGTCGCAAACCATCCCGGAAGAGATGCGCGACAATCTGCAGGCCGGCAGCCAGGATCTTGCCGCGTCGGGGGTGCCGGATGATCTGGCGCAGGACATCACCGCCCTGGCGCCTTTGTCGGCCGGGCTCGACCTGATCGCCGTGGCCGAACGGGCCGGACAGTCGGTGGCCGCAGTGGCGTCGCTTTACTTCGCCCTGGGCGGCCGGATCGGCTTCGATGCCCTGCGGGCCGCCGCCCGGCGGGCGACCGGAACCAGCCATTGGCACGCCCAGGCGATAGACGCGATCGTCGACGATATCGATGCGGTGCAGTCGGATCTGGCGAGCCGCATCTGCTGTGCTGCGCCGAAGGGCGAGCTGGCGGAACCGACCGCCGTTCTGGAGGCCTGGGAGGCGCAGGGCCGGGCGACCATCGACCGGATCGGCCGAACCGTGGGCGAGGTCCGCTCGGCCGCCAGCGTCGATGTGGCCATGCTGGCGGTCGCTGCCCGCCGCCTGCGGGGCATGGCCGCCGCGATCTGATGCGATCGGGTTGCGCGCCTGCGCAAGGCTGCATTACGTCGCTTTCGCAGAGTCATGACACCCGGCCTGCGCTAGAGTATTGATTCGGAGCGGAATCGATCCCCGGTAGCCGATCCATGACAGCGATTGTCGGCGGTCCGGTCCGCAGTGGTGTTCGCCCACGCGAGGAGGCGCGCGTGATCATGCAACGCATGAGTACCTGTACGCTGTTGCTGTTGGCCTGTGGTGTTGCCGTCAGCGGATGCGCCACCCGCGAGGATATCAGCCTGGCCGAGCCCGGCGACCCGCCGGACAGCATCGTCGGCACCTGGCGCGCCGTCGACGTGACCCGGGCCTTGCGGGCGCCGATCGATGCGGATCTGGCACAGGCCTATGTCGGCGCACCGGCTCTGGTGGCGTCGGAAACGGTGATCGGCCTGCGCGGCAATCGCTGTGACGTGCCGCGGTTTCAGGTCGACGAGATCAGTTCTGTCGACTTCCTGGAGCCCTATGGCCTTGCCCCGGACGAGGTGGGGATCGAACAGGAGATGCTGGAAGTCGTCGCCGTTTTGTGCGGCGAACGGCTTTTCGACGGATTCATCCCGCTGGACGACGGCACCCTGATCAACGGGTTCGACGGGGCGTTCTTCCGGCTCGAGCCGTTCGATCCCGACGCCGATCAGGAGGCCGTCGAGGGGGAAACGGCCACGGCTTCGGTCCCCGACGGCGGGCCTTATGGCGTGCATCTGGAATCCTATCGCGATGCGGGCAACGCGGCCGAAGGCTGGACGCAGTTGCAGGCCCGCTACCCGCAGCTTGCCGGCCTCGAGCCGGTGGTGGTGCCGATCGACCTGGGCGACCGCGGCCGGTTTCAGCGGCTCCTGGGGGCCGGCGGCAGCCAGGAACAGATGCAGGCCGTCTGCACCGCGCTGGATGCGGCCGGACAGTATTGTGACGTGATGCGAACCGATCGGGCCGACCGGGTGGCCGTCCTATCGGCGCCCGCGCCACAGCCGGATACGCCCGCTTCACCGGACATCGCTTCACCGGGCGTTGGCGCACCGGACGCCGCCTCACCGGACGCCGGGGCGCCGGATGTTGCCGCACCCGCCCCGCTGCCCCTGCCGGAACCGGCCAGCGGGCCGGATCAACCGGCCGAAGCGGCAGGATCGGACGAGGACGTGCCCGCGCCCGAAATGGCTGCTGCCCCATCGCCGGAAGAAACACGCCGGTACCTGATCGGCCGCTGGGGGCTGGACGACCCCGACGCCGGGTGCGGTGGCGCATCCACGCTGGTGTTCTATCCGGAAGGCACCGCGGTCCTCTACGACCGGCTCGAGGGTCTGTGGTCGGTGACGGAAGACGCGGTGTCGATGTCGCTGAACGCCTATGACGACAGCGGCGCGGTGACGGACGAAGGCTATGAGTTGAACATGCAGTTGGAGGAACGGACCCCCGACCGCTTCGGCGCCCTGGTCACCCGGGATGGCGACCAGGCCCGGGTGACCGCCTACCGCTGCCCCTGATCCCGGACGATGGCTGCCAGCGAGCCCGCGGCGTCGCCCACGGCGGCGCCGGACCGGCCCGACCGGGCGCGCGGCATCGTCTCCTGGTGCCTGTACGACTGGGCCAACTCCGCGTTTGCCACCATCGTCGGTACCTTCGTCATCAGCGTCTATTTCGCCCAGGGCATCTGGGGCGACGCCGGGGAATCCTGTGGTGAGCAGTCGGAAGGGGCCGCGCTCTGGGCCTTCGCCATCGCCATCGCCGGGCTGGCGATCGCCGTTCTGAGCCCGGTTCTGGGCGCGATCGCCGACCGCACCGGCCGGCGCAAGCCCTGGCTGGCGGTCTGCGTCGCCGTCGCGGTGGTGCCCACCGCACTGCTCTGGTTTGCCTTGCCGTCGCGGGAATACGCGCTGTTCGCGCTGGTCTGCGTTGCGGTCGCGTCGATCGGCTTTGAGCTGTCGACCGTCTTCTACAACGCCATGCTGCCATCCATCGCCCCGGCACGCATGATCGGCCGGGTCTCAGGCTGGGGCTGGGGTCTCGGCTATTTCGGCGGCCTGGCGGCCCTGGCCCTGTGCCTGGTGGCGCTGGTCCAGCCCGAGCAGCCCTGGTTCGGCATCCCGACGGAAGATGCCGCCAACATCCGGGCCACGGCGGTGCTGACCGCGATCTGGTTCACCGTGTTCTCCCTGCCGTTGTTCCTGTTCACCCGCGACGTGCCCTCCACCGGAATCGCCACGAATGCGGCCATCCGTCAGGGGCTGGTCGAGTTGCTCGGCACGCTGCGGCAGATCCGCCGCTACGGCAACGTGGTCCGGTTCCTCGTGGCCAGCGCGCTCTATCGCGATGGCCTGAACACGCTGTTCACCGTCGGCGGGATCTACGCGGCCTGCGTCATCGGCATGGACTTCGCACAGGTCATCCTGTTCGCCATCGGCATCAACGTCACTGCCGGTTTGGGCGCCATGGCCTTTGCCTTCGTCGACGACCGGGTCGGCTCGAAGCCCACGGTGCTGATCTCCGTGGCCGGCCTGTGCGTCTTCGGCGTGCCGCTGCTGTTCGTCGAAACGCCGGTCTCGTTCATCGCCCTGGCGCTGTGCCTGGGCATCTTCGTCGGCCCGACCCAGGCGGCCAGCCGCACCCTGATGGCCCGCCTGGCGCCGCCGGACATGCGCAACGAGATGTTCGGGCTGTATGCGCTGACCGGCCGCGCGGTGTCGATCGTCGGGCCGGCCGTCTTCGGGCTGGTGACGACGGCCTTCGACAGCCAGCGGGCGGGCCTGTCGACTATTCTGGTGGTCTGGGTGGCCGGGGCGGCGCTGCTGCTGACCGTTCGCGAACAGCGGGCGCCCAGCCTGGCGTGACGGCCCCTTGCCGGTTGTCCAGATTGATCGCGGTGCTGCCCTGGAACCGCCACACGCCGACCCCATGTTCTGGTCGCCATGAAGACGCAGATCCGATCACTGGCCGCCGGTGCCGTCCTGACGGCTTTCGCGACCGCGCCGGCCGCCGCCCAGGGCATCGCTGCCGAGCTGACGCCGCAGCAAACGGTGTCGTTGTCGCGCATCGAAGCCTATCTGGAAACGCTGACGACGGCGGAAGCCCGCTTCACCCAGGTGACCGACGCCGAAGGTGTGGCGCGCGGCACCTTCTATATCAGCCGGCCGGGGCGGATGCGGATCGAATACGACCCGCCCATCCCGTATCTCTACATCGCCAACGGCACCTGGTTGACCTTCTACGATACCGAGCTTGAGCAGCGCACTGACGTGCCCGTCGGGTCGACCCTGGCCGATTTCGTGGTGCGCGAAGACATCAGCTTCACCGACGAGGTGACGGTCACCGCTTTCCATGAATCCGCCGACAGTTTCGTCGTCGATGTGGTTCAGACGGAAGATCCCGGGGCCGGAACCCTGACCCTGACGTTCCAGAAGCTGCCGATGCAATTGCTGCGCTGGCGTGTGATGGACGCCCAGGGCGCCATGACCGACGTCTTCCTGGACGACGCCCGGTTCGGCGTTCCCCTGGACGGCGACTTGTTCCGCATCCCGCGCTGGGACTGACGCCGATCGGCTTCAGCCGGTCGGCAGCAGGGACCGCAGGAAGCCGGGCCTTGCGTAGCTGCCCACATGGATGTCGGCGCCGTAGTAGCGGCCCTGGATGCCGGCGGCGTCGATCCGCCGGCCGATTTCCGCTGTGTCGACCTGCCGCAGCGACGGATCGTCGGTCGCCCAGCCGAACGCCATCTGGCCGCCGACATAGGCCGGGACCGCCGCCGCATAGGCCCAGACATCGGCGAAGGAACGGCGCAGCCGTGCCTGAACGTCGATGAATTCCTGTTCCTGGAAGAACGGCGTGCCCGACTGGTTGACCATGACCCCGCCGGGGGTCAGGCACCGCTTGCAATCGGCATAGAACTCCGCCGTGAACAGCACTGCACCCGGGCCGATCGGATCGGTCGAGTCGACAATGATGACGTCGAACCGCTTGTCGGTTTCGGCGACATAAGCGCATCCGTCGGCGATCACCAGGTCCAGCCGCGGATCGTCGAACGCCGTGCCGCAGATGCTGTCGAGCCATTGCCGGCTCAGGTCCACCACCGACCGGTCGATCTCCACCATCACCACCTGGTCGACCGGGTGTTCCAGCACCCGGCGCAGCGCACCGCCGTCGCCGCCGCCGATCAGCAGCACCCGTTTGGCGCGGCCATGGGCGATGATCGGCACATGCGCCATCATCTCGTGATAGATGAACTCGTCCCGGGTGGTGGTCTGAATGGCGCCGTCGAGCGCCAGCACCCGGCCGAACAACGGGTTCTCGAAGATCACCAGATCCTGATGGCCGGTCCGCTCGCTGAGCAGGACGCGGTCCATCCGGATATGCTGTTCGATCTCCGCGTGCAGCGTTTCCTTGTACCAGGCGGTCATCGTCCCGGCGGTTCCCCGGTCGCCGGGTCGGCTGCGGAACCGTCGCCGCGGCGCAGGGTATCGATGGTCACTTCCGCCGGCCGGAAGGCCCGCTTCAGCACCGGAATGGTCTGTTCCGGCCGGGCATCGCCGCACATGAACACGTCCAGCGCCGCATAGCCCCTCTCGGGCCAGCTATGGATGCTGATATGGCTTTCGGCCAGCACGGCAACACCGGAAACGCCGCCGTTCGGCGTGAAATGGTGCAGATGGATGTGCAGTAGGGTGGCGTTGGCTGCGTCGACCGCTTCGCGCAGCGTGGCCTCGATATGCGGCAGGTCGTCCAGCCGCTCCGCACCCCAAAGATCGACGATCAGATGGCGCCCGGCGAACCGGCATCCGTTCTCCTCGATCCAGTAATCCTTGTCCGCGTCGGCACAATCAGCGCCGGACACGAGCGCAATCGCTTCCGCATGGGCTTTGCTTGGCACGACCTGACCGGACGCCGGCCGGTCGTGGCGGTCCAAGTCGATCCCCAATTGGAAGACAGTGGCAGACTTCGCCATGCTATCCCCCAGTCAGCAGATGGACCCGGAAACCTCGGGAGCGCGGTATGTGGAGGATATCGCTTAAGAAATCAAGGGAATTTCTTATGACACAGGATGCACTGTGTGCGCTTCTGTCATGCGCCGCCGCGGAACGGGCGGGCCAGCAGCCCGGCCAGGGTCAGTTCTGCGCGGTTCTCCACGCCGATCGGCCGGTCGCGCCGGCGTTGCGTCGTGCGGCGCGAGCGGAACAACCGATCCCATACGCTCAATATGGTGCCGTAGTTGCTGTCGGTGTCCTGGCGCACGGCATGGTGGTGCACCCAATGCAGGCGCGGGGTGATGATGATCCAGTTCAGCGGCCGCTCCAGCCAGACGGGCAGGCGCAGGTTGGCGTGCTGGAACAGGGCGCAGATCAGCACCGCGGTTGCGAACACCAGGACCGAGGCCAGCGGGATGCCGAACGCGACGATCACCGCCGCCCGCACCAGCGCGCTCAGCAGAACCTCGCCGAAATGGAACCGCACCGCCGTGGTGGCGTCGAGATGCCGGTCCAGGTGGTGCACCTCGTGGAACCGCCACAGGATCGGCAGCATGTGATTGGCCCGGTGCCACCAGTAGATGAACAGATCCAGCAGCAGGACGTCCAGGATCAGCCCGGTCCAGCCCGACCACCAATCGGGCCGCGGCGACCAGCCGACATTGCCCCAGAGATCGACCCCGGCCGCCCAAACCGACACCGGGATGATCACCAGGGGCGACAGGCCGGTATTGGCCAGCCAGAGGACACCGTTGCGCATCAGCCGGCGCCAGCCGTGCCGGCCCTCGTTGGTCGGCGGCGGCAGGGCCGGGGCCAGACGCTCCAGGGTCAGGATCAGCAGCAGCCAGGTGCCGATGGCGACCAGCTTGAATTGCAGCAGCGTTTCGACAGAGCTTTCCATGGGGGGCATATGCGGCAGGTCGGCGGACAATCCCAATCACGGCTTGCTGACCTTGCCTCGACGGTGCCGGTTGGCAAATACATGCAATGTCGCACCGGTCGCCCACCCGGAAGGAACCCGCCATGACCCTGCCCACCATTGGCGTCACCTGCTGCGTGAAGCAGGTCGAGGGACATGCCTTCCATGCCGCCGGCGATAAATATGTCCGCGCGGTATCGGAGGCGTCGGGCGGCCTGCCGCTGCTGATCCCGGCCCTGGGCGAGGCGCTGGATCCCGCGGACCTGATCGGGCGGTTGGACGGTCTGTTGCTGACCGGCAGCCTGTCCAATGTCGAACCCGCGCATTATGGCGGCGGGCCGACCGCGGCGGACGACTACCCCGACCCCGACCGGGACCGGACGACGCTGCCGTTGATCCGTGCCGCGCTGGCGGCCCGCCTGCCGCTGCTGGCGATCTGCCGCGGGATCCAGGAACTGAACGTCGCGCTTGGCGGCACCCTGCACGCCAAGGTGCACGAAGTTCCCGGGCGCCAGGACCACCGGGCACCGGCGGACCAGCCGCACGCCATCCAGTACGGCCCGTCGCATCGTGTGCGCCTGGCGCCCGGTGGCGCGCTGGCGGCCTTGTTCGACGCGCCGCAAACCACGGTGAACTCGCTGCACTGGCAGGGGATCGACCGGCTGGCCCCGGGCTTGGCGGTGGAGGCCGAATCGCCGGATGGCCAGGTGGAAGCGGTGCGTGTTGCCGGCCTGCACGGGATCGACGGCGGTTTTGCCCTGGCGGTGCAATGGCACCCCGAATGGCGGGCCCTGGACAACCCGGACAGCCGCGCCCTTTTCGCCGCGTTCGGCGACGCCTGCCGCGACCGGGCGCGGCACCGGACCACCCGCACGGCGGCCTGAACCCCATGGCGATCCCGGTCCGGCCCCTCCTTCCCGAGGACCGGGAGTGGGCGGATCGGGTGCTGCTGGACAGTTGGGGCGGCCGGGCGGTTGCCCTGCGCGGCCGGCTTCACGATGCCGGCCGGCTGCCGACCCTGGTCGCAGGCGACCGATTGGGCATGGCGACCTATGCCGTGGAGGGCGATGCGGCGGATCTGATCACGATCAACGCCGAGACACCTGGACAGGGCGCCGGGTCGGCGCTCGTCGCCGCGCTGGTCGATGAACTGGGGAGGCAAGGCGTCCGTGTCCTGCGGGTGGTGACCACGAACGACAACCTCGACGCCCTGCGGTTTTACCAGCGCCGGGGGTTTCGGCTGACGGCCGTGTGGCCCGGCGCGGTCGACGCGGCCCGCCGTCTCAAGCCGTCGATCCCGGCCGTGGGTGCCTACGGCATCCCGATCCGCGACGAGATCGAACTGGAACGCCCGATCGACGACTGATCCGCCGTCGTGGTCAGACCACCAGCGAGACGGTGTTCCGGTCCAGCGCGTGCGCCAGGCTCAACGACGCGATGCTGGCCTCGCTCAAGGCCCTGGCGGTGCTGTTTTCGATCGACGCGCCGGCCAGGTCGGTGTCGGCGATGGCCGAATGGGCGGCCGACAGGGCATCGGCGCGGACGGCGATGTCCTGGACCGTGGTGTCGAACCGGCTCATCGTGGCACCGGTATCCGCCAGGGCGCCGCTGACGGCACTGCGGGCGCCGTCGATTGCCGACATCGCCGCGGCGGCATCGCCGGCGGTCAGCAGGTTGGCGGTGTCGAGGCCCAGGGCGGATGCATCGGCGTCAGGCCGGGCCAGGTCGATCGTGTCGCTGCCGTCCTGGCCGACGGCAAAGGACAGGGATGCGCCGCCATCCAGCAGGGACTGGCCGTTGAAGGTGGTCTGTTCGGCCAGGTCGGTCACCTGCTCGCGCAACTGCGAGAACTCTTCCTGCAGCGCCGCGCGGCCGTCGTCGGACAGGGCGCCGTTGCCGGCCTGGGCGGCCAGTTCGCGCATCCGGGTCAGGGCGGTGTCGATCTGCTGCAAACCGCCCTGCTGGACCTGGGCGACCGAGGCGCCGTGGCCGGCATTGACGGCGCTGGTCCGATACTGGATCAGGTCGCTGTTCAGTTCACCGGCGACCGCCACGGCTGCCGGTGCGGCGCCGGTCTGGGCGATCTTGCTGCCCGATGCCAACTGGCCGATGGTTTGGGCCTGGGCGGAATGGTTGACCCCCAGCATGCGCTGGGCGACCAGCATCTCGGCCTGGCTGTTGACGGACACCATAGGGCGCCTCCGGAACGATCGACGATTGATGCCGACCCTAGCAGCGAGGCGTTAACAATCTGACAACGATTACCGGTTAGCGGCTTTTTACCAAGTTTATCAAAAGCAAATCGGTACTATTTTCTGTCAAATGTAATCTAGATGTCGTCGATATACTTGTTGCCGTGGTAATCAGCCGGTCGGGAACATCAGACGCACCAGCCCCAGCGTCAGTACTGGAAAGACGATCAGCACCACGACGCGCAGCAGATCGGTGGCCAGAAACGGCAGGACGCCGCGGAAGGTCTGCGCCATCGGGACGTCCCTGGCCAACCCATTGATGATGAATACGTTCAGGCCGACCGGTGGGGTGATCAGGCCGATCTCGACGACGATCAGCGCGATGATGCCGAACCAGATCAGGGTTTCCTCCGGCGTCATGCCGAAGTCCAGCCCGGCGACGATGGGGTAGAAGATCGGGACGGTCAGCAGGATCATGCTCAGGCTGTCCATGAAGCAGCCCATGACCAGGTAAAGCACCAGCATCAGCGTCAGTACCGCCATCGGCGACAGGCCGCTGGTGCCGACGAGCTGGGCCAGCGCCGCCGGCAGCCCGGTGACCGACAGGAACGCGTTGAAATAGGCGGCCCCCAGCAGGATCAGAAAGATCATGGCCGTGGTCTTGGCGGTGCCCAGCAGGCAGGCCACGAACCCGTCCAGCCGCATGCCGCCGCGCCACACCGCCAGGATGCCGGTGGCGAAGGCGCCGACCGCCGCCCCTTGGGTCGGCACGAACCAGCCCAGATAGATGCCGCCGACAACCAGCAGGAAGATGCCGGCGACCGGCCACACCGCCGCCAGGGCGCGCAGGCGGGCGGCAACCGACATGCGCTCGGCCGTCGGTCCTTCATCGGGGCGCAGGCGCACATACACCGCCACGGCACCGGCATAGCCGAAGACCGCCAGCGTGCCGGGTACCAGGGCGGCGGCGAACATCTTGGCGATGTTCTGTTCGGTCAGGATGGCATAGATCACCAGAACGACCGAGGGCGGGATCAGGATGCCCAGGGTTCCCCCGGCCGCAAGCGATCCGGTGGCCAGGGCGCCGGAATAGCCGTGGCGGCGCATCTCCGGCATGGCCACCCGCGCCATGGTCGCCGCCGTGGCCAGCGACGACCCGCAGATCGACCCGAACCCGGCACAGGCACCGATCGACGCCATCGCCATGCCGCCGCGCCGGTGGCCGAAGAACGCATTGGCGGCGTCGAACAGCGCGCGGCTCAGCCCGGCCTTGGTCGCCAGTTCCCCCATCAGCAGAAAGAGCGGAATGACCGACAGGGAATGCCGGGAGAACTCGCTGAAGGTGTTCAGCTTCACATAGGCCAGGGTCGACTCCCAACCGCGCAGGGCGGCGTACCCGCCCAGTCCGACGGCGATCATCGCCACCCCGATCGGGATGCGCACCACTATGAGGGCCAGAAGTGCCAGAAAGCCGGCGATCCCGGCGTCGACACCGGTCATGCGCCCATGTCCCGCGGGTAGGCGGTCACGGTATAGACGCCCCGCTGCGCCGCGCCCGCCGCAGGCAGGCCGTGGCCGTATAGGCGCAGACGACCGTCAACAGGCCACTGGCCAGCACGGCCGGCACGTAGCCCCAAACGACCGGGATCCGCAGAATCATCGTGGTTTCCGGCCAAACGGCGGTCCAGTGATCGGCCAGACGCAAGGAAAGCTGCCAGGTCAGCAACCCGGCGATCGCCGCATAGAGCAGGTCGCCGGCCAGTTGCAGCGACGTTTTGATCCGCGGTGGTAGCCGGTCGGTGAAGACGTCGACGATCACGTTGCCGCGGGCCATCTGGCAAAAGGGCAGGAAGCAGAAGACGGCGCCGGCATAGGCCAGCTCCACCAGCTCGAACTCGCCGGGGACGACCGCGAGCCAGGAAAACGGTGCGAAATCCGGCCAGAACGGCAGTTCCTGAACCTCGCGTCCCAGCACCGACCAGACGACCATCAGGGTCAGCCCGACGAGAACCAGGCCGCCCAGCACGGCCAGACCGACCGACAGGGCCGACAGCGCCCGACCGATCGGGTCGCGGACCCGATATTCGATCCCCGCGTCCATCACATCATGCGGCCGGGTGGTCGTTCCCGGTCCTAGGGGGTCTGATCGTAGCGGGCCACCAGGGCGCGCGCTTCGGCCACCAGGGCAGCGCCGTCCATGCCGGCGGCATCGGCCTGGGCGATCCAGTCGTCCACGACCGGCTGCAAGGCTACACGCCACCGCTCAAGCTCGTCGGCCGTCAGGCTGACGATCCCGTTGCCCGCGTCGACCGCCGCCTGCCGGCCGCGCTGCTCGGCCGCGTCCCACACGGCGCCGATTTCGCGGGCCAGGGGCAGGCCGGAATTGGCGTCGATCACTGCCCGAAGGTCCGGCGGCAACCCCTCATACAGTTGCTTGTTCATCGCGAACAGGAACACGGCCGTGTAGAAGCCTCGATCGGCGACGATTTCCGTGTGGTGTTCAACCAGTTCATGAACCCGCAGCGGCAAAGCTACTTCCCAGGGGATCACGGCTGCCTGCACCACGCCGCGGGACAGGGCCTCGGGCACCTGCGGGACCGGCATGCCCACCGGTGTCGCGCCCAGGGCTTCCAGCGCCGCCGTGCTGACCCGGGTGGGCGCGCGTACGGTCAGACCGTCCAGGTCCTCCAGCATCGCGATCGGCTGCCGGCTGTGAAACGTCCCCGGCGCATGTACGTGCAGCATCAGCACATGTACGTCATCGAGCTCCGCCGGCTGCCGCGCTTCGTGGAACGCCTGGATCGCCTGGCTGGTCGCCTCGGCGCTGCCCGCGACGAACGGAAGTTCGAACACTTCTATCGTCGGGAACCGGCCCGGCGTATAGCCGGGCAGGGTCCAGATCACATCCGCCACGCCTTCGCGCGCCTGGTCGAAGAGGCTGGGCGGCGCCCCGCCCAATCCCATGGAGGGGTAGATTTCGACGGCGATCCTGCCCGCCGACTGGTCGGTGATCCGCTCCGCCCAGGGCACCAGGAAGTCGGCATGGGTGGTCGAGGTCGGCGGCAGGAAGTGGTGCACCCGCAAGGTCACGTCCTGTGCCGCGGCCGCCGACGCCAGGGACACCGCCAGCACCGCCGTGGCGGCCAACACCCGTTTCATCCCGCACCCTCCCGGCCCGCCGGACGATCCGCAGGCGCATGACTTCGCACGGACGCACGCCATGATCCGGCTCGCCGCCCGGGGCCGACCATGTGCTCTCCCTGCCGCGGCCGCGTCAACGGCGTTGGGGTGGCCATGGGCCGCGTGCATCCGCCGCGGCATGTCCGTCCTGGCCGGCAGGGGGTCCGCGGGCGTGCCAATCCTGGCGCCCGCCGGCCATCCGACCTAGACTCCGGGCGTTCCGGCCGCGGCGATAGGCGGCTGCCGTTCCCGTCAATCGACAAGGGTCACCGATGACCATCGATCCGAAGGATGCCTTGCTCAGTTTCATCGGCGCGGAATCCCGGGAGCCGCTCGCCCATCCGGGACGGCCGCCGGTCATCGCCATCGCCCGCGACCACGGTGCCGGTGGCGAAGAGATCGCCCGGATCCTGGGGCACGAACTCAAGATCGATGTCTACGACAAGGCCCTGGTCGACCAGGTGGCGCAATCGGCCGCGGCCGACCGGTCGGCGATCGATTTCCTGGACGAACGTGCCGGTGCCCGGGCCGGTGAATGGCTGCACAAGTTCCTGCATGCCAACGACAGTTCACCCTCGGAATATGTCCGCCACCTGGTGGCCGTGGTCATCGCCATTGCCGCCAAGGGCGGCATCATTGTCGGCCGCGGGTCGCACGTGATCCTTGGCGGCCGCCCGATCTTCCGCCTGCGCGTCACCGGCTCCAACCGGGTGTGCGCCGACCGGTTGGCGGCGGCCGAAGGCATCGGTCACGAAGCCGCGTTCGACCGCGTGCGCGAGGCCAACAAGCAGCGGGCGAGCTGGCTCTGGGAGACCTTCAAGTCGCGCCACAATTACCCGCTGAACTACGATCTGGTGATCAACACCGACGGCTATCCGGACCTGTACCAGGCGGCGGCAATCGCCCTGGCGGCGTTCCGGGCCCATGTTTATGGTCCGGAGGCCGCCGGCGCGCTGCCCTGAGCGCGCTTTTCGGGACTGTCCCCAAAGCAACCCCAAAGAGCAGGACACCATGGGCACCGTCATCCCCTTGTGGGAACCGCCGAGCCTGCCGGTTTCCGGCAGTGCCGATCGCTTTCCGGTTCGCCGCATCTACTGCGTCGGCCGCAACTATGCAGCCCACGCGCGGGAAATGGGCGCCGACCCGGACCGGGAACCGCCGTTCTTCTTCACCAAGCCGGCCGATGCGCTGGTGCAGGACGGCGAGCCCATGCCCTACCCGCCGCAAACCGCCGAGCTGCACCATGAAATCGAACTGGTGGTGGCGATCGGCCACGGTGGCCGGACCATCCCGGAAGCAGCCGCCCTCGATCACGTGTTCGGTTACGGCGTCGGGCTCGACATGACCCGGCGCGACCTGCAGCAGGCGGCTAAGGCGAAAGGCCGGCCCTGGGACATGGCCAAAGGGTTCGATCGGTCCGCCCCCATCGGATCGCTGGCGCCGGCGGCGACGAGCGGCCATCCGGACACCGCTGCCATCCGGCTTCGGGTCAACGGCGCGGTCCGGCAGGAAGGCGATATCGCCGATATGATCTGGTCGGTTCCGGAGACCATCGCGCATCTGTCGGGGCTGGTCGATCTGGCGCCTGGGGACCTGATCATGACCGGCACGCCCGAAGGCGTGGCCGGCGTTCTGCCGGGCGATCTGATGGAAGGCGAAGTCGCCGGGGTCGGCACGATCCGCACCCCGGTCGCCCCACGCTGACAGGAGATCCGCCATGCGTCTGGCGACTTGGAACATCAATTCGGTGCGGCTGCGGATCGACCTCGTCATGCGGCTGTTGGACGAGCTGTCGCCGGACATCCTGTGCCTGCAGGAAACCAAGGTCACCGATTCGCTGTTCCCGCATGGCCCGTTCCAGGAGCGGGGCTATGGGCACCGGGCGATCAACGGGATGCCCGGCTACAACGGCGTCGCCATCGTTTCCCGCCTGCCGTTCGACGCGTCGGGACCCCTGAACTGGTGCGATCGCGACGACAGCCGGCATGTCTGGGTGCGGCTGGCCGGCGGGACCGAACTGCACAACATCTACGTGCCGTCCGGCGGCGACGTGCCGGACCCCGCGGTCAATGAGAAGTTCGCCCAAAAGCTGGACTTCGTCGACGCCCAGGCCGCCTGGTGGGCCGAAACCCGCGGAGCGGACGATCGGGCGATTCTGGTCGGCGACCTGAACATCGCGCCGCTGGAACACGATGTCTGGTCGCACAAGCAGATGCTGTCGGTGGTCAGCCACACGCCGGTGGAGGTGGAGAAGCTGACCGCCTGGCAGAACAGCATCGGCTGGGTCGACGTGCACCGGCATTTCGTGCCGGCCGACCAGAAGCTGTACTCGTGGTGGAGCTACCGGGCCCGCGACTGGTCGACGTCTGACCGCGGCCGCCGCCTGGACCATATCTGGGTGACGCCGCCGCTGCAGGGCGGGATGCGCGATGCCGGCATCCTGCGGGAAGCGCGGGGGTGGGAGCCGAAGCCCTCCGACCACGTCCCGGCCTGGGTCGATATCGATCTCTGAAGGCCGCCCGTGTTTGTCGCCGGTCACCCGACCGGCGCAACCATCAACTCGCGAACATGGGCGGCCGTGCAGGCAGCCAGCATCTGGGGATTGTAGCCGCCCTCCAGGACGGAAACGATCCGCCCGCCGGCGTGGCGTGCCGCCAGGTCGCCCAGCTTGGCGGTGACCCAGGCAAAGTCGCCTTCGTGCAGGTTCAGGCAGGCCAAAGGGTCCAATGCATGCGCGTCGAACCCAGCCGAGATCATCAGCAGCTCCGGTTCGAACCGGTCAAGAGCCGGCAGCACGGTTTCCTGCATGACCTGCCGGAACTCCGGCGATCCGGCGGTCGGCGCCAGCGGGGCGTTCAGGACGTTGCCGGCGCCGCCGCGCTCCTGAGCGAGACCGGTTCCGGGGTACAGCGGCGACTGGTGGGTCGAGGCGTAGAACAGGCCGGGATCGTCCCAGAAGAGGCGTTGTGTGCCATTGCCGTGATGCACGTCGAAATCCATCACGGCGATCCGGCGGACGCCGTGGGCCGACCGGGCGTGCAGGGCGCCGACGGCGATGTTGTTGAACAGGCAGAACCCCCGCGACCGCCGGGCTTCCGCATGGTGCCCCGGCGGTCGCACGGCGCAAAAGGCGTTGCCGGGGCGATCGCCCAAGACCTCGTCAACGGCCGCACAGACGGCGCCGGCAGCGTGCAGGGCAGCCTGGACCGAACCGGGCGATACGGCCATGTCCGGGCCCAGGGTTTCGACACCGCGGCGCGGCGCCGCCCGCAACACCCGCTCGACATAGTCCCGGGGATGGGCGCGGTGCAGCTGGTCGGCCGTCACCGCCGGGCCTTCCTGGCGGTCGAGGTAGACGAAGTCCTCCGCCTCCAGCACCCGGCGGATCGCGATCAGCCGCTCCGGGCAATCGGGGTGACCCGTACCCGGATCATGCCCGTCGCAGGCCGGGTGGGTGAACAGCACCGTGTTCATCGTGCGGCTTCGGCATCGATCGCCGTTATCGGCGGACCAAACCCAGCGGCAGCACCGTCCGCCCATAGGTTTCGTTCAGCACCTGCGCAAGGCCGGCATAGATCGCCGCGGCGCCGCACAGCATGCCTTCGTAGCCGGCGATGGTGCCGAGGATCTGACTACCGGTGATGTCGGCCATGCCCAGCAGGAAGAACAGCAGCGTCAGGCTGGCGAACACGACCTGCAGGGCCCGGCTCAGCCGCAGTGTGGCGGCGAACATCACCGCGGTGAACAGGCCCCAGATGAACAGATAGGCGGCCATCGCGGCCGGTTCCGGCTCCACGGCAATGCCCATCGCCGGGAAGGTCAGGATGCCCACCAGGCTCAGCCAGAAGAAGCCGTAGGACAGGAAGGCGGTGGTGGCAAAGGTGTTGCCCTTCCGCCATTCCATGATGCCGGCGACGATCTGTGCCAGGCCGCCGTAGAAGATGCCCATGCCCAGGATCATGGCGCTGAGCGCAAACCAACCGGCATTGTGCATGTTCAGCAGAACGGTGGTCAGCCCGAAGGCCAGCAGGCCCAACGGCGCCGGATTGCCCGAATGATCGGCGACGTCGATGTTCATCGACTCCTCGACCACGGCGAGTTTTACCGGACCGCCGTCGGCCGGCGTCCGGGGAAGCTCCAGAACGTTCATGAATTTGCTCCTCGGCCCGTCGCCGGGAGGCTGTGTGGCTGACCACCCGTCCGCAGACGGGAATGCCGCCCGGCGGGGACGCGTCGCGGCGGCGCGCCACGAGCGCCGCTCAGTCCGCGCGAACTACGCGCAATTTTCAATCCACTTACAGGTGCGCACTGGAATATCGCATTTCAAGATCAACCGGGCCGCCGATCCGATGAACCCAAAGGCATCGGTCGCCGGCGGCCCCTGGCAGCGCGACCCACTCGCCTGGCCGTGCCGCCCGGTCTCCGGCATCAATACCGGTAGTAGTCCGGCTTGAACGGGCCGTCCTTGCCGACGCCGATATAGTCGGCCTGCTTGTCCGAAAGATCGGTCAGCTTCGCGCCCAACCGGGCCAGGTGCAGGGCTGCAACCTTCTCATCCAGGTGCTTGGGCAGGACGTAGACCTGCCGCTCGTAATTGGCGTGGTTGCGCCAAAGCTCGATCTGCGCCAGCACCTGGTTGGTGAAGCTGGCCGACATCACGAAGCTGGGGTGGCCGGTGGCGCAGCCCAGGTTCACCAGCCGGCCCTTGGCCAGCACGATCAGCCGCTTGTTGTCGGGGAACACCACCTCGTCGACCTGCGGCTTGACCTCTTCCCACTTGTAATTGCGCAGGGCGTCGATCTGGATCTCGCTGTCGAAATGGCCGATGTTGCAGACGATGGCACGGTCCTTCATCTGCCGCATGTGGTCCAGGGTGATCACGTCCACATTGCCGGTGGCCGTGACGAAGATGTCGCCCTGGGGTGCCGCATCGTCCATGGTCACCACCTGGTAGCCTTCCATGGCCGCCTGCAGGGCGCAGATCGGATCGACTTCGGTGACCATGACCCGCGCGCCCTGGCTGCGCAGCGATTCCGCCGATCCCTTGCCGACATCGCCGTAGCCGCAGACGACGGCGACCTTGCCGGCCATCATCACGTCCGTGGCCCGCTTGATGCCGTCGACCAGGCTTTCCCGGCAGCCATACAGGTTATCGAACTTCGACTTGGTGACGCTGTCGTTGACGTTGATCGCCGGGACCTTGAGCGTGCCGGCTTTGGCCATATCGTACAGCCGGTGCACGCCGGTGGTGGTTTCCTCGGACAACCCGCGGACGTCGTCCAGCAGTGCCGGGAAATCCTCGTGCATGCGCTGGGTCAGGTCGCCGCCGTCGTCCAGGATCATGTTCGGGCGCCAGCCGTTCGGGCCTTCGATGGTCTGGTCGATGGCCCACCAGAACTCGTCCTCGTCCATGCCCTTCCAGGCGAACACCGGAACGCCGGCGGCGGCGATGGCGGCGGCCGCGTGATCCTGGGTGGAGAAGATGTTGCAGGACGACCAGCGGATCTCCGCACCCAGATGGATCAGGGTTTCGATCAGCACCGCCGTCTGGATGGTCATGTGCAGGCAGCCGGCGATGCGGGCCCCGGCCAGCGGCTTGGCCGCGCCGTATTCCGCACGCAGCGCCATCAGGCCGGGCATCTCGGTTTCGGCGATGGCGATCTCGCGGCGGCCCCAGTCGGCCTGGTCGATATCCTTGACCTTGTAGTCGGCGAAGACGGCGCTGTCGGGCATGGGGCTACCTCGTGTCGGGGCTGATGTTCCAGGGGGCGGGCAGGGCGCTATGCCGGGCGGTCATGTGGGCGCCTGGATTGCGCGGCGCAACGCGCGCGTTGCCGCTACCGCATCTGCAGCAGGCTATACGCCGGACCGCCTTTGATATTCAAGCATAAAGATATCTTTATATTTACCGGTTCGGGCGTCAACGTCCGATCCCGGAGACCACAGCGTCGATAACCGCGGTCACCTGCTCCACCAGGGCCATGATCGATATGCCGAAATGCGGCAGGACGAAGCCGACCAGTGTCGAGACGACGAAGACCACCAGCGCGTATTCCAGGGTGGCGCCGCCGCGGGTGTCGGAAAACGGCCGCCACGGCCGGCGGGGCTCCGCCGGGATGGCCTCGTCTAGTTTCCGAAGATCAGCCATTGCAGCACCGACCCCAGGGTCAGGCCCATGACGGCGACCCAGACAAGGAACAGGATATTGGCCAGTGTGCGTAGCGGATGCCGGGCGCGGTCGGCGGCCCGGCGCCGTCGGTTTCGCTTTTCGCGCCCGCCCAGAATGACCAGGAACACCCAGTCGAACAGGGTGATCCGGATGTTGACGGCGTGGCGGCGCTCGGTGTCCTGCGCCAGCGCCTGATCGAGGGCCGCGAGCTGGTCCGGCGTGAACCCCTCGCGCACCGGCTCCGGCACCTGCGTCAGCAGCCGGGCCAGGGTCACGGACGGGACATGCCGTGCCTGCGGTCGATCCAGGGTTCGCGCTAGCGATGCGGTCATCACGGCATCCCGATGGTGGTATGCCAGGATGACGTCAAACCCTTAAAGGTTGGTAGCTGCCAACCGTCTGCGCGTATCCGCTGCCGCCTTTGCCCTAGCGCTGCACCCGGCCCGAGGCGTCACCGCCCATCAGCGCCTTGACCTCGGCTGCCGACACCCGGTTCACGTCGCCGGAGATGGTGTGCTTCAGTGCACTGGCGGCGACCGCGTATTCCAGCGACGCCTGCCGGTCGGAATAGGACAGCATGCCGTAGATCAGGCCCGAGGCGAAGCTGTCGCCCCCGCCGACCCGGTCGACGATATGGGTGATGGCGTATTTCCGGCTCAGCCGGAAGCCGTCCTGGTCGCGGAAGCAGGCGGACCAGTCGTTGTGGTCGGCGCTCTTGCTTTCCCGCAGGGTCACGGCAATCGCCGACATGCCCGGGAAGGTCTCCAGGACCTTGGCGGTCAGGGCTTCGTAGTGGGCGGTGTCCAGATCGCCGCCATGCACATCGACCGGGATCTCGATGCCCAGCGACTTCTG
>JANQIU010000096.1 GCA_028281985.1 Alphaproteobacteria bacterium | reverse complement strand
GGGCATGCTGCTGGCCGCCGACGCCCTGGCCGAAACCGCGGCGGCGGCGCTGGGCCCCTGGGCGGTCAGCGGCCCGGCGGTTGCCATCGGTCAGGGGCCCAGCGCCGCCGCCGCGGTTTCGGCCAGGGCGTCGGCGGCCAGCAGCATGCCCAGACGCAGGCCGGCCAGACCGTAGGTCTTGCCGAACGACCGCAGCACGATCAGCCCCGGCCGGTCGGCGGCTCCGGCAACGCTGACGCCGGGCATCAGGTCGGCAAAGGCTTCGTCGACCACCAGCCAGCCATCGCGGATGGCAAGCGCCGCCGCCGCGGCCATCAATTCCACTTGCGGAACGATGCGGCCGTCGGGGTTGTTGGGATTGGTCACCACCACGACGGCGGACCTCGCACCGACCGCCGCCGCCAGGTCCGGCGCGGACACCACGTCATGTCCGGCCTGGCGCCAGCAATGGGCATGTTCCGCATAGGTCGGCCCGACCACGGCGACCATGCCCGCCGGGCGCAGCCGCGGCAGCAGTTGGATCAGCATCTGCGTGCCCGGCGCCGGCACGGCACGGGCGCCGACGGGCAACCCGTAGCCGACCCCGGCCACCGCTGCCAGGTCGGCAACCGCCGTCGGTTCCGGCAGGCGCGACCAAACACTTTGCGGCAGGTCCGGGATCGGGTAGGGCCAGGGGCTGACCCCGGTCGACAGGTCGATCCACGGCGCCGGCGCATCCGGAAAGCGGGCGCGGGCCGCCGTCAGGTCGCCGCCATGCGGCAGGGTCGTGGCGCGCGGCGGCGTTTCGGGCATCATCGCCATTCGAACCCTTGCGCCCCCTCCCCACGTCATCCGGCCAACTGCTTCTGGCATATGGGATTCCTGGTAGCAAATCTGGCGATCACCGCCGTGGCGATCGCGCTGGAAGCGGCGGCGGGTTATCCCCGGCGCCTCTACGCCGCCATCCGCCATCCGGTGGTTTGGATCGGCGCGCTGATCGGGTGGCTGGACCGCCGCTGGAACCGGGAAGGCGCGCCCGCCCGGTCGCGCAAGCTTGCCGGCGTTGCCGCCCTGGCCGCCATCGTCCTGATCACCGCGGCGGTGACGGTGCCGCTGGCGGCCGCCTGCCGGGCGGTTCCCGGCGGCTGGCTGTTGGAGGCGCTGCTGGCCTGCCCCCTGCTGGCACAGCGCAGCCTGCTGGGCCATGTGGCGGCCGTGGCGGAGGCTCTGCGGTCGGGCGGGCTCCTGGCGGGGCGCAATGCCGTGGCGCAGATCGTCGGGCGCGATCCAACGGAGCTGGACGCAGCCGGCGTATCCCGGGCCGCGATCGAAAGCCTGGCGGAGAACCTGTCCGACGGCGTGGTCGCGCCCGCCTTCTGGCTGGCCGTCGGCGGCCTGCCGGGGATCGCGCTCTATAAGGCGATCAACACCGCCGACAGCATGATCGGCCACCGCACCGCCCGGCATGGCGATTTCGGCTGGGCCGCCGCCCGGTTCGACGATGCGGTCAATCTTCTCCCGGCCCGGTTGACGGCGCTGCTGCTGGCCGTGGCGGCCGCCCTGTTGCCCATCGGCCGCCCGCTGTCGGCGCTGCGGGCACCCTGGCGCGATGCCGGCCGCCATCGTTCCCCCAATGCCGGCTGGCCGGAGGCGGCGACCGCCGGCGCCCTGGGCCTGCGCCTGAACGGGCCGAAGCGGTATGGGGACACGCGGGTCGAGGACGCCTGGATGGGCTGCGGTCGGCCCGACGCCGGTCCCGCCGACATCGACGACGCGTTGCAGTTGTCGCGCATGGCCTGCGTGCTGCTGTTCACGCTGGCGGCGACGCTCTGGTGGCTTGCCGGCTAGCCCGCCGTCTTCAGGACCATGGGCAGGCCGGCCGCCATGAAGACGGCGTGGTCGCAGGCCGCCGCGACCGCCTGGTTCAGCCGGCCCGCCGCGTCGCGGAAGGCTCGCGCCAGGGCATTGTCCGGCACGATGCCGAGACCGACCTCGTTGGAAACCAGCACCACCGGCCGCGTCTGGGACACGGTCACAAGGGTGTCGACCAGCGCCGCCTGCTCCGCCTCCAGGTCGCGCCCTGCTGCCATCAGGTTGGCCAGCCAAAGGGTCAGGCAGTCCACCAGGACCGACGAACCGGCGTCAGCAGCGCCGGACAAGGCACCGCAGAGGTCGAGCGGCGCTTCGATGGTGTGCCAGCCGGCGCCCCGGCGTTCGCGGTGGTGGGCGATTCGCGCCCGCATCTCGTCATCGCCGGCCTCGGCGGTGGCGATGTAGACCCAGGGCGCCGGCCCGGCCGCCATGGTCAGGGCCTCGGCGTGCCGGCTCTTGCCCGACCGGGCGCCGCCGAGCACCAGCGCCCGGCGGAACGACGGATGGGGACTGACCTCCGGCATGGCATTGGCTCTCGTCGAATCGGTTCCGGTGATCCTATCTTTCGGACGCGCCGATACCAGAGCCGGGAGAACCCGCCATGCTCCACTTCCTCGTTCACGTCCTGACCCGTCCCGTCGCGCCGCGCGCCGCCGCCCTGGCCCGTCCCGTCGCCTGGACGCTGGCCGGCCTGATCGCCCTGCACATCGTCTTTCTGTATTGGGTGCGGCCCGAGGCCGGCGGCGGGGAAAGCCCGCTCTGGTTCAACCTGATCTTCCTCGTCCAGTCGGGTCTGGGCCTGGACATCGCGGCGAGCCGGGGCTGGGTCGGTGGTGTGGTCACGGTGATCGGCCTGGGCCTGGTCCTGGCCGTCGGTTGGCGGGCCAGCCTGATGGCGGCGCTGATCCTATTGCTGATCTTCGCCTGGGAGTTGGCGCAGCGGATGGGTCAGCTTTCCTTCGTCGTCGACAACGGCTTTACCGTCGGGCCGCCGATGATCCGTGGGCTGGTTTCCGCCGGCATCGGTTTTGCCGCTTCCCTTCTGGCCGTCATCGCCGGGATTGTGGGCTGGCGGCTGCCCTGGCGGTAGCCAAGGACACCGTTTTGTCATGGAAGTGTCGTTAGACCGGCCGCAGCCCGACGATTAGAGCGTGGCGCACATCCCGTTCCCCCACGGACAACAGGTTGCCCGATGACCGATTCCGTTTCTCCGACACCCACACCGATGGCAACGCTGTTGCCGGGCCGGGTCGATCCTGCGCCGGACCTGCTGCCCTACCGACTTTCCATCTGCGGGCTGGACGAGCTGGTCCAGCATGCCGGCAACGACGTGTCGCATGTGGTGTCGATCATCGACCCCGCGCAGCCCGACCCGGAGGTCTTTGCCGACTACCCGCCCCACGACCGTACCCTGTTGCGGTTCGACGACATCATCGCCCCACGCCACGGCATGATGGTGCCCGGCGAAGCGGATGTGAGGCGGATTCTCGATCTTGGCGAGCGGCTGGCCGACGCGCCGGTGCGCCACCTGCTGGTCCATTGCCATGCCGGGGTCTCCCGGTCGACCGCGACTGCCGCCCTGTTGATGGCCCAGCGCAATCCGGGCCGCGAGACCGACATCTTCCGCCGGCTGGACGCCATGCGACAGCCGGCCTGGCCGAACAGCCTGATCGTCCGGCTGGGCGACGCCCTGCTGGGGCGCGGCGGCGCCCTGGTCGACGCGCTGCGGGCCCATCACGACCGGGTCGCCCAGCGGCTGCCGGCCTTCGCCGCCTTCCTGCGGGCCAACGGGCGGGCGCACGAGGTTCCCGACACCGTGTAGTGCGGGGCCGCCGTTCAGATCAGCGGCAGCGGAAGTACAGGATCCGCTGGTCGTTGCCGAAATCCTCGCCCTGGAAGTAGACCGCGGCCGAGCCGCGCTCGGCACAGATATCGTTGGCCCGCCGGTAGGCCGGCTCGGGGTCGACGAACCCGTTTTCGTCCACATCGATGGCGATCCGGAAGAAACTGCCGGGTACCGGCCGCGGTTCCTGGACCACCTCGGCCGTGGGGCCACAGGTCGCCAGGAGGGCCAGCGTCAGGAGCCAACAGGGTATTCGTCGCATCGGTCTGTCCCGCAGGATCGGCAGCGTGCCGTTACTCTAGCATCCCCTGTGCCAATCGGCGCCCCAACCGGCGCCCCCCTGGGTGCCCGACCGGGACGGTCCTTGATTTGCCGGAGCCGATGCCCACCTGATGGATCGGGCGGTGCCAACGTGTGGGCCGCCCTGCCCAAGCATTCGGGCATCCGGCGTTGCCGGAGTTCTCGCTCAGTATGAGGGGACGGTCGCGATGACGCGTGTTTCACTTTTCAACAGCCCGTTGCTGCTTGGCTTCGAACAGTTCGAAAGGACCCTGGATCGGGTCGCCAAGGCATCGGCCGACGGGTATCCGCCCTACAACATCGAGCAAATCGGCGAGGATCGGCTGCGCATCACCCTGGCGGTTGCCGGGTTCACCGAGGCCGACCTGTCGGTGCAGATCGAGGACAACCAGCTCGTCATCCGCGGCAAGCAGGCGGACGACGGCGAGCGGATGTTCCTGCACCGGGGCATCGCCGCCCGCCAGTTCCAGCGGTCCTATGTGCTGGCCGACGGGATCGAGGTGGTGGGCGCCTCGCTGGACAACGGGTTGTTGAGCGTCGATCTGCAACGGCCCCTGCCGGCAAACCGGGTCCGGACGATCAATATCGAGCGGCCGGCGAAGGCGGCCGGTTCACTGATGTCCGACCTGACCGATCCTGGCGCGACCAAACGCCGGCGCCGGGCGCCCGGAAATGGTCAAGAAGTGACCGCAGACACGGAATTTGACAGCGCCGACTGATTGTTCGGCACCCCCTTGCGATCACCCGCCAGGGCCGCGTTCGGCCTGGTCCGGGTGAAGGAGAGCAGCATCATGACGGGCACCTCCCTGACGGTCCCCCGGGACATCTCGATCCGCGACTTCGCCCTGTTCGGCATCAACGAGATCGCATACGTGCGGACGGCGACGGACGATAGCGGCAAAACCGTCTATGCGGTCCACGCGCCGGACGGGACCCACCTGGCCAACACGGCGAGCCGGGCGATGGCCAAGGCCCTGATCGTCCAGAACGACATGGAACCGGTCGACGTGCATTGACCGATCGGCCTCTGCCGGCCGGGCCGGTGTAAGGCCCGATCGATCGGCGACCGTCAGGCGGCGTGGGCGCGTTCGCCTTCGGTCAGAACCGCCAGGATGGCGTCCGGCGTGTCGCTCCGGCGCAGCTTCTCGCACAAGGCATCGTCGCGCAGGATGCGTGAGATGCGGGCCAGCGCCTTCAGGTGGTCGGCGCCGGCCGCCGCCGGCGCCAGCAACAGGAAGACCAGATCCACGGGGCGATCGTCCACCGCTTCAAAGTCGATGGGCGCCGCCAGCTTGGCGAACAGGCCGTAGACCCTGTCCAGGCTGGGCAGCTTGCCATGGGGAATGGCGATGCCGCGCCCGATGCCGGTCGTGCCCAGCCGCTCGCGTTCCAGCAGGACGTCGAACACGTTGCGCTGGCTCTGGTCGACCGCGTCTGCGGCATGCCGCGCAAGTTCCTGCAGAACCTGCTTCTTGCTGGACGCCCGCAGATTGGCGATCACGCCATCCTTGGCCAGGAGATCAAGCATGGCTGCGTCCGCGTTCGCACCCTTGGCCGGTCGGGCCATCAGGCGACTGTTTGCTGCGTTCCCTGGGGATCGACCCAGCCGACATTCCCGTCCTGTCGACGGTAAACCATATTCAGCCCGCCATGGGCGCTGTTCTGGAATAGAAGCGCCGGCAGGCCCCCAAGATCAAGCCGCATGACGGCGTCGCTGACGGTCAGGCTTTCGATTTCCGTGGTCATCTCGGCGACCACCAGCGGCTGCTCCGCCGCTTCTTCGATGTCGTCGTCGCCGGCACCATCGGCGCCCGCGTCGAGAACATAGGCCTGCGCGGTCAGCGGCGCCTCGGCCGCCTGGTCGCGGCCCTTGTTGTAGTCGCGCAACCGGCGCTTGTACCGGCGCAGCCGCTTGGCCATCCGGTCGGCGGCCATGTCGAAGGCGACATAGGGGTCGGCCGCTTCGGCATTGCTTTGCATGAGCACGTTGCGGCTGGGATGCAGCGCGATATCGGCCCGGTAGAGATGGGCCTGGCGCGAGAGGACAACATTGGCGTCGATCGCGTTCTCGAAATACTTCGCGCTGATCGCCTCCAGGCTGTCGCCGACATGGCTGCGCAGGGCATCGCCAACGTCGATCTGCTTACCAATGACCGTGAGCTGCATCGATGATGTCCGGTTCCGGGGGCCGCGCCCGACACGATCACGGCCACCGCTGGCGGCGCGGTCGAGCCAGCGGGCCGCGAAGCTGTTAGGGCGCGAAGCCGTTGTCAACCGCTACCATTGGCTACCGGTCTGCTGGCGCCGGCCTGTCCGCCGGCGCTTGACGACTCTCCTGGAAGGGGTGGGATCAAACCCCAAGGCACTTGTCCCGCCGTCTTTGCACGGATGATGGGATCCGCATGGCTTCGCGATATTTGGCGACCGTCCGGCGCGCAATGTCAATGCCGTCGGACCGCAGAATCTCCACGATCCGGTCGTCGGACAGGATCTGCCGCGCCGCTTCGCCGTCGATCAGCGCCTTGATCCGGAAGCGCACCGCTTCGGCCGAATGGGCGTCGGCCCCGTTCGCGCCCGGAATGGACGGCGTGAAGAAGTACTTCAACTCAAAGATGCCGCGGGCGGTGGCGATGAACTTGTTGGAGGTGACGCGGCTGACCGTGCTCTCGTGCATGCCGATGGCCTCGGCGATATCGCGGAGGATCAGCGGTTTCAGATGCGATACGCCGTGCAGGAAGAAGGCATCCTGCTGCCGGACGATTTCGCTGGCCACCCGCAGGATCGTCGTCGCCCGCTGGTGCAGGGACTTGGTCAGCCAACTGGCGGTGGCGAAGCACTCGGCGATGTAGTCCCGCTCCACCTTGGACCGGGCATGGGTGCTGACCTCCGCGTAGTAGGCCTGGTTGACCAGCACCCGCGGCAGGGTTTCGGCGTTCAACTCCACGATCCAGCCGCCGGCGGGGTTGGCCCGCATCAGCACGTCGGGCACCACCGGCTGTGCCACGTCGGAGCCGAAGGCCAGCGCCGGCTTCGGGTTCAGCGCCCGGATCTCGGCGACCATATCGGCGACGTCCTCGGCATCGACGCCGCAGACGCGGGTCAGCGCCCCGAGGTCGCGCCGGGCAACCAGCTCCAGGTTGTCCAGCAGGGCCTGCATGGCCGGATCGAGCCGGTCCCGGTCGGCAAGCTGGATCGCCAGGCATTCGGTCAGACTGCGGGCGAAGATGCCGACGGGTTCGAACCCTTGAAGGCGGGCCAGAACCGCGTCCACCCGTTCGCGCGGGCAGGTGAGTTGATCGGCCACCACGTCCAGATCGGCAGTCAGGTACCCGGCATCGTCCAGCAGATCGACCAGGGTCACGGCGATCAGCCGGTCACCCGGATCGTCCAGTTCCAGATTGACCTGGCCGATCAGATAGTCCCGCAGGCTTTCGTCGGCGGCCAGCGTGGCGTCGAACGGGCGGTCGTCGTCGGCCGGCGCCGGGCCGCGCTGGTTCCAGTTGGACAGCCCCTCGCCGCCGGTTTCCGCATCCGTCGGCGCCAGTCCGGGTTCGCCGGCAGGCCCCGTCTCGCCGTCCCAGACATTGCCGAAATCGGTGTCCAGCGGCGTGTCTTCCCGCATGACCCCGGTGTCGACCAGACGGTCGGTGCCGGTCCGGTCGGCGGGATAGGGGTCGTGCTGCTCGCTGTCCCGCAGTTCGGCCGCCCGGTCCAGGGCGGGCACCGCCCCGTCGCGCAACGGGTCGGAGCCACCATCAAAGTTTTCGTCACGCTCAAGAAGAGGATTGCGTTCCAGCTCAGACTCGACAAATGCCACCACCTCAAGATTCGACAATTGCAGCAGCTTAATTGCCTGCTGCAACTGTGGGGTCATCACCAGAGTTTGCGTCTGGCGGAGGTCGAGTCTTTGCGTAAGCGCCATTTTTACAAGTATTAGAGGCTAAATCTTTCGCCCAGGTAAACACGCCGGACGTCCTTGTGGGCAACGACTTCGGCGGGTTCACCTTCCATCAGCACGAAACCGTCGTGCAGGATGTATGCGCGATCCACGATATCTAAAGTCTCCCGCACATTGTGATCGGTTATCAAGACACCGATCCCGCGGTCGCTTAAATGGCGCACGAGGTCGCGGATCTCCCCCACCGCGATCGGATCGATGCCCGCCAGCGGTTCGTCCAGCAGCATGAAATGCGGGCGCGAGGCCAGGGCCCGGGCGATTTCGACCCGCCGCCGCTCGCCGCCGGACAGTGCCATGGCCGATGCGCGCCGCAGATGGGTCAGCGAGAATTCCGCCAGCAGGTCTTCCAGCATGGCGTCGCGCTCGTCCCGCGAGCTGCCGGTCACTTCCAGCACCGAACGGATGTTCTGTTCCACGGTCATGCCGCGGAAGATTGAGGCTTCCTGCGGCAGGTAACCGAGCCCCAGGCGCGCCCGGCGATAAACGGGCAGCAGGGTTATGTCCTGGCCGTCCAAAGTAACGGTGCCGTAATCCGGCTGAACCAGACCCATGATCGAATAAAAGCACGTCGTCTTACCGGCCCCATTGGGGCCGAGCAGCCCGACGACTTCGCCCCGGGACAGGCGCACCGACACGTTCCGCAACACCATGCGCCGGCGATACTGTTTGCCAAGCTGATCGGCGACCAGACCCGATTCGGTCGGCACCAGGCGCGGACCCTGCCGGTTTGCTTCGGCCTCGCCGGACGGTTCCGCCGAACCCTGCGCGATCTCGGACGGTTCGGGCTGGCTCATTGCGGCGTCACCGCGCCCTGCCCGGGGATAAGAAGCCCCTGGACACGGCCGTCATCGCCCGCCAGGACGCGCCGCATGCCGGTGTCGAGGTTCATTTCCGCGTAGCCGCCCCGGATCGTGTTGTCGCCGTCGCTCAGGTAGACGTTCCCCTCGAGCGTGGCAACGCTGGTTTCCAGATCGTAAACGCCCTCGTCGCCGCTGGCCACATTCACACCGTCGGTGATCAGAACATTGCCCACCGCATTGACCAGGGAGATGGCGCGGGTGCCATCCGCCCCTTCCGCGAAGGTGGCGGTCAGGATGTCCGCCTCGACCCGCTGATCCTCCTGCTGCGCGACGGCGTCGCCCCGGGCAACCGCCAGATCGTCTTGCGCCCAGTATTCCAGGCTGTCGCGGGCGGTGACCACGTCGCCCGCGGATTCGTAGCGCAGGTTCTCGCCCGTCAGCACGTAGATCCCGCGATCGGCATCGTAGACGGCCTGGTCGCCGGTGGCCCGGCTGGTGGCGTCTTCGACCACCACATTGCCCTCGGCCGTCACCTGGAAGATCTCCGTTTCACCGGCGCCGGTGTCCCGGTAGTAGGCCGTGATCACGTCGCCCGACAGCGACGCCTCGCCCTGGCGCACCACCGCGTCGCCGCGCGCGACATACGCCTGACGGTCCTGGTGCCACTCCAGGCTGAATGTGGCCTCGACCTCGACCGGGCCGTCGCCGCCGGCCAGCGGCGCGCCCGTTTGGGCGCCGGCCGGCGCGGACAGGGACAGGACCGCCAGAGCGGCCAAGGCCGTGGCCGGAACCGATATCCGCCTCATGAGCCGTCGGGTTCCCCTTGGTTCAGGACGAGCAAGGACTGTCCGGTGAAGACGATCTGCCCGCTCTCATCGGCATACCGGAAGCCCTGGCCACGGACGACGCCGAACGGGCCGGACACGATGACCGGCAGATCCCCCCAGGCCGCGCCGGACTCGATATCGACGAAAGCCTGCTCGGTGATGAACTGAATCCCGTCGTCGCGGAACAGGTTGACCCGGCCGTCCAGCCGCAGGGTTCCCGCCGGCTGGTCGTAGACCCCGAAGTCGGAGATCAGGGCCACCCACTGGCCGTCGGCCATGGTCACCTCGCCCTCCGGCCTGACCAGATCGATGACGTCGTTGACGCCGCGCTGTTCCTCGGCCTCGGCAGCAATGATGCTGTAGGGCCGGCCGTCGGCATCCGTGCTGACGAAGCGCGGGCTGATCATCGTGGAAATCTGCTGCTGGATGGCCGGTGCCGCCTCGATCTGCGGGGCCGGGTTCAGGCGCGGCCACAATACCACGGCGATGATCAGGGACAGGGCGGTCAGCGGCAGCAGGAATTTCGTTACGCGTACGAAATAGGTGTAGCTGCTGCCCACCCGGCGTCGGTCGTCCGCGCTTGGTGCGAACCGGGCCATGCGGTCCCGGCCGCCGGTCGACGGCGTCCCGGCCCTGGGCCCGGCCTTGAGCACGTCGGTCACGGCGCGCGCCGCTTCACGCGACCCCGGCCCTGAGGCAATCGTGCACGTGGACGATGCCGGTCGGCCGGCCGCGCTGATCGGTGACGAACAGGCAAGTGATCCGCGGCGCCCGGTCGTTCATCAGCGAAAGCGCCTCCACGGCCAGGGCGTCGGGCCGGATGGTCCGCGGTCCCGACGTCATCACCGATTGCGCCGGTTTGGCCATCAGGTCGTCGCCCATATGCCGGCGCAGGTCGCCGTCGGTGACGATGCCGATCAATCTTCCGTCGGCATCAACGATGCCGACGCATCCGAAGCTCTTGGCCGACATCTCGACCAGGGCCTCGCTCATCGGCGTCTGGGGACCCGCCAACGGCAGTTCGTCGCCGCGATGCATGATGTCGGAGACCATCAGCAGGCGCCGCCCCAGGGCACCGCCCGGATGCAGGACCCGGTAGTCGTCATGGGTGAACCCGCGGCGATGCAGAAGGGCAATCGCCAGCGCATCGCCCAGCGCCATCATCATCGTCGTCGATGTCGTCGGCGCCAAACCCAGGGGGCAGGCCTCCTGGGCCTGCGGCAGCACCAGCGTCACATCGGCCCGTTCCGCCAGTGGCGAGGCCGCCGTACCGGTCAGGCCGATCAGCGGGATCCCGTAGCGCTTGGCGTAGCCGACGATATCCGCCAGTTCCGCCGTGTTGCCGGAATTCGACAGCGCCAGCACGGCATCGTTGACGGTCAGCATGCCCAGATCGCCGTGGCTGGCTTCGCCCGGATGGACGAAGAAAGCCGGCGTGCCGGTTGAGGCCAGCGTTGCCGCGATTTTGCGCGCGACATGGCCGCTCTTGCCGATACCGGTGACGATCACCCGCCCGGCAATGGCCAGGATCCGGTCGATGGCGTCGGTGAACGGACCACCGAGCGACGCCGCGAGCGCGGTCAGCGCCGTGGCTTCGGTGCGCAACACGCCCGCTGCCGCCTCGATGTCGGCGGCGGCCTGGTCGGTGTCGGCCCGATGGGTGGGCGAAGGGATCTGGGTCTGAGGAATGGCAGCAGCGCTCATACCGGGCAGTCACCCCAAGGCGGCCGGCCGGATCCTTACACAGGCGCGGCAAACGCACGCCGCGGGACGGCGTCAAGTATGCGCGAAGATATCGATCTCCGGCCAGCCCGCCAAGTCCAGCGCCGCGCGCGACGGCAGGAAGTCGAAACAGGCCTGGGCCAGGTTCGCCCGATCCTCCCTTTCCAGCAGCGGGTCCAGGCGTTCCTTCAGCCGATGCAGATACAGTACATCGCCTGCGGCATAGTGCTTCTGCTCGTCGGTCAGCGTCTCCGCACCCCAGTCGGAGGATTGCTGCGCCTTGGAAATCTCCACGCCCAGCAGTTCCCGGCAGAGGTCGCGCAGGCCGTGCTTGTCGGTATAGGTGCGCACCAGCCGCGACGCCGTCCGCGTGCAGTAGACCGGCCCGGTCATGACTCCCAGACCCGCGCGCAGGGCGGCGATGTCGAACCGGGCGAAATGGAACAGCTTGAGAATGCCCGGGTCCGTCAGGATGCGCGCCAGATTGGGCGCTTCGGCGCTGCCGCGGGGAACCTGAACCAGATGGGCGGTGTTGTCGCCATTGGAGAGCTGCACCACGCACAGCCGGTCGCGCCCGTGGTTCAGGCCCATGGTTTCCGTATCGACGGCGACCATCGGCGCCGGCTCGAACCCGTCGGGCAGATCGTTCCTGTGGACGAAAACGCGCGGCTGGACCTGACTCATCTCGACTCGCTGCCCCCGGTCGGGCCGGGGTTCGGGTCCGCGGCGTTGTATGGTGCCCAGGAGAAGACTCGAACTTCCACGGCCTTGCGGCCACAGGTACCTGAAACCTGCGCGTCTACCAATTCCGCCACCTGGGCGCGGCGGCGGTCTTCTAGGGCCCAACATCGGACCCTGTCAATGTCGATTACGGGTCGATTACGCGGTCATTGGGCGTCGATGTCCGGTCGATGCCCGGCATCAGCCCCGCCGATCCCGGCATTCTTGGCCGCAGCGCCCAACGGCAGCGTTGCGTCCCCGGCACCCGCGGCGGTACTGAAGACGGGAGCGATCGGCTCGTTCCCAATGCCTGTCCAGGGGCCAACAGCATGCAGCGGCGACAACCCACCGAACGCACCGCCGTCGTTTTCGGCGGCTCCGGATTTGTCGGCCGACATGTCGTCCAGCGCATGGCCCGGCGCGGCTGGCGGGTCCGGGTCCCCACCCGGGATCCGGAACGGGCGACCTTTCTGCGCACCATGGGCGCGGTGGGCCAGGTCTCGCCGATCTTCGGCAATATCCGGGACGATGCCACCACCCGGGCGGCCGTGGAAGGCGCGGACTACATCGTCAACCTGGTCGGCATCCTGTACGAGCGGGGGCGCAACACCTTCGGTGCCGCGCAGTACGAGGGCGCCAAGCGGTTGGCCAAGATCTGCCTGGACCGGGAGCCGATCCGCTTCGTCCAGATCTCCGCCATCGGCGCCGACCTGAAGTCCCAGGCCCATTACGCCCGGTCCAAGGCCGGGGCCGAACGCGCCGCCCGCGACCACTATCCGCAGACCACGATCCTGCGGCCCAGCGTCGTCTTCGGGCCGGAAGACGACTTCTTCAACCGGTTCGCCCAGATGGCCCGCGTGTCGCCGGTCCTGCCGCTGATCGGCGGCGGGCTGACCCGGTTCCAGCCGGTTTATGTCGGCGACGTCGCCGACGCGATCATGGCCTGCCTGGATCAGCCCGAGAGCGTCGGCGAGACCTACGAGCTGGGCGGTCCGCGGGTCTACACCTTCCGGCAGCTGCTGGAGATCATGCTGGAGGAGTGCCACCGAAAGCGCCGCTTCATGACCATCCCCTGGTCCCTGGCCAAGCTGCAGGGGACTTTCTTGGAATGGCTGCCGAAGCCGCCGCTGACGGTGGACCAGGTGGAAATGCTGAAGCGCGACAACGTCGTGTCCGGCAAGGAAAAGACCCTTGCCGATCTGGGCATCGAGGCGACGGCGCTGGAGATGATCCTGCCGTCCTACATGGATGTCTATCGCCCTGGCGGACGGTTCGCCGACAAGCGCGACCAGCCGGCCTAACGCCGCCCGACCGCATGGCGGATGCCGGCAAGCCCGGTGGCGCGCCGGGCAATTCCGCGGCGGACGCCGATGGCCAGTTCGCCGAGGCGCTGGCCGCGCATCGGGCCGGCCGGCGCGAGGCGGCGGAAACCGCCTACCGAAGTCTCTTGGACGTCTATCCGGACCATGCGCCGTCCCTGGCCAACCTGGCCGTTCTGCGGGCCGAGGCGGGCAGCATCGCCGAAGCCATCGCTTCCGCCCGCAAGGCGGTGGACCTGTCACCGCGGCACCCGGCCTACCGGGTGAACCTGACGGGGTTCCTGGTGGAATCCGGCGATGCCGAAGCCGCCGTTGCGGTCCTGGAGCAGGGCGTCGGAGCGGACCCCGACAACCTGCTACTGAACCTCAATCTGGGCGTGCTGCTGCGGTCGGTCGACCGGTCGGCCGACGCCGTCGGGCCGCTGGAGAAGGTAATGGCGGTCGAACCGGACAACGTCACCGCGCTGGACGCCGTCACCCATGCGTACAAGAGAGCTGGCCGGCTCGCCGATGCGGTGGCGGCCGGCCGGCGGGTGCTGGCGGCCAAGGACCGCATCGCCTGTCAGGGTCCGCCCGCCATCCCCCTGCCGGACCCAACCGGGGCGCAGGTACAGCCGGCGGAGCGCCGGTTGAACGTGATCGCCTTTTCCCTTTGGGGCACGGACCGGCGCTATGTCGAGGGCGCGCTGGCGAATGCCGTCCTGGCCCAGCAGCTCTATCCGGGCTGGCAGGTCCGCGTGTACTGCGACGACAGCGTCGGCGCGCCGGCACGCCGAGCCTTGTCGGAAGCCGGCGCGGTGCTGGTCGCGCTGCCCCGCGAGCCGGTGCGGCGGCTGGGCCTGTTCTGGCGGTTCCGGGTGGCCAACGACCCGGAAGTCGACCGCTTCGTCTGCCGGGATTGCGACAGCCGCCTGACCGTGCAGGAACGGGTCGCGGTCGACGCCTGGATCGCGTCCGGCCGGTCGTTCCATGTCATGCGCGATCTGGTGACCCATACCGAACTGATCCTGGCGGGGCTCTGGGGCGGCCGGGCGGGCCGGCTACCCGACATGGAACGGGCCGCGCGCCGCTTCGTCGCCGGGCGCGTGGCCACGCGGATCGTCGATCAGGAATTCCTGCGCCTGGTGATCTGGCCGCTGATCAAGGACGATGTGCTGATCCACGACCGGTGCTTCGACCTGTTCGGTGCGACGCCGTTCCCGGCGCTGGGCCGGCTGCCGGAAGGCCATCATGTTGGGCAGGACGTGTACCGGGCAGGCCAGTTCGACGCGCTGTCCCTGTGGACCCGCCAGGCCCTGGCCCGGGCCGAAGCCGCCGGCCGCGGCGGACCGGCACGGCGCCGGCCGGCATTCAGCCGGACAGGGCGGCGGCCAGGTACGGCAGGCTGACGTCCATCCGGTAGTCGATGCTGCTGTGGTTGTCGTCGAATTCCTCGTACCGGTGCCGCACGCCGCGATCCGACAGCAGGCGGTTCAGCCGCCGGGCACCGAACACCAGATTGTACTGGTCTTCGGTGCCGCAATCGATGAACAGGCCCTTCAACATGCGCAGCCGTTCGATGACCGGGGCCTGCTGCGCCAGGACCACCGGGTCCCAGGCCAGCCAGTTGGCCCACCGGTCGTCGATGACTTCAGCCGTCCGCAGGTCCACCGGCAGCCGGATGCCGAAGGGCTGCCGCGGATCGGGATCGTAGGTGGCGGCCATCGCCAGCGACATCAGGGCGTGGATCGCCCGATCGTCGCGCTTCGGCGCCGCCTCGAACGCTTCCATGAACCGGACAATCGAATAGTCGTGCCGGGCCAGCCGCCGCAGCAGGGCCGGGAAGTCGGGCAGATAGGCCCATTCAAAGCCCATGTCGCCGGAATGGCAGGCGGCCGCGGCCCAGACCGACCCGCCATGCCGCATGGCATGGACGATGGCCCCGTAGCCGCCGGAACTCTTACCGAACACCCCGCGCCGGCCCTCACCGCCGCAGCCGAAACGCCCCTCGACGGCCGGCAGCATCTCCTGCAGCAGGAAATCCTCCCAGCGGCCCATGGCGGCGCTGTTGATGTACTGGTTGCCGCCCAGCCGCGTGAAGCAGTCCGGGAAGGCGCAAACCACCGGCGGCATGGCGCCGTCGGCGATCAGCCGGTCAAGCCGCTCCGGCACGTTCTCGGTAAAGGCACGCCAATTGGTGTGGGACGGGCCGCCCGCCGTGTAGCCGACCAGATCCACCAGCAGCGGCAGGCCGCGCCCATCGTGGCCCGGCGGCAGGTAGACATCGACGCGCCGCCGGCTGGGGTCGCCCAGCAGGTTGCCAGCCAGCGCGGTGCTGTCGATGGCCAGGCTCTCTAAGGTGCCGGCGGCGGTATCGGCGGACCGGTGCATCACGGAACTCCCCACACGGTCAGAAGACGCCGTAGACCAGCGCCAGCAGAATGACCCCCAGCACGATCCGATAGACGACGAAGGGGCCGAAGCCCGCGCGCCGCAGCCACAGCAGAAGCACATGGATCGCCGCCAGGGCGGAAACGAAGGCCAGCGCCCCGGCCAGCAATGCGTCGCCGGTCAGCTGCGGGTCTGTGGCTTCGGCGAGGTCGAGCGCCGCCAACGCGCCAGCGCCCAGGATCACCGGCACGGACAGCAGCAGCGAAAAGCGGGCGGCTTCCGGCCGGGTCATGCCCAGCAGCCGCCCGGCGGTCATGGTGATGCCCGACCGGCTGGTGCCCGGGATCAGGGCCAACGCCTGGAACAGGCCGATGAAAATCGCCCCGCCGAAGCCGATGTCGTCCACGCCCCGGCGCAGCGCCCCCCAACGGTCGGCAACCCATAGCAGGATGCCGAAGCCCAGGGTGGCCCAGGCGATCACCTCCACCGAGCGCAGCAGCGTCGGCGCGAATTCGTGGATCGCCAGGCCGGCGGCGAAAGCCGGGATTGAGGCGACGACGACCATCCCGGCCAACCGGGCGCCCGGCCCGCCGCGGCCCGTCACCAGCCGCAGGACCCCGACGACCATGGCCAGGATGTCGCGCCGGAAGTAGATCATCACCGCTAGCAGCGTGCCGACATGCACGGCGACGTCGATCACCAGGCCCTGGTCCTGCCAGCCTGTGACATAGGGCACCAGGACCAGATGGGCGCTGGAACTGATCGGCAGGAACTCGGTGATGCCCTGGACAAGGGCGATGACCACCAGGTGCAGGAGGGGCAAAGCCGGTGGGCTCCGTCAGCGGGATATCCGAGATGTGGTGCTTATAGCAGCCGATCCTACCCGTCGTCACAACATGTCGTAGGTCGGCCGATGGACAGTTAGGGCCGATCCGGGACTAAACATCCGGTGACAAATACGAGCCGCTGCCGCGAAATTTTCGTTCCGGTCGCGACGCCGACGATTTAGGTCAGGGTAACTTCCATATCGGCCGATTTTTCCCTCGCCAGACGCATGGGAATAGGCTAGACGGCCGGTGTCGCGCGGTTGCCTGGCCTTGCCCGGGCGACCGCGCCTGTGTCAGCGGCACACGCCGCCGGCCCGTTAGGGGAGACCGCCGCCATGAGCCAGCGGATGCTGAAGTTCACGAACACGGCACATGAAATGCCGGCCAAGCGTCCCGCCGACGAACGCCGCGACGACTGGCAGGAAATCTACGGCGAGTATGCGGCCGCCAAGGCGGCCGAGCAGTCGAGCCGCTGCTCGCAATGCGGGGTGCCGTTCTGCCAGGTCCATTGTCCGCTGCACAACAACATACCCGACTGGCTGATGCTGACGGCGGCGGGGCGCCTGCAGGAAGCCTACGAGGTGTCGTCGGCCACCAACAACATGCCGGAAGTCTGCGGCCGCATCTGTCCGCAGGATCGGCTGTGCGAGGGCAACTGCGTCATCGAGCAGGCCGGCCACGGTACGGTGACCATCGGCTCGATCGAAAAGTACATCACCGACACCGCTTGGGAAAAAGGCTGGATCAAGCCGGTCGTTCCGCCCCGGGAACGGGACCAGTCGGTCGGCATCATCGGTGCCGGGCCGGCCGGGCTGGCCGCGGCGGAAGAGCTGCGGCGCCGCGGCTATCAGGTGCATGTCTACGACCGCTACGACCGCGCCGGCGGCCTGCTGATCTACGGGATCCCCAACTTCAAGCTGGAAAAGGAAGTGGTGGAACGCCGGACCCAGCGCCTGGCCGACAGCAAGATCCACTTCCATATGGGCTTTGAAATCGGCCGCGACGCCGATCTGGCGACCCTGCGCAGCCGGCACGATGCCCTGCTGATCGCCACCGGCGTCTACAAGGCGCGCGAGCTGAAGGCCCCCGGCGTCGGGCTGGGCAACATCGTCCAGGCACTGGACTACCTGACGGCCAGCAACCGTGCCGGTCTTGGCGACACCGTGCCGGCGTTCGACGACGGGCGGCTGAACGCCGCGGGCAAGCGGGTGACGGTCATCGGCGGCGGCGACACCGCCATGGACTGTGTGCGCACCGCCGTGCGCCAGGGCGCGGTCTCGGTGTCCTGCCTCTACCGGCGCAACCGGACCAACATGCCGGGATCCCAGCGGGAGGTGGCGAACGCCGAGGAAGAAGGCGTCGAGTTCCTGTGGCAGGCGGCACCGGAGGCCTTCCAGGGCGACGCGGCCGTCTCGGCGGTGCGGGCCGTGCGGATGCATCTGGGCCCGGCAGACGCCACCGGCCGACAGGTCCCGCAGGTGATCGACGATTCCGGTTTCAACCTGGGGTCCGATCTGGTGATCAAGGCCCTGGGCTTCGATCCGGAGGACTTGCCGGTCCTGTTCGGCGAACCGGCGCTGAAGGTCAGCCGCTGGGGCACCGTCGGCGTCAGCTGGAAGACGATGATGACCAATCTGGACGGCGTGTTCGCCGCCGGCGACATCGTCCGCGGCGCATCGCTCGTGGTTTGGGCCATCCGCGACGGCCGCGACGCGGCGGCGGCCATGCACGGCTACCTGCAGGCCAAGGCAACCGGCAAGCCGGGCCAGCCGGCGGAAACCCTGGCCGCCGCCTAACACCGGGACAATCGGACATGGGCAACCGCCGCTCGCTTCTGGTCGGCATCCCGATCGCCGCGATGGCCGGGATCGCCGTTGGCTGGGCCGTCCGGGCGCCGGCCCAGCAGCCGCCGACCGGCGACCCCGCCGGTTTCCGGCCGCTGATCGAGGCGCTCTATACGCCGGAGATGCAGCGCCACGGCCTTGGCCTGGCCGGCAACAGCGCGGTGCCGCCGATCTCCATCCCCGGCATTCCCGAGGATATGCTGGCGGAGATGATGCGGATACTGGGCGAAGAGACCGAGCCGTATCTGGCGGACCTGTACGTCGCGTCGATCGATGCGCTGGTGGAGGTACACTACAAGTATCTCGGCGAGGCAGGGGTCGCCGAGCTGCTCCGTATGTACGAAACGCCGATCGGCAAGCGCATTCTGGAAACCCAGGAAGCGATGATGATCGAATACTTCGAGCAAACCATACCGCAGCAGGAAGCGATCCTGGCCGCGGCGACGGAAGCCGCCATCACCAGGGCGATGACCGAGATCTATGGCCTTCCGGCACCGAAATGACGGACGCCGACAACCGTATGTGCCGCGGAGCGGTGCTCGAAGCCGCTGTTGCCTCCGGCCAGGAGACTGATCGATGACCAAGACATACACCCCCACCGGCACAGAGCAGACCGCCGGCGAGCGCTTCGTTTCGGATTGGCAATCAAATGCCGCGCGGCTGATCGCGGCCGGCGCCTATCGCCCGGAAGACGAGCATGATGCCTGCGGCGTCGGCTTCGTCGCTTCTGTCGACGGCCAGCCGCGCCGGTCGGTGGTACAGGCCGGGATCGATGCCCTGAAGGCAGTCTGGCACCGGGGGGCGGTCGACGCCGACGGCAAGACCGGCGACGGCGCCGGCATCCACGTCCAGATCCCCCAGGAATTCTTCAAGGAACACGTGGCGCGCACCGGCCATGTGGCCGACGAGACGCCGATGGCGGTCGGCATGGTGTTCCTGCCGCGCACCGACTATGAGGCCCAGGAGCGCTGCCGCTGCATCGTCGAGGCGGAGATCCTGAGCCTGGGCTACTACATCTACGGCTGGCGCCAGGTGCCCATCGACGTCGACATCATCGGCGAGAAGGCCAACGCCGCCCGGCCGGAAATCGAACAGATCATGATCGCCAACAACCGCGGCGTGACCGAGGACGAGTTCGAGCGCGACCTCTACGTCATCCGTCGGCGGATCGAAAAGCAGGCCCAGCTTGCCAGCATCAACGACTTCTACATCTGCTCGCTGTCCTGCCGGTCGATCATCTACAAGGGCATGTTCCTGGCGGAACAGTTGACCGCGTTTTACCCCGACCTTCTGGATGAGCGCTTCATCTCTAACTTCGCCATCTACCACCAGCGCTATTCCACCAACACGTTCCCGACCTGGCGTCTGGCCCAGCCGTTTCGCATGCTGGCCCACAACGGCGAGATCAACACGCTGAAGGGCAACGTCAACTGGGTGCGGGCGCACGAAACCCGCATGGAACACGAGGCGCTGGGGGATTTCGTCGACGACATCAAGCCGATCATCCAGCCCGGCAGTTCGGACAGCGCCGCGCTGGACGCCGTTTTCGAGCTGACCTGCCGGGCCGGTCGCTGTGCACCGATGGTCAAGACGCTGTTGATCCCGGAAGCGCTCCTGGCCAACAAGATGATGCCGGAATCACACAAGGCCCTGATTTCGTACGTCAATTCGGTGCTGGAACCGTGGGATGGGCCGGCGGCGATCGCGGTCTATGACGGCCAGTGGGTGATGGCGGGCATGGACCGTAACGGTCTGCGGCCGATGCGCTACACCTTGATGGACGACGGGCTGCTGATCGCCGGGTCCGAGACGGGGATGGTCAAGGTCGACGAATCCCGGGTGGTGGAAAAGGGCCGCCTGGGCCCCGGCCAGATGATCGCCGTCGACCTGACCCAGGGTCGGCTGTTCCACGATGGCGAGCTCAAGGACCTGGTGGCGGGCCTGGCCCCGTTCGGTGACTGGGTCGACCGGGTCAAGCAGCTGGACACGGTCATCGAGACGGCCGGCAGCGAGGCCCGCACCTTCAGCCGCGAAGACCTGCTGCGCCGCCAACTGGCCTGCGGGGTCACCATGGAGGATCTCGAACTGATCCTGCAGCCCATGGTCGAGGACGCCAAGGAGCCGGTCGGGTCGATGGGCGACGACGCGCCGATCGCAGTGTTGTCCGAGCGCTATCGCGGCCTGCACCATTTCTTCCGGCAGAACTTCAGCCAGGTCACCAACCCGCCCATCGATTCGCTGCGCGAACGCCGGGTGATGAGCCTGCGCACCCGGCTGGGCAACCTGGGCAACGTCCTGGACGAGGACGCCACCCAGTGCGATCTGCTGCAACTGGAAAGCCCGGTGCTGACCAATGCCGGTTACCGGGCCATGCGCGAGTTCATGGGTCCCACGGCGGCGGAGATCGACTGCACCTTCGACCCGGCCGTCGGGGCGAACGCGATGAGCGACGCCCTGCGCCGCGCCTGCCGGGAGGCGGAGGACGCGGTGCGCGGCGGCGCCACCCATATCATCCTGACCGACGAGCGGTGCGGCGGCGACCGGGTGGCTACGCCGATGATCCTGGCCACCGGCACCATCCACACGCATCTGGTCGAACACCATCTGCGGACGTTCACGTCGCTGAACGTCCGGTCGATGGAATGCCTGGACGTTCATTACTTCGCGGTGCTGATCGGCGTCGGCGCGACCACCGTCAACGCCTATCTGGCCCAGGAAGCGATCGCCGAACGCCACGAACGCGGGCTGTTCGGCGACATGGGCCTGTCGGAATGCCTGGAGCGCTACCGCAAGGCGGTGGACGACGGGCTGCTGAAGATCATGTCGAAGATGGGGATCTCGATCCTCAGCTCCTATCGGGGCGGCTGCAATTTCGAAGCCGTCGGTCTGTCGCGCTCGCTGGTGGCCAAGCGGTTCCCAGGCATGCCCAGCCGGATTTCCGGCATCGGCCTGCCGGGCATCCAGAAGAAGGTGATCGACCTGCACCGCCGGGCGTTCGACGAGGATGTGGTGACGCTGCCGATCGGCGGCTTCTACCGCTACCGGCGCGGGGCCGAACGGCACGCCTATGAGGGCGGCCTGATCCACATGCTCCAGCACGCCTGCTCCACCGACAAGTATCAGGCGTACAAGTCGTATTCCGATGCGGTCCGCAAACAGCCGCCGATCAATCTGCGCGACCTGCTGGACTTCCGGTCCCAGCGCAGCCCGGTATCGGCCGACGACGTGGAGTCGATCACCGAAATCCGCAAGCGGTTCGTCACGCCGGGCATGTCGTTGGGCGCGCTGTCGCCGGAAGCGCATGGCACGCTGAACGTGGCGATGAACCGGATCGGCGCCAAGTCGGACAGCGGCGAGGGCGGTGAAGACCCGGCCCGGTTCAAGCCGGACAAGAACGGCGACAACTGGAACTCCGCGATCAAGCAGGTGGCATCCGGCCGGTTCGGCGTGACGGCCGAGTACCTGAACCAGTGCCGGGAGATCGAGATCAAGGTCGCCCAGGGTGCGAAGCCCGGCGAGGGCGGGCAGCTCCCCGGCTTCAAGGTGACGGTGGAAATCGCCCGCCTGCGCCATTCCACCCCGGGCGTCATGCTGATCAGCCCGCCGCCGCACCACGACATCTACTCGATCGAGGACCTGGCACAGCTGATCTACGATCTGAAGCAGATCAATCCGATCGCAAAAGTCTGCGTCAAGCTGGTCGCGCGCACCGGGATCGGCACGATCGCGGCCGGCGTCGCCAAGGCCA
>JANQIU010000085.1 GCA_028281985.1 Alphaproteobacteria bacterium | reverse complement strand
AGTGCACGGTCATCGGGTCACAACCAACCTTCGTTGCCAGCTTCCTGATGCTGAAGCCGTCCGGCCCTTGAGCCTCCATCAGGTCCACGGCCGCGGCGACGATGTCGTCCGGCGAGAGGCCGCGCGGCCCCGGCCGATGGGCAATTTTCTTCATCGCAGAATTTACCTTGGTTTCTCCATCGCAGAGATTATATTTCTGCATCGTAGAAATCAACGCATGGTGGCCGGCGCCATCGATCCGGTCCGTGATCAGGAGGGAGATGACGATGACCGCAATTGCGGCGTGTGCGATGACCGCCCGGCAACGGGCCTGGAGCCTGACAGCCGTGATCGTGTCGACATTTGGCCTCGGCCTGTCCTACGGGGTCGGCTATCCGCTGACGGCCCTGAAGTTCAATGAATGGGGTGCGCCCGGCTGGCTGATCGGGCTAGCCGGCGGCATGCCGGCGCTGGCGGTGTTCCTGTTGTTGCCGGTCCTGCCGCGGGTCATCGGCCGGATCGGCGCCGTCCAATCGATGGTCATCGGCTGCTGCCTGACCGGTCTGGGCTTTCTTTTGATGCCGGTGTTCCAGAGCGTGGAGGCGTGGATCCTGCTGCGCTTCCTGATCGGCGCCGGCATGACCTTCCCCTGGCTGGTCGGTGAAACGTGGATGAATACGGTGGCCGACGACAGGAGCCGCGGCAGGGTCATGGCGCTCTACGTCATGGGCCTGTTTGCCGGCTACGCGGCCGGGCCCCTGGTCTTGAACGCCGTCGGCACCCAAGGGCTGCTGCCCTACGCCATCGGCGTCGCCGCCATGGTCGCCACGGCGGTCCCGCTGCTCGCCGCGTGGAACCTGGCGCCCGCGCTGGAACCCCACCCGCAAAGCGGCCTGTGGGCCGTGGTTCGGATCGCGCCGGTGGCCATGGTCGGCGGCCTCGCCGGCGGCGTGACCGAACTGGGATACTTCTCGCTGCTTCCGGTCTACGCCGTCGGTGCCGGAAGGACCGAGTCGGAAGGGCTGATGCTGCTCAGCACGCTGATGGTCGGCGGCATCGTGCTGCAGTTTGCCGTCGGCTGGCTGTGCGACCGGGTGTCCCGCGACGCGGTGATGATCGGCTTGGGCTTCGCCTGTGCCGTTCTGGCAGTGGGATCGGCGGCGGTGATGGGGGACGCGGTCTTGCGCCTCGTGCTCGTATTCCTGCTCGGCGGTGCGGTGCTCGGCTTCTACTCGGTCGGGTTGATCGTTCTCGGGACGCGTGTCCGGGCCAGCGAACTGGCCGTGGCCAACGCGGCGTTCCTGATGGTCTACCAGGCCGGGTCGATCGCCGGGCCCGGCATGGCGGGCATCGCGATGGATCTCTGGCAGCCGCACGGTTTCGTGATCGCCATGGCGACGTTCGCGGTGATCGCGTCGCTCGTCACAGTGTGTCTGGTGAAGACGCGGCGATGAATGGGGAGCGCGCCGGTCCCGGCCGGCGCGCAATCCACCGGCCGGTGTGCGGATTGGCCCTTACATTCCACGGCCCCGAACCGTTAGGCTGTACAGCTGCTAAAGGTTGCCGGGCGGTCCGCCACCGTGGTCCGCGGGAAACGAGCGAAGGCGGTACGATGACCAAGCTGTTCGCCCAGACCCTGGAAACCCAGCCGCTCTTGGGACTATTCGGCGATGTGCGGGCGCGCACCATGGCGATGGTCGACGGCCTGCACCCGGAGGACATGACGGTCCAGTCGATGGAGGATGCCAGTCCGACCAAATGGCATCTGGCCCATACCAGCTGGTTCTTCGAGGAATTCGTTCTGAAGCCGTATGCCGCGGGCTATGCCACGCCGGACGAGCGCTTCGCGCATCTGTTCAATTCCTACTACGTCCAGGCCGGTCCGCGCTATGCGCGGCCGCAGCGGGGACTGGTGACCCGGCCCACGGTCGAAGAGATCGTCGAATACAGGCGGGGTATCGACGCTGCGGTCGAATCGCTGATCGCCGCCGGGGACGCGCCGCATGATCTGGTCGAGTTGGGTTGTCATCACGAGATGCAGCATCAGGAACTGATCCTGACCGACCTGCTGCACGTGTTCAGCCACAATCCGCTGCAGCCGGCCTACCGCGCGCCGGAGCCGCTGCCGACGCGCGAGGCCGCGCCCCTGCACTGGGTCGGCTTCGACAGCGGGACGACGCAGATCGGCCATGGCGGACCCACCTTCGCCTTCGATTGCGAAGGGCCGCGCCACGAGGTGCTGATCCGCCCGTTTTCGCTGGCCTCGCGGGCCGTGACCTGCGGCGACTGGCTGGCCTTCATGGCCGATGGGGGGTATTCGACGCCGACCCTTTGGTTGTCCGACGGATGGGCGACGGCCGAGCGCGAGGGCTGGAACGCGCCCGGCTACTGGCGGCGCAAGGACGGCCGCTGGATGACCTACTCGCTCCGCGGTGCCCAGCCGGTCGATCCGGAAGCACCGGTCAGTCATGTCAGTCTTTACGAAGCCGATGCCTTTGCCCGCTGGGCGGGGGCGCGGCTGCCTACGGAAGTCGAATGGGAGTATGCCGGCGGCCCGGTTGCCGACGGTACCTTCCTGGAGTGCGGGCGCCTGCGCCCCGCACCGGCCCGCGGCGAAGGGCTGACCCAGATGTGGGGCGATGTCTGGGAATGGACCGGCTCCGCCTATCTGCCGTACCCAGGGTTCCGCCCGTCGGAAGGCACGGTCGGCGAATACAACGGCAAGTTCATGGCCAACCAGTTCGTGCTGCGCGGCGGTTCGGCCCTGACGCCGCAGGCGCAGATGCGGCGGACCTACCGCAATTTCTTCTATCCCCATCAGCGGTGGCAAATGACCGGGCTGCGGCTGGCCCGGGATGTCTGACCCCGACGGCGGCGATTTCGCCGCCTCGGTTCTGGAGGGGCTGTCCCGGAAGCCGAAGAGCCTGGACCCGAAATGGTTCTACGACGCCCGCGGTTCGGCGTTGTTCGACGCCATCTGCGACCTGGAGGAGTACTATCCGACCCGGACCGAGGCGGCGATCCTGCGGGCAGCCGCGGGCGAGATCGCACCGCTGATCGGCCCGGGCGCGATCCTGTTCGAACCCGGCGCCGGATCGGCGACCAAGACCCGGCTGCTGCTCGACGCGCTGGACGCGCCGGCGGCCTACGTGCCGGCCGACATTTCCAGTGAGCACCTCAACGGGACGGTGGTCCGGCTGCGCCAGGACTATCCCGGTCTGCGGGTCGAACCGGCACCGCTGGACTTCACCGCGCCGATCGTCCTGCCGCCGTCGTTGTCCCCGGCCGGGATCGAGACGGCGCCGATCACCGTGTTCTTCCCGGGGTCGACCATCGGCAACTTCGCCCCGGACGCGGCGCGGTCGCTGTTGCGGCGGTTTCGCGCCGAAACCCATGCCCGGCGCCTGCTGATCGGGGTCGACCTGATCAAGGACGAGGCCCGTCTGGTGGCGGCCTATGATGACCGCGACGGCGTCACGGCAGCCTTCAACCTTAACCTGCTCGTCCGCATCAACCGCGAACTGGGCGCCGATATCGACGTCGACGGCTTCCGGCATGTCGCGGTGTTCAATGCCGCTCACAGCCGGATCGAAATGCACCTGGAGAGCCTGAAGGCCCAAACGGCGAGCGTCGCGGGACAGCAGATCGCTTTCGATGCGGGCGAACGGATCTGCACCGAGCATTCCCACAAATACACGATCGACGGGTTTCACGCGCTGGCGGCATCGGCGGGGTGGGCCGGCGGCGTCCACTGGACCGACCCGGACAGACTGTTCGCCGTCTTGCTTTACGAGTCGCGCCGGGACCCGGAGGCGTGAGACGGGCCGCCGAACGTGTCCGGCGGCCCGTCAACTGCTGCTGAAGCAAATCGTCCAGGAAGCTCCGCATCCATATGGACGCGGGGTGCGCTAGACGAACAGGAAGTCGTTCTCTTTCAGATGCTCGGCATCGACGCCGACCAGGAACACGGTTCCGGAGTCGGCTTCGATGAAGGTGCCGGCCCCCTGGATCTCGGCCGCGTCGAGCACTTCCTTGGCGTCCGCGAAGTCGTTCTTGGAGAACACCAGGCGGTCCCGCCAGCCGAAATCGGTCACCGTGTCGTGTCCGTCCAGTTGGCTGAAGTCGAACTTGTCACGGCCGAAACCGCCGGTCAGCGTGTCGTCGCCGCCGCCGCCCGACAGGCGGTCGTTGCCAAGGCCGCCGAACAGCGTGTCGTCGCCATCGCCGCCGTCCAGCCGGTCCCTGCCGAGCCCGCCAAAGAGCTTGTCGTCTCCACCTTCGCCGAACAGGCGATCCCGGCCGGAGAAGCCGAGGATCTTGTCGTCGTCATCGGTCCCGGTCAGCGTGTTGCGGAAGAAGGTGCCCTTGATGACCTGGGGATCGGGTGTCGCGTCGTCGACATCGACCGGCAGCAGAACCCGGTCGATCGCCTGGACAACGCCGTTCACTGCCTCCAGGTCGGTGGCCCCGTCGATCAGCTTCGGGTCTTTCAGATCCGGATCGTTGTCGACCAGCGTCGTGCCCTGAACGGTCACCGTGCCGCCCTGTGCGGTTGCCAGCTTACCGGTGTCCTGCAACTCGGCCACCGACTTGGCCCCGGGCGATACGTGGTACAGCAACACGTCGTCGAGCAGGCCCGGCTGGTCGGCCGACACGAAGCCTGTCGCGTCGGCGATGAAGCCGAATACCGCAGCCTCGTCCGCCGTATCGCCGTCGAAGCCCAGATCGACGGCCAGTGCGGTGAAGGCCGCATCGGTCGGGGCGAAGACTGTGAAATCGGCCTCCCGATCGGCGACAACGCCCAGCAGGTCGGTGGCCTCCAGCGCCTCGCGCAGCAGGTCGAAATCGTCCGCGTTGGTATCGAACCCGTCTTCGCCGGAGGTCAGGACCACCAGGTCGACGATGCTGGGCTGGGACACGGCTTGGTCGAGGTCGATCGGCAGCAGCACCCGGTCGATCGCCTGGATGGTGCCGTTGACCGCTTCGATGTCGGTCGCATCGGCGATGAATTCGGGGTTCTCCACATCGGGATCGTTGTCGATCACCTCGTCGCCATCAACGGTGACCGACCCGCCTTGCAGGGTGGCG
>JANQIU010000007.1 GCA_028281985.1 Alphaproteobacteria bacterium | reverse complement strand
GCCGGCGTTTCCATCACCGCCATCACCGCAACCATGTAGCCTTCGTAACGAACGCCGAGCAGGTGCAGGAACTCCGACCCGGCGACGAAGGTCACCACGCTGATGGATCCGTAATGCGCCGCCACCGCTGCGGAGTCGATGCGCGACAGGCGCGTCAGGATGCGCAGCAGCCCGAAGGCCAGCAGCGGCAGCAGTCCGCTGAGCACCGCACCAGCGACGATCGCCGCCAGCAGCGTGGCGTCCGCCCCGTATCGGCTCAGCTCCACACCGCCTTTGAAGCCGATGCCCATCATCAGATAGAGCGCCATGGCCTTGGCCACCGCCTCCGGCACCTGCAGGTCGGAGCGCGCGGTCGCCGCCAGGAAGCCCAGCGCGAAGAACAGAACCATCGGGGACAGGAGGTTGCCTGCCGCCACGGATGCGATGTCGGCCACGGGCTGTCTCCGGCAAGAAACGAAACGCTACGCTAGCGAAACCTGCGCCAAAGGTAGCGGGGTCGCAAGACGCATCCGGAAAGGCGCGATCAATCGCCCGCGCCGTAACCGGCGAGCCGCCGAACGCTGCTGATGCCCATGCCGTCCGTCGCCTCGACCCGGGCGGCCACCAGTTCGACCGGATCCACGGACACCGCCATGGCGGTCGCGTTGGCGTGCAGCAGCAGCGCGTCGTCCCACATCATGCCCACATGCCCAGGCAGGAACACGAGATCGCCCCGCCGGAAACTGCCCGGTTGCCGGCACTCCACGGGTTGGCCGAGGGATTTCTCCTGCACATGGCTGTCCCGGTGCGCCGGAACACCACTCTCCGACAGGGCAAGCTGAACCAAGCCGGAACAGTCGAGGCCGGCGCTCGACCGGCCGCCCCACAGATACGGCACGCCCATCAGGCGCTCGGCGACGGCTACATAGTCGGCGGCCTGCGGATCCGGCGGCCCCAGGGCGACCGTCGACACCCAGCCGCCGGGGCGGATCTCGGCGTAGCCGTCCGCCCAAGCCCGCACCGCCACCCGGGAACCCAGGCTGAGGGCACCGATCGGCGGCGCCTTCAGGTCCGGGCGTGGAAAGACATGCGCCCGCAAGGCGGCAACCCGATGGGTCGGGACCAGGGCGCCGTCCACCAGGCCGTCGCTGCGCACATAGCCGACATAGCCGTCCAGATCGGCCTGGCCCCAGGTCCATCCGTCGGGATCGGCGGCATAGGCGACGAAGGTTTCCCCGAACAGGAGTTCGGTGGTCATGGAGGCATTCGGATCGGGGCGCCGGCGCACCGGCAGGGTCTCGACGCCCGCCGTCCGGCGGACCCCGGCGCTATAGGTCGGGGCCTCCACCTCACCCTGCAGGTAGGCGGCCGCCACGTCGCCGCGCGCAGCCAGCAGATCGGGATCGTCGATGCGCGGCAACCGGCGAAACGGCGGCTCGGTCACCGGTCGGCCTCCATGTTGCCGGCCACCTGGGTAATCAGTTCGCCGAACTCGGTCAGGAACACAGACCCCTTGACCGTCCGCTGCACCAGCACGTTACGCCGATCGGCATCGTCGGTCTTGCGACGCAGCAGCCCCAGCCCGCCGAGCCGGTCCAGCGCACGCGTCACCGCCGGCTTCGAGACACTGAGCCCCGAGGCCAGGCCCCGCACCGTGTGGGGGCCCTGGGTCAGGTAGACGGTCAGCAGAATCGCCATCTGCCGCGCCGACAGGTCCGGCTGATCGCGGCGCACGGTTTCGGCCAGCGCCTCGCCCCACAATGCCAGCGCCTGCGGCACCTTCAGATCGACGCCCATGCAGGTGCCTTCCGAGCCGATTGAGTCCGTTGCGAATTCGAAACGAGTGTGCCGCGGATCGACACCGAACCGCAAGCGTCGCGACAGGTGGTCGACGGGGCGATCAGCCGCCGAAGCGGTCTTCGATCAGCCCAAAGACGGCCCGCATGGACATGGCTTCGCCCCCGCGGGGGCGCCCGGGCGTGTCGCTATCGTTCCAGGCGTAGACGTCCAGATGCACCCAGGGCGTTCGAGCGGGCACGAACTGCTCCAGGAAGAGGGCCGCCATGATCGCGCCGCCCATGCGGTCCGCCCCGGTGCTGGAGGTATCGGCGACGGAACTCGACAGCCGCTTCCGATAGGGTGCCCAGAGCGGCATCCGCCAAACCGGATCGTCATGGGTTTCCGCCGAACGCAGCAGCGCCCCGGCGGTATTCTCGTCGTTGCAGAACATCGCCGGCAGATCCGGCCCCAGGGCCACCCGGGCGGCACCGGTCAGCGTGGCGAAGTCGACCAGCAGGGCCGGGTCCTGATCGGCCGCCTCGGTCAGCGCATCCGCCAGGATCAGCCGGCCCTCGGCGTCGGTGTTGCCGATCTCCACGGTGGTACCTTTGCGCGAGCGAAACACATCGTGCGGGCGAAAGGCGTTGCCGGACACCGCGTTCTCCACGGCCGGCACCAGCACGCGCAGGCGCACCGGCAGCCCGGCGGACATGATCATGCGCGCAAGACCAAGAGCATGGGCACCGCCGCCCATGTCCTTCTTCATCAGCGCCATGCCCGCGGCCGATTTCAGGTCCAGGCCACCGGAATCGAAGCAAACCCCCTTGCCGAGCACCGTCACCTTGGGCGCATCCGGATCACCCCAGGTGATGTCGATCAAGCGCGGTGTCCGGCTGCTGGCCCGGCCCACGGCATGTACCAGCGGATAGTTGTTGGTCAGGAGATCTTCGCCGATCAGCACGGTGATTTTGGCGTCGAACTCCGCCGCCAACTGCTCGGCCGCGCGCTGCAGCTCTTCGGGGCCCATTTCGTTGGCCGGGGCGTTCACCAGATCCCGGACCATGAAGGTCGCCGAAAGATCGCGTTCCACAACCGCCCTTGCTGCGGCTGCCGGCCATTCAAGCTGTGCGGCTACCCGCCCATTGCCGGCCTTGAAGCGGTCGAAGCGATACGATCCCAGACCCCAGCCGAAGGCGATGATACCGGCCGCGTCGGATGATCCGGCATAGCTGCCTTCCAGCCGGTAGCGCCCTTCCGGCAGCGCATACGGCAGCGCCGCGGCATGGGCGGCACGCAATGTCGGGTCGACGCCGAAAACGCCGGCCGCCGGCGCCCCGCCGTCGCCGGGCAGAAGTGCCCATTGCCCCGGCCGGGCTTTGAAATCGACGGCCGACAGCCACGCGCGTTCGGCCTCGGACCGGGTCGCCGACCAGTCGGCCAGATCGTCGCCGCTGACGGCGTACAAAGGGCAGGCCGGCGTCTCGTCGGCGTCGACCAGGGCAGGATGTGCAGTCATCGGGACACGGGCTCTTCATCGGGATCGCCGCCGGCACCGGCGGCGCGGGTGCGTCCTGGGAAGGACGCGGAGGCGAATGGGATACCGATCGACTACCGCCAGTCGGGCATGTCGGGCGGCGTGTCAAGGTCGACCGGGGCGGGGGACGTCCGGATCGGGTCGGGCGAATTGGCGGCGATGCCATCGTTCGCCGAACCGATTCGGCCGACCTCCTGATAGTAGCGCAGGGCGCCTTCGTGCAGCGGGATGGCCAGGCCGCGCAACGCCGTCTCCAGTTGAATGTCGCCCCCGCGCGGGTGGCCGTTGGCCAGCAGCCCGAGGGTGGTCGGGTGCCAGAGCGCGGCCGTGATTCCGTAGACGGTATCGGCATCGACCTCGGCGCTGACGGCCAGCAAGGCGCCGACCCCGATCGTCTCGACCGACGGCACCCCCTGGTAGGTTCCGGATTCGATCACGGCGCTGGTGAAGTAGGGCAGTTCCGCAATCAGCGTCGCCGCCGGCGCGTCGTTGATGGGCAGCAGACGAACCGGCAGGCGCCGGGCAAGGTCATCGATCGCCCGGACCGGCGCGCCGGCAACCAGAACGAAGGCGTCCAGGTCGCCGGACACCAGCATATCCACCGCCGCGTCGGGCTTGACGAAGACCGGCTCCAGGTCGTCGCGGGAAAGCCCGAACGCGCCAAGCGCGCTTTCGGCCACCACCAGGGTACCCGAGCCCTCTTCGCCCAGGGCGACGCGCGCGCCGGCCAGATCGGCGATGGATGTGGCGTCGCTATCCGCGGGAACCACGAAGTGCACCAGCTCAAGATAGAGACTGGCGATCACGCGCAGCGAGTCGACCGGGCCGAAATCTTCGAAAACCTCGCTTCCTGAATAGGCATAGAAGGCGATATCGGCCTGTGTCAGCGCCGCTTCGATCGCGCCGCTGGCGATGTTCTTGATGTTGTCCACCGACCCGTTCGACGCCTGCGCGACGGCAATCAGGCCGGGAACGCCGCAGCTGCCGCCGAACTCGCAGGGCGGCGAGCCCGGCGGGCCGGAGATCGCACTGGCGATAATGCCGCCGACCGGAAAATAGGTCCCGCCCGTGGTGCCGGTCCCCAGCCGGAAGAAACGGATGTCCTGGGCGGCAGCAAGGCCTACCGACAGGACCAGCACGACCGCCGACACAACAGCCCACGCCCGGCGGTGTCGCGCTACACCCATCCCCGTCTCTCCCCTCGCTTGGCCGTCGCTGCTTGGCGGATTACATCACGATCGCCACGGCGGGCAAAGCGGAGGCCGCGCGGCGCGCGGTACGGCGGGACCATATGAAGCGCTCCGCGACGCCGTCACCCTTCCTCCAGGGCGCGGCGTAATCGATAGTTGAACACCGCCTGTTCCTGCTTCGGTGCCCGCGGCCCGGAAGACTTGCGGGGTGCTCGGATCGGCATCACCGACCCGGTATCGGCGATCGGCGGCTTGAACTCCTGGTTCGGACGGTCCGCAAACAGGGGGGCGTCGACCTCGTAGAAGGGCGATACCTCCTCGTCCTTCAACCCCATGCCAATCACCAGCGCGATGCCGTCGGGAACCACCTTGATGGTCTTTCGAGAGTGGCGCGGCAGCGGGATTTCGTTCTTGATGCAGAACAGGACAAGGGCGGCGGCCAGTTCCTCGGTCTTCAACAGCACATGCTCTACCGCCCCGGTATCGTCTCGGGCCACGCCGATACGGGCAGCGACCGACGGCATCGTCTCAAAGCGGACCGATACGATGTTACCGCTCGGCAGCCGCTTCTGCCGACGCAGCAAGTAGTCGACGGCGCCGTTGAGTGCGTCCTGATGGGTGAAAGCTATATAGCGAAGCTCACTGACCATGTGTTCACGACCGAGCCGCGTGGAACGGGATACCGTCCACAATGCGCGGTGTCTGGTTAACGGTCGTTGAACGACGGGCTCAGTGAAGCGGCATTCCGGCCGCGCCGCGTATCGGCGCCCGCCGCGCCGGTTAGTGATGGAGCGACGGCTTGGGCTGGTACCGGCCCTGCTCCAGGCTGCCGAACACCTCGGTGATCGCGGGATGGGAAACCGGACCCGCTGCCGAGTCCTCGATCAGGTTCTGTTCCGATACATAAGCGATGTACGGTCCCTGTTCGTTCTCCGCCAACAGATGATAGAATGGCTGGTCCTTGCGCGGACGGACGTCCTCCGGGATCGACAGCCACCATTCTTCGGTGTTGTTGAATTCGGCATCCACGTCGAAGATGACGCCCCGGAACGGAAACACCCGATGCCGGACGATGTTGCCAATACTGAACTTTGCCTGATCAGACGCCATTGGTTGCGCGCCCACGCCTCCGTCCACATGATCGATAGAGCCAATACCGAATATGGGATCGTCGCGCCCGGCATCCAACCGTTGGCGCCTGCCCCCCTTTGCCGCGCGGACTCCGGCAATGGCGCTTGACCTGTCGCATCAGATCTTCGGGACCGGGCCGCCCGTCATCGTTCTGCATGGCCTGCTGGGATCGGCGCGCAACTGGCGCACCATGGCCGACCGGCTGGCGCCCGCCAACACGGTGGTGACCGTCGACCTGCGCAACCACGGCGCATCGCCCTGGGACCCCATCATGGACTACCCGGCCATGGCGGCCGACATCACCCATCTGATGGAGCGGCTCGGCTACCGCCGCGCCACGCTGGTCGGCCACAGCATGGGCGGAAAGGCGGCCATGGCCCTGGCGCTGGGCCAGCCGGCCTGCGTGGCCCGCCTGGTCGTCGTCGACATCTCGCCCGTGGCCTATCGCGAAAGCATGCTCGGCCATGTCGACGCACTGCTGGATGTGCAACTCGAGGGCGCGAAACGCCGCTCGGATGTTGAGGAAGACCTGCTCGGCCTGGTGCCGGATCCCGGGATGCGGGGTTTCCTGCTGCAGAACCTGGTGCGTGACCGGGATCGCGGCTTTCGCTGGCGCGTCAACCTGCCGGCGTTGCAGGCGGCCGCGAACGACCTGGGCGGCTTCGATCCCGCGGACGACGCCTCGCCGTATACCGGGCCGACCCTGTTCATCGCCGGGGGCCGGTCCGACTACGTCCGACGCGATCACACGCCGGCCATCCGCCGCCTGTTTCCAAAGGCGGAGGTCGTGACGATCCCCCAGGCCGGCCACCAGGTGCACACCGACACACCGGACCGCTTCGCAACGGTCCTCCGGGGCTTTCTGGACAAGACGGCACAGGCGGCCTGACGGCCGGCGCTGGAGCGTGGGCACCACCGCGTGTCCCGCGATTGCCCCAATTTGCCGGCACACCGGACCACAAGCCGTAACCTTCGGAGGCAACCGATGCCGCCAAACGATCCCATCCTTCGCGCCTGCGGCTGCGGGCCGAACCGCCGACAAACCCTCGGCTTCATGCTCGCCGGGGCGGCGGTGGCCGCGTCGGGCTGTGCGGCAGACGGCAGCGTGCCGCTGTTCATGATGTCACCCCAGGAGGAGCAGCGCCTGGGCGTGGCGACCTGGAACCGGATCCGGCAGGAAACCCCGACCTCGCAGGACGGCAAGCTGCAGGAACGCCTCCAGGAGGTCGGGTCGCGCCTGGTCCGCGCCGGCGGCGGTGCGCCCAGCGCCTGGGAGTTCGTCGTGTTCCAGGGCGACGCCGCCAACGCCTTCGCCCTGCCCGGCGGCAAGGTCGGCGTCTATGAAGGCATCTTTCGATTCATGGAGAACGATGCCCATCTGGCAACGGTGGTGGGGCACGAGATCGGCCACAATGTCGCCCGGCATGCCGCCGCGCGCCTGAGCCGGGTCACCGCCGCCCAGGTTGGTATGATGACCGCCGGGGTCGCGCTCGACCTGGCAGAGGTGCGCCAGGCCAACCAGATTGCCGCCCTGCTGGGCGCCGGCGTGCAGTTCGGCGTCGTCCTGCCCTATTCGCGGGGGCAGGAACTGGAGGCCGACGACCTCGGCTTGGACATCATGGCCCGTGGCGGCTACGACCCGCGCGAAGCCACCGAGTTCTGGAACAACATGCAGTCGGCGCCGGGGGCGCGGCCGCCGGAGTTTCTGTCCACGCATCCCTCGCCGGCGAACCGGATCGCCAACCTGGAGAGGGAGATCCCCGCCGCCCTCAGGCTCTACACACCCGGCAGGGCATAGGGCTCATTCACAGGCCGCGTCGTCCCCGCGGGCGCATAGCCGGTCCAGGTTGTCCTGGGCGGTCGACTGGCCGGCTTCGGCGGCCCGGCGATAGAGGCTGATGGCGCGATCCAGGTCCAGGTCGACACCCTCGCCGGTTTCGTGCAGCCAGCCGAGATTGTTGATCGCCGTGGGGACGTCCTGGTCCGCTGCCAAAGCGAAAAGCCGCGCCGCCTCGCCGGGATTGCGCGGCACCCCCCGGCCGTTCAGATAGGCTCGGCCCAGGTTGCTCTGTGCCGCGCCGTTGCCCTGGGCGGCGGCCTCCCGGTACCACCGCACCGCCCGTGCGTAGTTCTGGTCGACGCCCGTGCCGACCTCGTAGTGGACGCCGAGGTTGTTCTGGGCGATGGCGTCGCCCTGATCCGCCGCGGCGGTCAACCATCCTACGGCCACCTCGTGGTCGAGGGGGACGCCAACGCCCGCGGAATAGGCGTCGCCCAGGCGCCGTTGGGCGACCGCGTCGCCGGCCTCGGCGCTTTGTGCGTACCAGGTCATGGCCTCGTCGATATCCGGATCGATGCCCCACCCGTTT
>JANQIU010000071.1 GCA_028281985.1 Alphaproteobacteria bacterium | reverse complement strand
CTTCGACGCCGCCGAAGGTGGTGCCGAATCCCGCCACGCGCTGCGGGTCCATCAGGGCGGTGTCGGCCGGCGTCATCTCCTCGGCCAGGATGACGCTGTTCAGCGGCAACGTGGAGAAGGCCTGATACTTCCGGTCGATCAACGCCCGGATCAGCCGGTGCCCGACATCGCGGATGTCCTGGATCCGGCCGGCGAGGTAGCGATCCTCCATGGCGGCGAAATGGGCGGCCAGCGACACGATTTCGGCATGGATGGCGAATTCGGCGTTGCTGCGCTGCTCGGTGATGCGCTTCTCGACACCCCGGATCAGCCGCGAGCCGGACACGATCGCCAGATGCGCGTCCAGCAGATCGGAGACCTCCTCCGCCGCAGATCCGGGAAGGGCCAGCGCCTTGGCCTTCAGCTTGCGGATCTGCCGGCGGGCCTTGCCGATGGCATCGGCCAGCCGGTTGCGTTCCGCCTCCACCGCGTCCGGGGATACGGTGTATTCCGGGATCTGGGCAAACCCGCTTTCGACCACATGGGCGGGACCGATGGCGATGCCCCCGGACACGCCATAGCCCGACATCACCCGCTCCGCCGATGCGGCGGGACCTTTCGATGGGGTGTGCCGATCAGTCCTCATCAAACCGGCGGCCGATCAAATCGACGACCGCGTCCACCAGGGCGGCTGCGTCGGACCCCGAAGCACGCAGGTCGATTTCGGTGCCGGGCGACGCGGCCAGCATCATCAGGCCCATGATACTGTCCCCTCCCACCGTCATGCCGTTGCGGCTTACCTGGAGCTGCGCCTCGAACCCCTCCACCAGGCGCACGAACTTGGCGGCCGCCCGGGCGTGCAGGCCACGGCGGTTGACGATGGTCGCCGTCCGCGAGACGACGGGTCCCTCGCTTCCCGCCGCATCCATTATCGCCGCTCCGACAGCAGAGCCGAAGCGACATTGATGTACTTGCGGCCCGCCTCCTGTGCCGCCCTGACCGCAGCATCGAGCGGCTCGCTGGTGCGCGAGGTCGCCAGCTTGATCAGCATCGGCAAATTGACACCGGCGATGACCTCGACCCTGCCCTTGTCCATGACCGACAGAGCGAGGTTCGACGGCGTACCGCCGAACATATCCGTCAGCAGAACCACCCCGCGCCCGCTGTCGACACCGCGGATGTTTTCCATGATCTCGGCACGGCGTTGCTCCATGTCGTCGTCCGGCCCGATACAGACGCTGGCGATCTGCGACTGGGGACCAACCACATGCTCTAGCGCAGCAACGAACTCCTGAGCCAACCGACCATGGGTGACCAGCACCAGCCCGATGCACGATGCGCCGTTGCCGTCATTCACACTCAATCTCCCTTCGGCTCGGTTTGGGGGATGTCGCGGTGCACGACCCCCACCCGCAAGCCCATACCCCGCAACCAGGCAGCCAGCCTTTCCGTCACGAAAACCGACCGATGTTTGCCGCCGGTACAGCCGACCGCAAGCGTCAGATACCGTTTCCCCTCCCGATTGTAACGCGGAAGCAGGGGGCCGAGCAGCCCGATCAGCCCATCGAAGAATGCCGTGAAGTCCGGATCCGCCGCGATGTACTGCTGGACCCTTTGGTCCAGACCGGTCAGCGGCCGGAGATCCAGGTCCCAATGCGGGTTTTCGAGAAACCGCACGTCGAAGACCAGATCGGCTTCGCGTGGCAGGCCGCGACGGTAGGAGAACGAGGTGACGATGACGAACAGGCTGGCGCCGGCGGCCAGTCCGAACTCCGTTTCCACCATGCGGCGCAGTTCGTGGATGGTCAGCATGGACGTGTCGATCAGCCGGTCGGCCTGATCGCGCAGGGGCATCAGGATCGCCCGCTCCTGCTGGATACCGGAGACGACCGGCCGGTCCACGGCCAGCGGGTGCCGCCGGCGCGTTTCGGTGAACCGGCGCTGCAGCACCTCCTCGTCGCAGTCGACGAAGATCATGCGCACCGACAGGTCGGGGCGGCCGCGCAGGGCCACGAGTTGCTCCAGCAGGCTGGCCGCCGTGAAATCCCGCGTGCGGCAGTCGATGCCCACGGCGATGGGCCGATCCTCGGACCGACCCATCACCGCGTCCGCCAGCGCCAAGGGAAGGTTGTCGATGGCCTCGTAGCCCAGGTCCTCCAGCGCCTTGAGAACCGTGGAATTCCCGGCACCGGAAAGCCCCGTCACCAGGACGACCTGACGCCGCGCGATGCCGGGGCGCGCGTGCTCCGGCTGCTCGACAGATTGGTCTGCCGTCACGGTCACCTCGCGTCTTCAGGGTCTCAGGCGGCGGTGACGGGGTCGGGGGCCAGGGCGCTCAGGCTGGTCATCGCCAACCGCACCCGGGCCGCCGCGGAGGCCTGCCACGCGTCCAGGACAATGAACGGAACAGAGATACCGGCATGGGTCCAGCCGGCGGCATCGGGTATCCGATCCTGCGCCCCACCGGGGCACAGCTCCACTGCAAGGCGAACTACGGCGGAGGCCAGCGACGGTACGCGCACGACCCCAAGGCCGCGCACTTCCATCAATCCCGCAATCGGCGCCGGTGCCCGCGCCACCAATCCCTGTGCGCCGGGTGTCAGAAATACGCCGTCATCGGCGACCAGCCGGGCACCTGCGTCGATCAAGCGAAGCGCCAGGTCGGACTTGCCGGACCCCGAGGGCCCCAGCAGCAGGACCGCACCGGTGTCGAGGGCAACGCAGGTGGCATGGATCGGCTGCATGGGCGGACAGTGGTGCGCGCCATGCCTCCTGTCAATCGACCTGACACCGGACGTCGGCCCCGCACCGCCGTGGCGCGGGGCCGACCGGGATCACTGGGCCGACAGGCGCAACCGGTAGTCCGTGCTGCCGGCGAAGCTGTAGACCCGGATGTAGTAGGTGCCGGGGCTGAGCGTGGTGTCGATCCGCTCCGGCCCGGTACCGGCGACAATCGAATCGGCCAGGAACTGATATCCGCCGTCGGTCAGGATCTCCACATCCGCGTCGGCGGTCAGGTTGTCCAGCAGCAGCACCAGTTGGGTCGATGTTTCGACATCGAAGCGGTAGTAGTCGTCCGGATCGCTCAACCCGACCCAGTCGGTCGCGTCGACCTCACCCAGCAACAGGCCCAGATCGCGGGCCGCCTCGGGCGAATTCCCCGCGCTATCGTCCGGTGCCGGCCCCATCGGATCGCTGGCCACCGTGACCACATAGGGCGTGCTGCCGGAAAACGGTGTCACCGAAAGGTAGTAGACGCCTGCGTCCAGCACGACTTCCACATACTCGGCAAACGTACCGCCTTCGGCCGACGAGGCCAGGATCGACCCGAAATCATCCTCAAGGGAGATGTCGGCATCGGCCTGCAAGCCATCCATCGTCACCATGATCAGGGACCGCTCGGTCACCTCGAACTCGAGGTAGTCCAGGCTGTCGCCCGCACCCACCCAGCCGTCCTGGGAGATCTCCTGCGGGCCGGCAACGCCTATGTACAGGGCGTTGTCGAAGGTCTCTCCGGCCGTATCGGCCGGGGGCGGGTCGGCCGGATAGGTGGCCAAACTCAGGTCGTAGCCGGTCTCGCCCTCGAACATGTAGACCCGGATGTAATAGGTCCCGGCATCGGCAAGGTAGAAGATCTCCTCGGGATCCGTACCGGCATAGACGGACTCGGCCAGGATGTTCCCGTTCTCGTCCAGAAGGCTGAGATCGGCATCGGCCGACAATCCCTCGGCCCGCACTTCGATGTCGGTCCATCCGTCGAGGCTGAAGACATAGTAGTCCTGCTCGTCGTCGGGGCCCACCCGGCCATCGGCCAGAGCGAAGCCAAGCGATGCATCCAGCGGCAGCGCGGTCGCCAGCGTGTCGTCGTCCGGCTCGAACGGCGCGGCCGCTTGTCCGACGGCCCCGGTCCCCGGCAAGGCGATGACCATCGGGGTCAGGTTGGGACCCCACATGTATCCGACGACACCATCGCGGGTTTCCACCCGCAGCCAGTCGGCGCCATGCACCCGGCCAGTGACGAAGATCGTCTCGCCGAACGACAGCCGCTCCAGGGTTTCCGCATCGCCGGCCGGCTCGGCCCGCAGGTTGGCTTCCATCGAAACGACGAAGTGCAGGCTGTCCAGCTCTTCAGCGATCACCGGCCCGGCGGGCGGTTCGACCGTTTCGTCCTGGGCCGATGCGGCCACCGGGCCAAGCGCGATGCTGGCAACCGTAGCCAGGAGCGCCGCGCGTGAATGGTGAATTCGGAACATGCTCATTCTCCTGGTCGGGTGGGAATCGGTGCGGGCCGCAACCGGCGTCGGGCGGCCATTCTCACACTGTGATTATGGCGTGCTCGGGGCCTCCCCGGGCCGATCCTATAGCACCAGTAGGATCATCGGCGGCAGTGTGATTAGCGACAGCACGGTCGAAACAACGACGGTGCCGGCGACGGCATCGTCGGGTCCGCCATACCGGGCCGCCATCAGGTAGTTGTAGACCGCAGTGGGCATCGCCGACTGCAGCGCAACCACGCCGGCGGCAACCGGACCGAGGCCCAGGACCGAACCGATCATCAGTCCGACGCCTGCCCCCATGCCAAGCCGGAACAGGGCCAACACCAGCGACAGGCGCAACAGGCGGACCTTGAGGGAGGCAAGGGACACCCCGAGCGACAACAGCATCAGGGGGATGGTCAATCCGCCCAGCAGCTGGGCCGCGTTGGCCAGCCAGTCCGGCACCGGGCGATCGAACACGAGGAAGAGCACCGCGACGACAAGGGACCAGATCACCGGCGTACGGGCCAGTTCCAGCCAGTCGGCCCGGCCGGACGCGAGCATGACCCCAACGGTGAAGTGTCCGGCGATCACCACCGCGGCGAAACCGAAGGCCAGGCTGAGCCCATCCGGTCCGAAGGCGAAGAGGCACACCGGCAGCCCCATGTTGCCGGCATTGGGCAGCATCAGGCTCGGCAACAGGCCGGTGACGGGTTGACCCGCCAGCCGCAGCCCGGCCGCACCGATGGCGGCGAACAGGGCGATCGCCAGCACCGCCGCCAACGCGATCTCGCCCAGGGCCAGCAGGTCGCCCTCAAACTGGGTGATGGCGGAAAACGCCAGACAGGGCGTGCCGACCAGCGTCACGATGCGGGTGACGAAATCCCGGTCGAAGGGCAGGCGGAACCGCGCCCAGCCAAACCCCACGGCAACCGCCAGAAAGACCGGCACCAGAACGGGCACAAGAACGGCGATCACGGGCGAGGAGGCGCGACCAGACGGACCGAGACCCCATCCCGTTCGAACCACTGCCGGATCAGGACGGTACCGCAGACGCCGACGAACAGGCCCATGATCACGTCGGCGGGATAGTGGGCGGTCACGGCAATGCGGCTGAACCCGACCAGAAGGGCCAATCCCAGGTAAAACACGTCGTATCGCGGCAACAGGCAATAGGCGACCACCATCGCCGTAGCGATGGTCTGACTGTGGCCGGAGGGGAACCCCATCATGGCGACGTTCAGGGTGAAGGGCTCAAAGCCGTAGGCATCGCCCTGGAACAAGTACCGCGGCCGCAGCCGGCCGATGATCATCTTCAGGATCGGGATGGACAGGCCGACGACCGCCAGCGAGGTGAAGGCAAAGGCGGCGCTTCTGGCGCACCGGCGCAGCCAGGCTTCGGTTTCCAGCATCAGTGTCATGCTGGCGCCGATCCGGCAGACCGCCCAGGCCAGCGCGGCCAGGATGAGCCAATGGGTCGACTGGCCGATGTCGGTGACGATGCGGAAGAAGGCGACCCAGTCGCTGTCTTCGTTCCGCTTGAACGCCAGCACGACCGCCTTGTCGAGAAGGACGATGCAGGCCAGCGATCCGGCCAAGGCGGCCAGAAAGCCCGCCCACAAAGGCCGTCGACGCAACCATCGGGTCAGGCGGACCGACCAGGGCCGCGGCGGTTCGTGCGGTCCGGTCGGGCCCGGCGAACCGACCACGGCGTGAATGAACTCGCGAATATGCGGCCGACGGTTCATGGCACCGGCGGCTCCCCGTTTCCGGTTTCCGGCGCGGCCCCTGCCCCCTCGCTTTCGCCGGCCCGCGCATCGGCAGTGTTCCGGTAGAGCGAAATAGAGACGGGCCATCCCCTGGCGTAGTTGAAGCCCTCGATCTGCCCGGCCGGCTCGTAAGGGATATCGTATTCCCGCATCGAGCGGAGGAATGCCGGAAGCTGCCGGTCTTCGACACCGACCAGCGTACCGGGCGTACTGCGCAGGTGTGCGGCGACCCGGCTGGGGATATCCAGAACCGTGTCGGTGCCGAGCAGAAACACCGCCGAGGGCTCGCGAAAACCGGTCAGGGCCACGGGGCCGGCGGGTTCGAAAGCCGATACCGCGTCCGAGAGGCTCCGGGACACCCAGAGCCGGTCGAGTTGCGGAATGAGCAGCCCAAAGGTCAGCATAACCGACAACGCGCCACCGGCCATGGCCGCCGCCATCGGCCGGCCCAGATCGCCACGCTGAAGGCCCCATAGGGCCAGAAACGTTCCGCCGATCGCCGCGGCGCCCGCCGCGATACCCATCAGCAGGGTCAGCACCTCGAAGCCGGGCGCATACACGACCGCGGCGTAGACCAGTGCGCCCCCGATACAAAGGCCGATGACACCCCAAATGACGTACCAGACCTTGGCCAGCCAGTGCCGTAGCGCCGGCCAGGGGCCGCTGGACCCGGCGATCGCGGCGCCGATGACCAGGGCCAGCGCCGGCACCACCGGCAGGGTGTAGTGGACCAGCTTGGTCGGCACGAGTTCGAACACGAGCCAGGTCGGAATGATCCAGGCGGCACAGAACCGGATCTCCGGCGCCCGCCAGCGCCGGGCGGCCCCGATCAACGCAGGCCACAGAACCAGCGATGCCGGCCAGAGGACCAGGCTGATGAGC
>JANQIU010000036.1 GCA_028281985.1 Alphaproteobacteria bacterium | reverse complement strand
GGCGGTGCTGAGTGGGTCTGGCCTTGGTGGGGGTCGCATCATGTCGTCTCCCTAGACGGCGGTTCGACTGCGCCGTGCTTCCGATCCTATTTCCCGTCGCGGCCAAGCAACGATCCCGGCGCAGACTCGTGAGGCGGGGATTTGAACACATAGCACATCCCTCTCTGCCGGCGGCGTGGTCGCTACCTCCGATCGGCGCACAAGGTGACGGCCCTTGATGTTCCCTTCCCAGACTAACGAGCGCAGCGCTACGTCGAGCTATCCCCGAAGCATAAGCAAGCCCGGAACAAAGACAACGACACCACCGATAGAGATAGCCAATCCTGCGATTAGCGGGAACTGTCCGAATCCAGATTCGAGGTACTGCCTGGATATCCGCACGACCGGGCCTCGTATCGGGCCCGCCCGGCTGGATTTGCGAGGCATCCGGGGCACGCGGGGGGATGCGTGGCCGCGCGTACACCGCGATTAGCACATTCTCGGGCAGGATGGTGCAGAATGATCACTAAGGAACAGTATCTGTCGCTCCGGGCATCGGCCTCGGCGACAGCCCGTCCGGTGTGCCTGCAAAGGCAGGCCAATCGATCCTGCAAGAGGACCCGTTCAACCTAGAAGCTGGTTGCCAGCCCGTGTCCGAGCCAATGGTCAAGCAGGAACGAGTCGTCCCGACCAGCATCGCCTGTCTGGTGCCAGCGCCGACGCTGATGCTGGCTCTGGCGCTGTGGCCCACCTGCGCCGACGCGGAGATCTACCGCTACCAGGACGCACAGGGCAACTGGATCTTTACCGATCGCCCCCCCCCGCCCGCCACCGACGCCCGATCCCGCCCAGGTTGGCATGCGACGCCGACGCCGGTTTACGGCGCGCCGATAGGAGGCGGATCGATGCAGGACCGGCCGATCCGGGGCGAGGCGCGGCAGGCGCCGCTGCCCCGTCGGGCTCCGCCGGAGCCTGGCAGATGGCCGGTCCCCGACTTCAGACCCGCGCAGTCCGAGCCGGCGCCCCCGACCGTGCGGCTCCGGCCTTCGGACCTGGGATCAGCACCCGGCCGCGACGACCGGATCGAGCGACGCCGCCCCGTTGCGCCCGAAACCGCCCAATCCGCGCCTCCCTTGGCGGCCGCCGGAGGACCCGCGCCGGCCCCCGAGCCCGAGCCTGATCTGGAACGGGACATCGAGACGCGCCTGATGCAACGCTTCCACCCGGCCTCGCCGGTGGAGGCCAGCAGTCTGGCGGTGGTCACCATCGAATCGGAGCTGGGCTCGGGCTCGGGCTTCTTCGTCAGTGCGGATGGATTGTTGCTGACCAACCGGCACGTCATTCGGCCGGCGGACGACTGGGCGGCGGAGGAACGGGCAGCACTCGAGGCGTTGAAGCAGACACTGGATGCCCTGGAGCAACGCCTGGCGCTGCCGCGTGACCGCTATTCGGACCCCAACGACTACGATCGCGGCCGACGCCTGTTGCGCGGACGTAGCCGAGCCTATCGGCAGGCCAAGCGGGAGTTGGACATGAAGCGCAACGCGGCGCTCCTGCGGCGCGCCTTCGAGGTACAGCTCAAGGATGGCGAGACCGTCACCGCGGACCTGGTGGAACTCAGTACCCAACACGACCTGGCTTTGCTGCGGGTTTCGGGCTACCGCACGCCCTACCTGCGCCCTCAGCTCGGCACCCGGCCGCGGCAGACAGAGGCCGTCTATGCCATCGGCAGCCCACTCGGCATCAAGGACACGGTCACCGCCGGCACCTATACCGGCGAGCAGGACGGCATGCTGGTGACGGACGCCCGCATCATGCCCGGCAGCAGTGGCGGGCCGTTGGTGGTCGAGAGCGGTGCGGTCGTCGGCGTGAACACCTGGAAGGCGACGCCGGGGCCGGACGCCGAGGAGCGGGGCTTCGGTGTCTCGATCCCGATCGACGTCGCCTTCCGCGAGTTCCCGGCCCTGCAGGCCTGGTCGGCGGAGACGTCCGGGATGCAGACAACGCGCTGAGCCGACCGGGTGTCGACATCCCGGTCGACAGGGACCCCGCGCGGTACGCCCTCGGCGCATCAGTCCTCAGTCGGGTTCGGCTCCTTGAGCGTGACCAACTCCTCCGCGCTCACCGGGTGGATGGCAACGGTGTTGTCGAAGTCGGCCTTGGTGGCACCCATTTTCACGGCCACGGCGAAGCCCTGCAGCATCTCGTCGACGCCGTCACCGACCATGTGGATGCCCACCACCCGTTCCTCGTCGCCGACGCAGACCAGCTTCATGGCCGTACGCGGGCCGCTGCGATTCAGCGCATAGCGCATGGGCTGAAAGTCGGTCTCATACACTGTCACCTTCCGGCCGCTGGCGCGCGCCGCCGCTTCGGTGAGGCCGACGGCGCCAGCGGGCGGGTGCGCGAACACCACGGTTGGGATGTTCTCGTAGTCGAGACGGCGCTCCGGCTGGTCGTTGAATAGCCGGTCCGCGAGCCGGCGGCCGGCGGCGATGGCGACCGGGGTGAGGGGCGCGCGACCGGTGATGTCGCCCAGGGCATAGAC
>JANQIU010000002.1 GCA_028281985.1 Alphaproteobacteria bacterium | reverse complement strand
TGGCCCTCCAGGGCCTCCGCCATGAAGGCGCCGAAGATCGGAGCGGCCACGGTCGCGCCGCCTTCCCGCGGACCCAGCGTGCGCGGCACGTCGAAGCCGACATAAACGCCGACCACCAGGTCCGGTGAGAAGCCGACGAACCAGGTGTCGCGGGCGTCGTTGGAGGTGCCGGTCTTCCCGGCCAGCGGCAACCCCAGGCTGGCGAGCCGGGCGCCGGTGCCCCGCTGCACAACGCCTTCCAGCATCGACACCATCTGATAGGCCGCAATCGGGTCGGTCACCGCCTGGCGGATGTCCGGCAGGGCGGGCACCTCTTCACCGGCAAAGGCGATGTCGACGCAGCCCTCGCATACCCGGGTATCGTGGCGGAAGATGGTCTCGCCGTGACGGTCCTGGATCCGGTCGACGAAGGTCGGCGTGATCGCCTCGCCGCCGTTGACCAGCATGCCGTAGGCCGCCGTCAGATCCAGCGGCGTGACCTCGCCGGCGCCAAGGGCATACGAGTACAGAAGGTCCATGTCGTCGTAGACGCCGAACCGCGCGGCGGTGTCGCGCACCGACTCCAGCCCCTGCTCCAGCAGCAGGCGCACCGTCATGATGTTGCGCGACCGTTCGACGCCCACCCGCATCGGCACCGGGCCCAGATAGTCATGGGCGTAGTTGTCGGGGCGCCACATCGGCATGTTGTCGTCCAGTTCGACGGCCAGGGGCGTGTCGAGCAGGATCGACGCCGGGGTGAAACCGTTCTCCAGCGCGGTCAGGTAGACCAGCGGCTTGAACGCCGAGCCGGGCTGCCGGGCCGCCTGGGTCGCCCGGTTGAACTCGCTCATGGCAAAGCTGTAGCCGCCGCTCATCGCCAGGACCCGCCCGGTATGCGGGTCCATGGCCACCAGGGCGCCCTGGACGTCGGGGATCTGGCGCAGGCCATAGGCGGGCAGGGCCAGCGGCGCGCCGGCCTCGTCGGCCGGGGTACCCGGGCTGGCCGCCGGCGGCGCCAGCAGGCCATCCACCGGTTCGACCAGGACGACGTCGCCCAATGTCAGCACGGCCCCGGCCGTCGACGGTTCCGCGCCGACCCGTTGGCCGTCCAGCCATGGCCGCCCCCAGGTCAGTTCGTCCCAGGGGATTATCCCCTGGCTGCGGTCCTCCAGGCCGATACGTGCCGTCGTGCCGTAGACCTCCAGCACCACGGCCATCTGCCAGTCGCCGGCGCCGGCTGGTCGCTCGATGGCGGTCAGCCGGTCGGGCCAGGCATCGAACCCGTCCACCCGGTCGACCGGCCCCCGCCAGCCATGCCGGCGGTCGTAATCGATTAATCCCTGGCGCAGGGTCCGCTCGGCGATCTCCTGCAGCGTCGGGTCCATGCTGGTGCGCACCACCAGCCCGCCCTGATAAAGCGCGTCGCTGCCGTAGTCGCGCTGGATCTCGCGCCGCACCTCTTCGGAATAGTAGGGCGCGGTCAGCACCGCGGTGAGCGGTCGCTGGGTCACCGTCAGCTCGGCCGTGCGCGCTTCTTCGGCCGCCTCGGGGGTGATGGCGCCGTCCTCCAGCATGCGCCCGATCACGTAGTTGCGGCGGGCGATTGCCGCCTCCTGCCGGCGGAGCGGGTGATAGTTGCTGGGCGCCTTGGGCAGGGCGGCCAGGAACGCCGCTTCGGCCAGCGTCAGCTCGCTGAGCGATTTGTCGAAGTAGTTCATCGCCGCTGCGGCGATGCCGTAGGAATTCCAGCCCAGATAGATCTCGTTCAGGTACAGTTCCAGGATCTCGTCCTTGCTGAACGCGCTTTCGATCCGGAAGGCGACCAGCGCCTCGCGGATCTTGCGGCCCATCGAGACCTCGTCGCCGACCAGGAAGTTCTTGGCCACCTGCTGGGTGATGGTCGACGCCCCGACAAGGCGTCGGCCGTCGAAGTAGTTTCTGACGTTGGTCAGGACCGCCCGGACCACGCCCCGGTAGTCCACCCCGGCATGGCGGTAGAAGTTCTGGTCTTCGGCCGAGATGAAGGCCTGCCGGACCATCTCCGGGATCGCCTCGACCGGCACGAAGATCCGGTTCTGGGTGGCGTACTGCGCCATCAACCGGCCATCGGCGGCATAGACCCGGGTGGTGACGGGCGGCTGATAGTCGGCGAGCTGCGAGCTGTCCGGCAGATCCCGGCCGTAGTAGACCAGGACACCGGCCAGCCCCGCGGCCCCGGCCACCGAGACCGCGGCGAGGGCGATCAGCATCCATCGTACGATGCGTGTTTTCAGTAGGCGCATCAGCCCTGACCGTCGTTGTCGGAACCGGGGATCGGCGAGTGACGGCATCGGCCGGCCGTTTCCGGACGGATCGCACTCGCGGGCCCGGCACCTTGCCTGTATCTAACCTTGTATCTGGGCGTCGATTGTGGCGGGGACACGGCGCGGCGATGGCCGGTCAGGGCGATGCTGCGGCGACCGGCTGGGCGAAATAGGCGTCGACCGCACCGGTGATCGCGCCGACCAGCAGATCCTGGTGATCCGGTTCGATCAGCAGCGACTGGTCGGTATCGTTCGACAGGTAGCCCAGCTCGATCAGCACGGACGGCACGTCCGGTGCGGTCAGCACCGCAAAGCCCGCCTGCCGGTGCGGCGTCGGGATCAGCGGCGTCACCTGGCCCAGGGAGTCGATCAGCAGGTCGCCGAACCGCATCGAATCCTGCTTGGTCACCCGTTGGGCAAGGTCGATCAGGATGCTGGCCATCAGGTCGTCTTCGGGGTCCAGCGGCACCCCGGCCAGCGCGTCCACCCGATTTTCCCGTTGGGCCAGCACGGCGGCTTCGCGGTCCGAGGCGGTTTCCGACAGGGTGTAGACCGACGCGCCGCGAACCTGGGAATTCTCCATGCTGTCGGCATGGATCGACAGGAACAGGTCGGCGCCGCCGTCGCGGGCCACGCGAACCCGGTCGCGCAGGCGCAGGAAGATGTCGTCCTCGCGGGTCAGCATGACCCGGTAGCCGTCGGCCTCCAGAGCGTCGCGCAGGCGCAGCGCCACCGACAGCGTGATGTCCTTCTCGTAATGCCCGTCTATGCTGATGGCGCCGGGGTCGACACCGCCATGCCCGGCATCGATGACGATCAGCGCCGCCGCGCTGGTGCCGGGCGGGGCCGGCGGTCGGGGCACGACCGGCATCGCCGGAACGCTGGCGGCCGGCCGGAGGTCGCCGATCGGCAACGCCATCTGGGCGGCGTAGGTCAGCTCGTCTGTCGGTTCCAGATCAAGCACCAGCCGGACCGGGATCGTCGGCGTCGCCGGTATGTAGAACAGGTCGCGGATCCGCGCAGGGCCGGTCAGGTCGAGCACCAACCGGGTCACGCCGGGCGCAAACGCACCATGCCGGTGGCCGGCGATCAGGCCGACGGTCCGCGCTTGGCCTGCCGATATCGACCAGTCCAAGCGCGGGAAGTCGATCACGATCCGGTGTGGATCATCGAGCGCGAAGAGGTTGAATTCCAGCGCGTCGGTCAGCTCCAGCACGAAGCGGGTCATCGTGCCGTGGTCGCCAAGGCGCAGGTTAAGGACCGACGGCGGCGACGGCAGCGCACCTGGATCCACGACCACCGGGCCGTCGGTGACCGGCCCGGTCGCGGGCGCCAGGGCAAGGTCTTCCGCATGGGCACGCGGCATGGCGATGCCGACGGCCAACGCCGCTGCGAGAAGAATGGCCCGCAAGCCTTGCCGCATCATCGGATCTACCTGCCGCTCCTACTGTACGAGGTCCAGGATATGGTACTGATTCAATGTCTTCAATGACAAAGATAAGATCGCGTCTCAATCCAGGGCAGTGAACCTTAGATGTCGCAGGGCCGATCTCCGGTCCATTCTCCGCCGGTCGGGCCGATCTCCAAGATCGGTGATTGTAAGCATTCGAACCCGTCGCTATGGTAACCACGCGACATATCATGTGTCCGTGGCAGTGTTCGGCAAAACGTTGTTTGCGGCTGGTGCCGGCGACGAACGGGGCTGCCGACCGACGGACCAGAGGCCGGTTTGGGCCGGAGGTGCGGCTTCGCTTAGGCGCCGCCCGCCAGCCGACCAAGACGGGCCCGGTTGGCCGGTTTGGACATGTGAGCCATTGAGGATTAACCAAGAAGCCGGATTGGGCCAGTAGGCTCGGTCGCGGGAAGGTAGCTGAACCTGGCTGCTGCTACACAGCGCCCCCAAGAAGTTCCTCAGCACACCCCCGTTGGCTTCGCAAAAAGACGGTTCCTGGACCGCCGCCCGTCCGTCGCGCGGGCGCGGTGGTATGCCGTCGCGGAGTACCTAATCCATGCCAAAGCGGATGCTGATCGACGCCCACCACCCCGAGGAAACGCGGGTGGTCGTGCTCGATGGCAAGCGTTTGGAAGAGCTCGATTTTGAATCGGCGGACAAACAGCAACTCAAAGGCAACATCTACCTGGCCAAGGTGACCCGGGTCGAGCCGTCGCTGCAGGCGGCCTTCGTCGAGTATGGCGGCAACCGGCACGGGTTCCTGGCGTTCTCGGAAATCCATCCCGACTACTACCGGATCCCGGTCGCCGACCGGGAGGCGATCCTTGCCGATCAGGCCAAGCGGGACACCGATCTGGCCGATTTTGGCGATGACGGCGACGAGGAGGCTCCCAGCCGGCCGGCGGCCAAGTCCAAGTCCAGTTCGCGCGGCCGCGGCCGTGGCCGCCGCGCGCGCGGCGGGGCCGAGGCCAAGGCTGAGGCGATCGAAGCCGAGAAGATCACCGAAGACGTCGACCCGCCCGAAGCCGTCGATCTGCCGGACGCCCTTGACCCGGACGATGCCGGGGCGGCACCGGACCCGCGGGATGAGGCCGGCCAGGCGGGCGATGCCGATCCCGAGCCGGAGCTGTTTGCCGACGCCGCCCGGGACGACGGCGACGACGAACCGGCGGAGGCTGCGGGCGACCCGGACGATCACCAGGATTCTGACGCCGAACCTGGTACGGACCCGGCCGAGGCCCGGCAAGGGGCCGATTCCGGCTCGGATTCTCCCGGCCCCGAGATCGGCGATGAAGATGCGGCAGAAGACGACGCCGCCTTGCCCGACACCGTCATCGGCGCGCCAAGGGCGGACACCGACACGCTACCGGTTTCCCGGCCATCCGACGACCTGCAGGACGAGACCTCCGAATCCCGCGGCGCCGGCCGCAGCCGGCGCTCCTACAAGATCCAGGAAGTCATCAAGCGCCGGCAGATCATGCTGGTCCAGGTGACCAAGGAGGAGCGCGGCAACAAAGGCGCGGCGCTGACCACCTATCTGTCGCTGGCCGGACGCTACTGCGTGCTGATGCCCAATACGCCGAGGGGCGGTGGCATCAGCCGCAAGATATCCAGTCCCAAGGAACGCAAGCGCATGCGCACGATCCTGGACAGCCTGGATATCCCCGAAGGGATGGCGGTGATCCTGCGGACGGCCGGCGTGGAGCGGACGAAAGCCGAGATCAAGCGCGATTTCGACTATCTGCTCCGGCTTTGGGATTCGATCCGCGAACAGACGCTGCAGTCGATTGCTCCGACCGCGATCCACGAAGAGGGCAACCTGATCAAGCGGGCGATCCGCGACCTGTACTCCAAGGACGTGGACGAAGTTCTGGTTGCCGGCGACGAAGGCTACCGCACGGCAAAGAGCTTCATGCGGATGCTGATGCCCAGCCACGCCCGCAAGGTTCAGACCTACAAGGACGAAACCATCCCGCTGTTCCACCGCTATCAGGTGGAAAGCCAGATCGAGGCCATGCACAGCCCGGTCGTGCAACTGCGGTCGGGCGGCTACATCGTCATCAACCCGACCGAAGCCCTGGTCGCGATCGACGTCAACTCCGGCCGGTCGACGCGGGAGCGCAATATCGAGGAAACCGCCTACCGGACCAACCTGGAGGCGGCGGACGAAATCGCCCGTCAGCTCCGCTTGCGCGACCTGGCCGGCCTGATCGTCGTCGACTTCATCGACATGGAGGAGAACCGGCACAACGCGTCCGTCGAGCGTCGGCTGAAAGAGGCGATGAAGACCGACCGGGCCCGCATTCAGCTCGGCAAGATCAGCGGGTTCGGCCTGCTGGAGCTGTCGCGCCAGCGATTGCGTCCCAGCCTGCTGGAAACCCATTTCGAGACCTGCCCGACCTGCAACGGCATCGGTATGGTGCGGTCCGTCGGGTCGTCGTCGCTGCACATGCTGCGGGCCATCGAGGAAGAAGGCATCCGCCGCCGGTCCAGCGAGATCACGGTGCAACTCGCCACCCGGGTGGCGCTGTACATCCTGAACCACAAGCGCGAGGCGCTGGCCCAGATCGAGGAGCGCTACGGCTTCCGGGTGTGGCTCGATCCCGACGACAGCTCGGGGCCGTCCGACATCCGCATCGAACGGACGCGCGCCCGCAGCGCTGACGACGGCGAGCCGGAGCCGGCTGCGGTCGTCGCGGTGGAACCGGCCGTGGCCCCGGAAGAGGAGGACGACCGCGGCAAGGGCCGGCGACGGCGCCCGCGGCGGGGTCGAAGCAAGCGCAATGGCGAGGATATGGGGGCGTCGGAAGTCGAAGCGGTGGATGAAACGCCGGCGGATGATGCTGACGACGTCGATGCCGATGATG
>JANQIU010000003.1 GCA_028281985.1 Alphaproteobacteria bacterium | reverse complement strand
GTCGCCTTCGGGGCGGCGCATCTGGGGGTGGCCGGCAACGACGTGCTGATGGAGGCCGAGAAGATCCGCATCGAGGCCCAGGGCGACGCCGAGGCCGACAAGCTGCGGGCCGAAGCGAAGCAGGCGCTCTATGCCGTCGACGCTGAAGGCCAGCGGGCGGTGAACGAGGCCGCCAACCTGCTGTCGGCAGAACAGATCGCCATGCAGGTGCGCCTGCGGTTGATCGAAGGCCTGCCGCAGATCATCGCTGAAAGCGTCAAGCCGATCGAGAACATCGACGGCATCAAGATCATCCAGGTCGACGGGCTGACCGGCCATAACGGGGCGGCCGCCAATGGCGACGCTGCCGCCAACGGCGGCGGCAGCCTGGCCGACCAGGTGGTCAGTTCGGCTCTGCGCTACCGGGCGCAGGCGCCACTCCTGGATGCGATGATGAAGGAAATCGGCCTGGAAGGCGGCGACATCAACGGCCTGGCCGAAGCCATGACCGGCAAGCCGACGTCCGGGCCCAAGTCGGGCGCAGACTGACGTTCCGGTGGCCGTCGGGCTGGCCAGCCGCAGCCGCATCCGCTAGGCAGGGGCCTTGTCCCCCGCAGCAGGTGTAGGCAGGCATGAAATTGGTTCGGTTCGGCCCGGCAGGCCAGGAAAAGCCCGGTTTGGTTGACGCAGACGGTCAGATCCGCGACCTGTCCGCGATCGTCAAGGATATCGCCGGGCCGACCCTGTCGAATGCGGCGCTGGACAAGCTGCGCACCATCGACCCGGCGGCCTTGCCGCCGGTCGATCCCGGCACAAGGCTGGGCGCTTGTGTCGCCGGGGTCGGCAACTTCATCGCCGTCGGCCTGAACTATGCCGACCATGCGGCGGAAACCGGTGCGGCCATCCCCCAGGAACCGATCCTGTTCAACAAGGCCCCGTCGTGCATCGTCGGCCCGAACGACGATGTCGCCGTGCCCCCGGGATCGCAGGCGACCGATTGGGAGGTCGAACTGGCCGTCGTCATCGGTGAACCGACCTACCGCATCGCCGAAGCCGACGCGATGACCGCGGTGGCCGGCTACTGCGTCTGTCATGACGTGTCGGAGCGCAGCTATCAGATGCACCGCGGCGGCCAGTGGATGAAGGGCAAGGGCTGCCCGACCTTCGGGCCGCTGGGTCCCTGGCTGGTCACCCGGGACGAGGTCGCCGATCCCCAGGACCTGCCGATGTGGCTGTCGGTGAACGGCGAGCGCATGCAGGACGGCTCCACCCGCACCATGATCTTCGGCATCGCCAAGCTGGTCTCGCATATCTCGGAATTCATGCGGCTGGACCCGGGCGACGTGATCACCACCGGGACGCCGCCGGGGGTCGGATTCGTCATGGACCCGCCGCGCTTCCTGAAGGCCGGCGATCGGGTCGAGCTGGAAATCGCAGGCCTGGGCCGCCAGCGCCAGCAGGTCGTCGCCGGATAGGCTGCCGGCCGCGCGAACCGGCCACGGCTGGACAACACGGCAAGCCTCCGACTATTCAGGACAGATGGACAGATTGTCTGGCCAATTCGCTGGCCCGGAGGGTGTTTTTCATGTTGCAGACTTGGCGGTGGTTCGGCCCTGAAGACCCGGTCACCTTGGAACACGCCCGCCAGGCCGGGGCGACGGGCATCGTCACCGCCCTGCACCACATCTATGACGGCCGCGCCTGGACCGCCGAGGATGTGCTGGAGCGCAAGCGACTGATCGAGGCCGCCGGCCTGGTCTGGAGCGTTTGCGAGAGCATCCCCATGCCGACGGCGATCAAGACCCGTTCGGCCGGCTACCGCGATGCCATCGACGCCTGGAAACAGAGCCTGGCCAGCCTGGGTCGGGCCGGCGTGCCGGTGGTTTGCTACAATTTCATGCCGGTGGTCGACTGGACCCGCACCGACCTGATGTACCGGTTGTCGACCACCGGATACGCCCTGCGCTTCGACATGACCGATTTCGTCGCCTACGACGCCTTCGTCCTGCGCCGGCCAGGCGCCGAAGGCGACTATCCGGCGGCCATGCTGGACCACGCCAAGGCCCGTCTGGACACCATGGACGCCGCGGATGTCCATTTGTTGGAGGAGACGATCATCCGCGGCCTTCCGGGCGGCGAAGCCGCCTACACCCGGGACAGGATCGCGTCGGAGATCGCGCTGTTCGACGATCTGGACGACGACGCGATGCGCGCCAACCTTCTGGACTTCCTGCGGGAGGTGGTGCCCGTGGCGCAGGAGGTCGGGGTCCGTCTGGTGCTGCACCCGGACGACCCGCCGTTCTCGCTGTTCGGCCTGCCGCGGGTCGTCTCGACGGCGGCCGACGCCCGCCGGATCCTGGCCGGTGTCGACGATCCGGCGAACAGCTTGGTGTTGTGCACCGGTTCCTACGGATCGCGCCCGGACAACGACCTGGTGGCCATTGCCCGCGAGTTTGCGCCGCGTATCCATTTCGCCCATCTGCGCAACGTCCGCTGCGAACCGGACGGATCGTTCCACGAATCCGAGCACCTGGACGGCGATGTCGACATGGTTGAAGTCGTGCGCATCCTGCTGGCGGAAGAGCGGCGGCGGCGCGCGGCCGGCGACCCGAACTGGGAAATGCCGATGCGGCCGGATCACGGCCATATGATCCTGGACGACATCGGCAAGACGGTGCTGCCGGGCTACACCGGCATCGGCCGGCTGAAGGGCCTGGCGGAGCTGCGTGGGATCATTCAGACCTTGGAGCGGCTGGATCTGGCCGCCTGACCCGGAGGCCCTCCTCCCCGTTTTCGTTGACCCCAGCGCCCGAAAAAAGGATCGTCGACGGGCACGTCCGCTACGCGGCGGCAGGTTCGGGGGTGGCGGAACAGATGGCTCAGACCCTGTTTCGCGGCAGTGAATCGGAGGGGAGGGTTCACAGCCGCGCCGTACGGTCGCTGTTCGCGATCTTTGAGGAGATCTGCGACGGGGCCGTGTCCGTCGACCGGCAGGGGCGGATTGTCTGGATCAACCAGAAGTACCGGGTGCTGCTGGGCATACCCGACGGGCGCAAGGTTCTCGGCTGCCCGATCGAAGAGGTGATCCCCGAGAGCCGGCTGCGCCATGTGGTCGAGTCCGGCCGACCGATCCTGCTGGATATCATGCGCTTCGGTGACCGGCATTTCGTCGTCAGCCGCCTGCCTCTGACCGACAACGACGACCGGGTGATCGGCGCCATCGGTTTCGTCCTCTACGACCGGTTGGAATACCTGCGGCCGGTGCTGGAGCGGTTCGAAAGCCTGCGCCGGCAACTCAAGGAGACCGAACGCCGGCTGTCCGAGGAGCGCCGCACGCGCTACAGCCTGTCGAGCTTCATCGGCGGCACCAGGGCCGTCCTGGACATCAAGCGCCAGGCCTTGAAGGCCGCGCGCATGGCCGAGCCCATCCTGCTGCAGGGCGAAACCGGGACGGGCAAAGAGCTGCTGGCCCACGCGATCCATGCCAGCTCGCAGCGCAGTGCCGGCGCATTCGTGGCGGTCAACGTCGCCGCGTTGCCGGAAACGCTGATCGAATCCGAGCTGTTCGGGTATGCCCCGGGCAGCTTCACCGGCTCCGACCGCAAGGGGCGCGACGGCAAGTTTATCGTCGCCGATGGCGGCACGCTGTTCCTGGACGAGATCGGCGACCTGCCGCTGCCGCTACAGGCCAAGCTGCTCCGGGTTCTGGAGGGGCAGGAAGTCGAGGCCTTGGGCACCAACCGGGTGCGCCGGGTCGATGTGCGACTGGTCGCCGCCACCAGCCGCGATTTGCGGGCGATGGTCCGGCAGCATCTGTTTCGCGACGACCTGTATTTCCGTCTGAGCGTTCTGACGCTCACCACCTGCCCCTTGCGCGAACGGCTCGACGACCTGCCGGCGCTCTGCGACCACCTGCTGGGCGAACTTGCCGTCAGCGCCGGGCCGGAGCCGCGGATCGTCGACGACGGGGCGCTGGCCGTTTTCCGCCGTTACGCCTGGCCGGGCAACGTCCGCGAACTGCGCAACGTGCTGGCCCGCATGTGCCTGATCGGGGAGAACCGGGAACTCGGTGCCCGGGAAGCGCTGGCGGTATTGGACCCGGCGGAGCTGACCAAGGCAGGAAACGACCACGCCGCGCCGCTCGATACGGCCGTTGCCGAGTTCGAACGGACGATGATCCGCCAGGCCCTGCACGACTCCTGCGGCCGCAAGGCGGAGGCGGCCCGGCGGCTTGGGATCTCCCGATCCCGGCTTTACGACAAGATGGCCGGCCTGGGTGTGTCGTGATTTCCGACAGGTGTCGGAAATCACGACACCGCTGTTTTCGGGGCGTCGGACCGCACGGAGCAACCGCCTGACCCACTGCCGGTTGCCGACGGCTGGCGGATGTGTCGGGAATCCCGACAGCCGGGCCCGGTCGGACCGGTTTCCTGGTCCACAAAGACGTGGTTTTTCAACTTATTATCTGCTTCGGCAGGAATTGGCCCAAGGGTTGCTCAACGCTGGACGATAATCACCAAAACTGACCGATGGGAGGTCGTCCGATATGAGTAACCGCACACACCGTCTTTCCCTTCGAACCGGCTTCGCCGCGGGCGCTTCGGCCCTGGCCATGACCGTCGGCCTGGCCGCCGCCACCGATGCTGAAGCCCAGGATCGCGTCCGCTGGCGCGTCCCGATCGCCTTCCCGTCGACGCTGCCGGCGCTGGGCGACAACATGCCCTGGGTGGCCGACCAGATCGGCGCCGCCAGCGACGGCCGCATCGAGATGCGGGTCATCGAGCCCGGCGAGATGGTGCCGGCACTGGAGCTGTCGGAGGCCGTCGGCCAGGGTCAGGTCGTGGCCGGCTACAACTGGCTGGGCTACGACCAGGGTCGGATTCCCGCGTCGCCACTGTTCTCGGCCGTGCCGTTCGGGCTGGAACCGTGGGAATACATCGCCTGGTGGCACCGCGGTGGCGGCCGCGAGCTGGCCGAGGAGATTTACGGCGACATCAACGTCATGCCGATCTTCTGCGGCATCACCGGGCCGGAAACGGCCGGCTGGTTCAAGGAGCCGATCGACGGTGTCGCCGATATCGAAGGCCTCAAGATCCGCTTTGCCGGCCTTGGCGGCCAAGTGCTGGAGTCGCTGGGCGCCTCGGTTTCGCTGATCCCCGGCGGCGAGATCTACCAGTCGCTGGAGCGCGGCGTCATCGACGCCAGTGAGTTCTCGCTACCGGTCGTCGACCAGCGGTTGGGCTTCCACCAGGTCGCCCCGTTCAACTACTTCCCCGGCTGGCACCAGACCTTCACCGCCTTCCACATGGTGGTGAACCTGGATGAGTGGAACGGCCTGAGCGCCGCCGACCAGTCGCTGATCCGCCTGGGATGCTCGGCCGGCGTCATGAACAACCTGGCCGCTTCCGAAGCGCTGCAAGGCGAGATCATCGCCGGTTTCCCGGATATCGGGGTTACCGCGACACAGTTGTCGGAAGAGATCCTGCGCGAATTGGAGACGGCGTCGCTGGCCGTGCTGGAGGAACAGGCGGCCGCCGACGAGGACTTCGCCCGGGTCTATGAGAGCCAGCAGGAGTTTTCGGCGAACTATCAGATCTGGAAGGAGCTCGGCTACCTGCCGCGCGACTTCTAAGGCTGATCGGCCGGGCGGCGACCCCAGGGGTCGCCGCCGGGCTTGCCGCCCGACATCTCGACCCTACACCGTCGCCCGGGCCCGCGGGCGTGGGCGGGGGTCTCTCTCCCGGCAGGACGCACTTCCATGTCGTCACAGCACGATGCGGCTCCGCCAGCACCGGATGCCAGCGAGCATGCGCTCCCCCATACCCGGATTTCGCGCGTCCTGGACCGCTTCATCGACCGGATCGGTGCGGCCGCGTCCTGGCTGTGGCTGGCGATCATCGCCGCCATCGTCATCAACGTGGTGGCGCGATACGTGTTGCGCAGCAATATCGGCCAGCTTGATGAGCTGCAGTGGCACATCTTCGCCGTGGCATTCCTGATCGGTCTGTCCTACGCCGTCACCTCCGACCAGCACATCCGCATCGACATGCTGTACGGCCGCTGGTCGCCCAGGACCAAGGCGTGGATCGATCTGATCGGCATCCTGATCTTCGCCGCCCCGTTCGTTTTCATCGTGCTGCGCTATGGCGTCCCGTTCACCGCGACAGCGATGGACTGGCCGGATTTCCAGAACCTGGAGCGGTCCGACCAGCCGAGCGGCCTGCCCTACCGGTTCGCCATCAAGGGCGCTCTGGCGCTGGCGTTCGCCCTACTGGCCATCGCCTTCTTCTCCCGGCTGACCCGGGCAACGGCGCTGCTGTTCGGCTTTCCCCGACCGCTGCCGCCGGATCGGGAGGATTGAGCCATGGAGTTCAACGAAATCCTCTCGGTGATCCTGTTCGGCGGTTTCATCTTGCTGCTGTTTTCGGGCTTCCCCATCGCCTGGCTGCTGGGCGGCCTGTCGATCATCGTGGCCGGCGTGGCGATCTTCGTCGACACGCAGATGAGCGACTGGTTGTTTGAAACCTTCCCCGACACCTGGCTGGACATCAACTGGTCCTACGTCTCGGCGATCGTGCGCAACATCTGGGACCAGGCAATGGCCAACGAGGTCCTGGTGGCGTTGCCGATGTTCATCTTCATGGGGCTGATGCTGGACCGGTCCGGTATCGCCGAGAGGCTGATGGCCAGCTTTGCCCAGGTGTTCGGCCGGCTGCGCGGCGGCTACGCGATCACGGTGATCCTGATCGGCATTCTGCTGGCGGCGTCGACCGGCATCGTGGGGGCATCCGTCGTCCTGCTGGCCCTGCTGGGCCTGCCGGTGATGCTGCATAACCGGTACAACCCCACGGTGGCCGTCGGCACCGTGACGGCAGTCGGCACTTTGGGCATCCTGATCCCGCCCAGCATCATGCTGGTGCTGATGGCCGACCGGCTGGCGATCTCGCCCGGGAACCTGTTTCTGGGCGCGCTGTTCCCGGGCCTGCTGCTCGGGTCGCTTTACATCGCCTACATCGTCGTCCTGGGGATCTTCAGCCCCTCCTCGGTGCCCGCCCCGGTGGAGCGGCCGCGATTCACCCCGGCGATGTTGCTTGGTCTCGTTTGGGCCGTGCTGCCCCCGGTCCTGCTGATCCTGGCGGTTCTGGGTTCGATCTTCTTCGGTGTCGCCACGCCGACCGAAGCCTCGGGGGTCGGCGCCTTGGGGGCGATGATCCTGGCGGCGGCCAACGGCCGGCTGAACCTGAAAGTGTTGGGCGAGGTGTCCAGGGCCACGACCCGGACCACCGCATTCATCATGGCCATCGTCCTGGGCGCCGTCGCCTTCGCCCATGTCCTGCGCGGCCTGGAAGGCGACCTCCTGATCGAGAACTGGCTGCTGGGCCTCAATCTGGGGCCGACGGGCACGCTGATCGTGATCCTGGTGATCGTCTTCGCCCTGGGCTTCGTCCTGGATTGGATTCAGATCGTGCTGATCATCCTGCCGCTGGCCGGCGCGCTGATCGGCGATCCGTCGCAGCCGATGTCGGGTATGTGGGCGGATCTCGGCTTCGCCAGCCCGGAGGAGGCGCTGACCTGGTTCACGCTCTTGTTCGCCATCGTGCTGCAGACGTCCTTCCTGACGCCGCCCGTGGGCTACGCGCTGTTCTACGTCAAGGGTGTGGCCCCGGCGGAAATCACACTGCTGCACATCTATCGAGGCGTGATCCCGTTCATCATCATTCAGTTGATTGCCGTCACTCTGGTCTTCGTGTGGCGCGACCTGGCCCTGTGGCTGCCGGGCCTGGCCTATGCGCCGACCTGACGGGATCGAGAGGGGAACCGATGCTTCCGGAATTCGACACCATCCTGTGCGCCATTGATCTGTCGGCCGGCAGCGACGAGGTTCTCGAGCACGGCGTTGCCCTGGGCCGCAGCCTGGGTGCCAAGGTCCATGTGGTGCTCGCGGTCGAGCCGGTGAACCACACCGGTCGGACGATGATCGCCAATGTGCTGGGCAGCGGCGAGCTCCAGCACCACGAGCAGGCGGTGGCCCGGTCGCTGGAAGAGCAGCTTCACAAACATCTGGAGGCTTTTACCAGGCGCGGCCTGGGCAACGGCGAGCCGCACACGGTGTTCGAGGCCTGGCACGTCGCGCATGGACGGCCCGGTCCGACCATCCAGGCAGAAGCCCGACGCATCGAGGCCGGCATGCTTGTTATCGGGATGCGGGGGCACAGCGCCTTCGAGCACCTGCTGATCGGATCGGTGGCCCGGTATCTGAGCCAGCACAGCGAAGTACCGCTGGTCCTCGTGCCCATCCGGTCTGCCGAGCAAGACTGACGGGCGGGTCCCGCCATGGGCGAACTGCTCCTGCGCGAAACGGTGGCGATGTCGACCGCCGAAGCCTGGTCGGTCACCCGCGGGCATGTGGATTCGCTTCTGGCAATGATCGGGCCGGCCGGCGCCGACCGCCCGGTCGGTCTGCGGGTACAGTTGATCGACCGGGATGCCATGACCATCGGCTTCATCCTGGAGCCCGACGGCAAGGTCGGCCGCGGGCTGTTGCGGATCGTCACGATCGACGACCGGACATCGGCCATCGAGCTGTCCGGGGACGTGCAGCTCGGCCAGCGGGATGAAATCGAGTTCGTGATGGCCGCGCAGACCGGGTTCAGCCGCTGGGTCGGGTCGCTGGCATCGACCGATCGGGAAAGGACCCCATGAAAAACAAGATCGTCTCGGCCGAAGAGGCTGCCGCCGTCATCCAGGATGGCGACTCGATCGCCACCTCCGGCTTCGTGGGAACCGGAACGCCCGACGCCCTGCTGGAGGCGATCGAAAGACGGTACCTGGCCGAGGCATCGCCGCGGGGCCTGTCCCTGATCTTCGCCGCCGGTCAGGGGGACGGCCAGGACCGGGGCCTGAACCGGCTCGGCCATGACGGGCTGCTGGCGCGGGTGGTGGGCGGCCATTGGGGGCTGATCCCCAAGGTCGGCCGGCTGGCGCTGGAAGACCGCATCGAAGCCTACAACCTGCCCCAGGGCTGCATCTCGCACCTTTACCGGGACATCGCCGCCGGCAAGCCCGGAACGCTGACCAAAGTCGGTCTGGAGACCTTCGTGGACCCGCGTCGCGGCGGCGGCAAGATCAACGCGGTGACCACCGAGGACCTGGTCGAGTTGGTCACCATCGCCGGCGAGGAGTGGCTGCTGTACCGGGCCATGCCGATCAAGGTGGCGCTGCTGCGGGGCACCACGGCAGACATCCACGGCAACACCAGCATGGAGCGCGAGGCGCTGACGCTGGATGCGCTGGCCATGGCGATGGCGGCCAGAAACTCCGGCGGCATCGTCATCGTCCAGGTCGAACGGATCGCCGCTGCCGGGTCGCTAAACCCCCGGTCCGTGGTGGTGCCTGGCGTGTTGGTCGATTGTGTGGTGCAGGCGCCGGCGGAGCTGCACCCGCAGACCTATGGGACGCCCTTCAGCCCCGCCTTCGCCGCCGAGATCCGGGTCCCCCTGGAGGCCGTGGAGCCGATGCGGATGGGCGCGCGCAAGGTCATTGCCCGGCGCTGCGCCATGGAACTGCCGATCAACGGCGTCATCAATCTGGGCATCGGGATGCCGGAGGGCGTTTCCGGCGTGGCCAACGAGGAACGGCTGCTGGACTATCTGACGCTGACCACCGAACCCGGGGTGGTCGGCGGCCTGCCGGCAAGCGGGCTGGATTTCGGCGCCGCCGTCAACACCCAGGCCATCATCCACCAGAACCAGCAGTTCGACTTCTACGACGGCGGCGGCCTGGACATGGCCTGCCTGGGCATGGCCGAAGCCGACCGGGCCGGCAGCGTCAATGTCAGCCGCTTCGGCGCCAAGCTGGCCGGGGCCGGCGGCTTCATCAACATCTCCCAGAACGCCAAGAAGCTGGTCTTCGCCGGCACCTTCACGGCAGGCGGTCTGGACATCGCCGCCGCGGACGGTGCGCTCCGCATCCTGCAGGAAGGCCGCGCGCACAAATTCATCGACCAGGTGGAGCAGGTCACCTTCTCCGGCCCGCGGGCGGCGCGGATGCAGCGGCCGGTCCTGTACGTCACCGAGCGCTGTGTCTTCCGGTTGACGGCCGAAGGGCTGGAACTGGTCGAGGTCGCCCCCGGCATCGATGTCGAGCGCGATATCCTGGCGCTGATGGCGTTTCGCCCGGTGATTCGCGAGCCGGCGACCATGGATCCGCGCATTTTCCGCGACGAGCCGATGGGCCTGAAGGACCTGCTGCTGCACGTCGACCTGTCGAGCCGGGTCTTGTTCGATCGCGACCGGGGCGTGCTGTTCCTCAATTTCGAGGGGCTGGAGGTCACCACCGCCGCCGATGTCGCCGCCATTCGCGAGGCGGTCGCGGCCCGCTGCCGCGCCATCGGCCGCCGGGTGCCGGTGGTGGTCAACTATGACGGCTTCTATCTGTCACCGGCGGTCAGCGAGGCCTATGCCCGCATGGTGCGCGACATGGAGGAGCAGTACTACACCGAGGTGTCCCGCTACACGACCAGCGCCTTCATGCGCATGAAGCTGGGCCGGGCGCTGACCCGGCACGTGGCGCCGCACATCTTCGAATCCCGCGGCGAGGCGCAGGCCTTCCTGGATCACCACGAGGGCTGACCCGAACACCGGTGCCGGCGCGGGTCAGGTCGCATAGGCGAACTTGCCGGTGAAGTGGCGCAGGGCCGTCGGCTGCCAGGCGAAGGTCATGCCGCGCATCCGCTCCCGGTCGGCGAACACCTCCAGGATTACCTCCAGCAGGTAGTCCATGTGGCTCTGGGTATAGACCCGGCGCGGAATGGCCAGGCGCACCAGGTCCATCTTCGCCGGTACTTCGGTTCCGTCGGGCCGTTTGCCGAACATGGCGGTGCCGATCTCACAGCCGCGGATGCCGCCGGCCAGGTACAGTTCCACCGCCAGCGACTGGCCGGGATACTGGAGCGGCGGAATGTGCGGCAGCATCGCCCGGGCGTCGATATAGACCGCGTGGCCGCCGACCGGGCGGACGATCGGTACGCCGCCGGCCAGCAGCCGCTCGCCGACATAGCGGGTCGAGGCCAGCCGGTACTCCAGGTAGTCCTCCTGCACCACCTCGTGCAGGCCGATGGCCATGGCCTCCAGGTCGCGGCCGGCCAGCCCTCCATAGGTGGGAAAGCCCTCGGTCAGGATCAGCAGGTTGCGGCATTCGGCGGCCCATTCGTCGTTGTTCATCGCCAGCCAGCCGCCGATGTTCACCAGCGCGTCCTTCTTCGCGCTCATCGTGCAGCCGTCGGCGAGCGCGAACATCTCGCGCACGATCTCGACCACCGATTTGCCGGCATAGCCCGGCTCGCGCAGCTTGATGAAATAGGCATTCTCGGCGAACCGGCAGGCATCGAGGAACAGCGGCAGGCGGTGGCGGTCGCAGACCGACCGCACCGCGCGTAGGTTCTCCAAGGAGACCGGCTGGCCGCCGCCGGAGTTGTTGGTGACGGTGACCATCACCATGGGGATCGCGTCGGCCCCGCGCTCGGCGATGAAGGCCTCCAGCCGATCGATATCCATGTTGCCCTTGAACGGGTGGTCGACCTCGGGGTGCAGCCCTTCCTCGATCACCATGTCCTCGGCCACGACCCCCTGCGCCTCGATATTGGCCCGCGTCGTATCGAAATGCGTGTTGTTGGGGATCGCCAGGCCGGGCCGGCCGGCGACGGAAAACAGGATCTTCTCCGCAGCACGGCCCTGGTGGGTGGGAATGACGTGCTTGAACGGCATCAGGTCGCGGACGGCGGCGTCGAAGCGGGCGAAGGACGGGCTGCCGGCATAGGATTCGTCGCCGCGCATGATGCCGGCCCACTGTTCGGAACTCATCGACGAGGTGCCGCTGTCGGTCAGCAGGTCGATCAGCACCGCGTCGGAGGGCAGCGCGAACAGATTGTAGTCCGCGGCCCGGATCAGCGCTTCGCGTTCAGCCCGCGTCGTCATGCGGATCGGTTCGACCGCCTTGATCCGGAACGGCTCGATGATGGTCTTCGGCATCGCGGGCTCCCGCCGCTGCGGATGGACAGGCAGCCACAGTGCCGCCTTCCGGCGCCCGCGACAAACCCGCGGCGCGCAGGTGCCGGGGGCGGACTTTGCGAAGCGATCACGCCATCAGTCGATCGACGCGTGCGTCTTTGTCAGCGCAGCGTCACCTTGGGATTAAGGTGGTCGTCATTCTGAATCACCACGTCGGCGACATTCCCGGGGTTTACCTCTTTCAAGTATATTTGTTGTCCCGGGATGTATTTTTGGCGATATCGCCTTTCAATGCTTGTTTTCGAGCCGAAGACCGCGAGATCTCGGACCACAGCCCTACTGATAACTGTGCCAAAACTCACATCGATGAAGACCCGAACGTCGAGATACGGCAGTAACTCCGGCCGAAAAAGGAACACTCCTTCGACAATAAGGATCGATTCGGCACCGATTTCCACGAACTCCTTCCTCTCAATATCATTGGCCAGATCGAAACATTGGGTCATGCAGGGAACAGGAAACTTCGTTGCCTGAAAGACTGGCTTCAACGTGTTCTCCGCCAAAGCCGAGTAGTCGATGCTGTCGCGATAGTACGCTTCCGGCGTTTCTTCGCCGCGGCGATACCGGCGTTCCCGCGGATGGTGAAATCCATCGACGGAAACCGTGCATGCCGGGCGGCCGAGCGACACCAAGAACGCCGCGAACTATCGGGGAAGGATCGTCTTGCCGCTGGCGTCGATCCCATTGATACCGACGATCACCGGGCGTTGCGCCGGCTTACGCGCAAGAACGAACTCGGCCAGCGTGCGATGCATAAGGGCTATCGTCATCGCGTCGGTGCAGTCCACTCCGTGAACGGCTTGCCGGTCCCTTCAGGATGACGACGCTTCCGCATTCCAACATTGCGGTCGGCTTGCGTCCAACGGTCGGGCATGCCGCTTGAACAGTGATGTCAGGACACGGATGGCATTGCGGTGCTTCCGGTTTCCGCCCTGGGTCCGGTGTACCAGAAGGAACAGGTCTGCGCGGTAGCGTTGATCGGCCGCCGCATCGCCGATGAAGCAGGGCAACGGACCGACCAATCCGCCGGCGGCTCACGTTTCGTCTCGATCCGCCCGACCGACGGGAGAAAGGATTGAACCCGGCGGCCATCCATTCGTTGAGGCGAAAGGGTCACGGTTAATCCGTCCTTTACCGAATACGAGTAGTGGTTGTCATTAATTGCAATCTTAGAGCATTGCCTGAGGGCGGCGTCATGGGAATGGTACGCCGGGTGCTCGTTGTCGAGGATCACCCGTTTCAGCGGCAAGTGCTGGTCAGCATGCTAAGGGATATCGGTGTCGTCGACGTTGTCGAAGCCGAGAACGGCATGGCGGCGCTGCGGGCATTCGACCGCACGGCTCCGGCAATCGACCTGATGTTCTGCGACCTGGACATGCCTGAAATGGATGGTGTCGAACTGCTGCGCTGCATTGGCGAGCGGGCCTGGCACCCCAAGGTCGTCATCTCCAGCGGCAAGGACCGGAGCATCGTCGAATCGGTCGAGCGGATGGCGGCCGCTTACGGTCTGACGGTGCTCGGCAGCCTCGAAAAACCACCGGATAAGGAGACCGTCCAGCACTACCTCAGCGACGAGGCCCAGGGCGGCTACGAGCCCGGTTCCCGCGTGGGCACCGTTTCCGGGGACGATCTGGACACCGCCATCGGCGAGCGCCAGTTGGCGCCAGCCTTCCAGCCGATGGTCTCGCCGCGTCTGGGGACGCTTGAGGGGTGTGAAGCCCTGATGCGCTGGCATCATCCGGATCACGGCATGATCCCGCCCGATGTCTTCATTCCCGTCGCCGTGAACACCGGTCGGATCGACCGGCTGACCGATTTCATTCTGGCGGACGCGGTCGCGATGTGCCGTCAATGGCGACGCGATGTCGGCGACCTCAAGGTTTGGGTGAATATCGCGCAGGGGACGCTGACGGATGTCTCGTTTCCCGACCGGGTTACCGCGCTGCTCGAGTCGCACCGACTTGAGCCGTCTGCCTTGGTACTCGAGGTCACCGAGCGGCAGGTGGTCGACGACATGGCCCAGGCGCTGGACTGCCTCAGCCGGTTGCGACTCAAGGGCTTCGGCGTTGCGATCGACAATTTCGGTACCGGCTATGCATCGCTTCAGCAACTGCGCCGCACCCCGGCGACGACGCTGAAGATCGATCGGGACTTCGTGCATGGTGCCGCGGCCGACCGGGAGCGCCGCAGCATCCTGGAGGCGAGCGTCCAGCTGGCAGGCAAGCTCGGGTTGGCCGTGGTCGCCGAAGGAGTGGAAACCCAGGCCGATTGGGACTTGGTGGCCTCGCTGCCGTGCGACCTGGTCCAAGGGTACTTCGTGGCCAAGCCGATGCCGCCCGGCGCCCTGCGCCGCTGGTACCACGATCGTCCGATCCGCCAGTCCGCCTGAAATCCGTCTTCCGCCGCCCAACGATGTCGGGCCGCAACCGTCGGTGGGTGGGTTCGGCTGCCCCAGCCAGTTAGCAACCGAAGCATTAATCGGCCATAACGGGACCGGACGCCGCGCTGCACAACTCTAAAATCCCATATTGAAATGGTTAACGCGTCGCGTGAACAAACTGAACAGTATCTCGGCGAAACAATGCGGAGCAAGCTGTCAGTAGATCGATTCGAATGCTCCTTGATCACAAAGATATTCTTTTAAGCCGGACACCCGGCAGGGTTGATATTGCAGATCTACGCACCATACATATCCGGCTATGCCGAGAGAAGAACACAGACCCATCGAAGATTTACTCCGATTGAGCTAATCTTCCTTCAAAATTACATAGAATTTTAGGAACCAGGAAGTCCTCTATGAGCACAAGGCGGAGAGTGCTGGTTGTCGAAGATCACCCGTTCCAGCGGAGCGTGCTCGTTACCATGCTGCGGGACCTGGGTGTCGAGGATCTGGTCGAAGCCGGCGACGGTGCGGAGGCGCTTGCCGCGCTGGACCGGACCGATACGGCAATCGACCTGATGGTTTGCGACCTGGAGATGCCGGGCATGGACGGCGTGGAACTGCTGCGCCGCATCGGCGAGCGAGGCTGGCGTCCGGCGATCATCCTCTCCAGCAGCAAGGACCGGGGCATCATCGAGGCTGTGGAGCGCATGGCAGCGGCTTACGGCCTCGCGGTGCTCGGCACGTTCGGCAAGCCGCCGAGCAAACGGGACATCAGCAGGATTCTCGAAGGAACGGCCAGCAACGCGAATGCGCCGGTGGCCAGAAGCTATCCGGTGTCGGAACACGAGCTGGTCGCCGCTCTCCAGCACGGGCAGTTCGCCGCCGTCTATCAGCCCCTCGTTTCGCCGCCATCGGGCGCCCTGGTGGGCTGCGAGGCCCTTATCCGCTGGCACCATCCGGATCACGGCACCATTCCACCGAATGCGTTCATCCCCTTGGCGGAGAAGACGGGGCTGATCGACCGGCTGACCGACTTCATGCTGCAGGAAGCGATCGGACTGTGCCGGCAGTGGCGGCACACCGTCGGCGACCTCCGCGTATCCGTGAACCTCGCCATGGGCACCTTGACCGACGTTTCATTTCCCGACCGGGTGGCAGCGCTGGTCAAGGCGCATGACCTGGAACCGTCGACCCTGGTCCTGGAGGTGACGGAGCGCCAGGTCATCGACGACCTGGCGCGCGCCCTTGATTGCTTGAGTCGGCTGCGGCTCAAGGGTTTTGGCCTCGCCATCGACGATTTCGGCACCGGCTTCGCGTCGCTGCGCCAACTCCGCCAGATGCCGGTGACCGAACTGAAAATCGACCGCGATTTCGTACATGGGGCGCCGAACGATCGCGACCGGCGCAGCATTCTGGAGTCGAGCGTGGCATTGGCGCGCAAACTCGGGCTCGCCGTCGTCGCCGAGGGGGTTGAGGATCAAGCCGATTGGGATCTGGTGGCCTGGCTGGCCTGCAACTTCGTGCAGGGATACTTCGTCGCCAGACCCATGCCGCCGGACCAGCTTTTGACCTGGCATCGGGGCCGCCAGTCCCGCCACTCGGCCTGAAGTCAGCGTCCAGCCCCATGTCCACTCCACCTCAACAAGAGACACCGCGCCGGCCGGGCAAAAAGCGTGCAGGCGATCGGCCGCAGTCCTTCGCGCTTCTGAACGCCGCACCGGACGCCATGGTCGTCGCCGACCGCGCAGGCCGGATCGTCTTCGTCAACGCGCCGTTCGAAGAGCTGTTCGGCTATGGCGCCGCCGACATCGTCGGCGAATTCGTGGAAGTGCTGGTGCCCACCGCCCTGCGGACGGGTCACGAGCGCAAGCGCGAAGACTTCTGGAGCGATCCCCGCGCGCGGGCCCGGGTTTCAAGGCAGGCTCTCTACGCCGAGACCCGGACCGGTCAACGGTTCCCCATCGAACTGAGCGTCAGCATCCTGAAGGACGGTGGGCAGTCCTATCTGGTCGCAGCGATCCGGGATATCTCGATCCGTGTGTCTACGGAAGAATCGCTGACGAGAAGCGAAACCAATCTGGAGGAGCTCAGCAAGAACATGGTGGCGCTTCTCGAAAGCACCGCTGATCTTGTTTATTTCAAGGATAGGAATTTCCAATTTACGGCCGTCAGCCAATCGTTTGCCGAGCTGACGGACTACGGTCACTGGCGCGATCTGGTGGGCAAATCCGACTTCGATGTTTTCGCACGCGAGCACGCGGAGGTCTATCGCGCCAATGACGAGCACGTCATCCGCGGCGCCACCGAGATCAAGGCGCTGGAGGAGCCCTATCACGACCGGGCCGGCCGGCAGTGTTGGGCGATCACCGACAAGAAGCCGATCTTCGACAACGCCGGCGCCGTGGTCGGCCTGTTCGGCATCAGCAAGGACATCACCGAGCTTAAGCGCACAGCCGACGAGTTGACCCTGGCCCGGGACTCGGCGATCGATTCCGCCCGCCGGCACCAACGGCGCCTGGCCGTCGCCAGCCGCGAGGCCGCCCAGCGCCGACAGGTGTTCATGGACGCCGCCGATCCGATCGTGATCGAAGACCTGACGGGGCGGATCATCGACGTCAACCGCGAGGCCGAACGGACCTACGGGTGGACCCGCGACGAGCTGATCGGTCGCCCGGTCACGATGATCGTGCACCCGGCGCTTCGGGACCAGGCACGCGCCCTGCTGCAGCGCTGCCTGGGCGGCGAGGAGATCCGCAATGTCGAAGGGCTGCGCTGGTCCAAGGACGGCACCGTTCAGGAGGTTCTGGTGACCTTCTCGCGGCTGGCCGACGACAGCGGCAACACCGTTTCGGTGGCGACCATCGCCAAGGACATCACCGCCTTGAAACGGGCGGAGGCAAAGCTGCAGGAACACGGACGCATGCTGGAAAAGCGCGTGGCCGAAAGGACGCGCGAGCTGCAGGTCGCCAAGGACGCGGCCGAGCACGCCACCGCCGCCAAGAGCGCCTTCCTGGCGACGATGAGCCATGAGATCCGCACGCCGATCACCGGCGTGACCGGGATGCTCGAGCTGCTTGAACTCACCCGGCTCGACGGGGAGCAGAAGGGCATGGTGGCGACGATCCGCGACTGTGCCGAGACGCTCCTGGCGATCATCAGCGACATCCTGGACTTCTCGAAGATCGAGGCCGGTGAGCTGCGCCTGGAACACATCCCCTTCTCCCTGCCGGGGATCATCGAGGGGGTCCGGCGGGTGGTGGCACCGGCAGCGGCCCAGAGAGATTTGACGCTGACCGTCGACATCGACGACACGATCGGACCGGTCCTGCGCGGCGACCCGATCCGGCTCCGCCAAGTGCTGTTCAATCTGGCGAGCAACGCGATCAAGTTCACCGACACCGGCGGTGTGACGATCTCCGCTGCAGTCGAGAGCGCGATGGGCGACCGCCTCCGGCTCCGGCTCGAAGTGGCCGACACCGGCATCGGCGTTGCGGCGGACAAGCTCGACGCGCTGTTCGAGCCGTTCACCCAAGCCGACATCTCAACCACGCGGCGGCGTGGCGGGACCGGGCTGGGGCTGGCCATCTGCCGACGGCTCGTCGGCCTTATGGCCGGCCACATCTCAATGCAGAGCGAGGTCGGCACGGGAACGACGGTCACCGTGCTTCTGACCCTGGAACCGGTCACCGACCCTACCGAGCGCCTGGCCGCCGTCACCCGATCCGAACCGCAGGTGGAACGGGGGCAGGGCTGGCCGGGCAACCAGGTGCCGCCGTCCATCGCCGAAGCCGAGCGGCGCGGCACGCTGGTTCTGCTGGCTGAAGATCATGAGACCAACAGACGGGTCATCCTGCAGCAGCTGGCAAAGCTGGGCTATGCCGCCGAAGCGGTGGCCAACGGCGCCGATGCCCTGAAGGCGTGGCGGGGCGGCCGCTATGGGCTGGTGCTCACCGATTGCCATATGCCGGAGATGGATGGCTACATGCTGGCGCGTGCCATCCGCGATGCGGAGGCGAAATCCGGCGGCCGCACGCCGATCATCGCGATCACCGCCAGCGCGTTGGCGGAAGAAGCCCGCAAATGCAGGGAGGCCGGCATGGACGACTATATGACCAAGCCGGTCTCCATGGCCGTCTTGAACGAGAAGCTGTCGTCATGGGTCCAGCCCGGTCGTGAGGGTGACGCCCCTCAGGTCGCCGGCCCGGCGGAACAGGCTCCCGTCGACCTGTCCGTCCTGAAGCAGTCTGTCGGACCGGATCCGGAGGTGATCCGATCCCTGCTCGCCAGTTTTCGCGATGCCAGCGCCGAGGATCGGGCAGATCTGGCGGATGCCATCGCCCGGCAGCATATGGCGGCGGTCACCGAGGTGGCGCATCGTATGAAAGGGGCGGCGCGCATGATCGGCGCGGCGGAGTTGGCTGCCGCGGCCCTAGCCGTGGAGACCGCGGCACGGCGGCTGGACTGGCCCACCGTGGATCGGGCCAAGGACGCGCTTCAGCAAGCCCACGAGCGTGTGCTCCGCCACCTAGACCACTGAACGTCATGAGGACTCAGTAGCGCCCGTGCACGAGAAGGGGCGCTTGTTGATGCTGGCGTTCCGGGCTGCGTCGCCGGTCGCACGTCGCCGAAGCCGGGTTCACCGAGGGCGAACACCCGCCCGGATCGATGCGGTTGGAACCCCCTATCCGCGTCGCCCTGGACGCGGAATGCTCTAGCGGGTCTGGACGACGTCGGTTCCGAACGCGGCGGCGCGGGCGATATCGCCCCGGTCCAGCCCCATCTGGTTCAATTGCCGGTCGCTCATCGCATCCAGGACCTGCCAGCGCCGGAAAGCCTCCCAGCCATCCGCCAGCCCGCGTAGGAACCGACCGACCGCCTGTGTGCCGGACCGGTGCCGGTGCGTCGGCAGTCGGGTTTCGGAAAACGCTCCCGTCCGATCACGGTCCAGACGGGAAGACGGAACCGCTCCGTCGAAGAAAGTACTGTTGGCCATGTGCCGCTCCCAAGCCCATCGGGCAGCATTTCCCGCAGCCGCGGTGATGGCTGCTGTCTTTTCAGGTCCGGTCGGCGTCCTGTTGAGGTCCGCTGTTCTACCCCAGCCCCCAATGGTCGGGCCGTCTCCGAACACCCCTTAATCTGAGATTGTTCGGCCCGATCGGCATGCAGCGAATTCGCATGTCAGAAGCCGAGCATGCGCATGATTGATCACACGATTTGTTAGCTTCCCGCGTGGCCGCATCGGACCGGCCGCAGACAAACGGGCCCTCGGTTCAAGCCGGTCCAGGGTCGCTGGACCCGAAGGCACACAGGAAGATGCGCACGCACTCCGCCGCATGGGCGGCGATCTCGTCGCGTGCGGGCAGGGCGGCATCGCCCAGCAGCATGGCGGCATTCGTCGGCGCGCCCATCACGATCCAGTTGAAATACGCCGCCGCGACCGCCGGGTCGGGCGTCCGCAACTGTCCGATGGCCGTGTAATGCGCAAAAGCACGCGCAAACCGGTTGATCGACTTCTGCGGCCCGTGTTCGTAGAGCGCCCGGCCCAGTTCCGGAAACCGCTCCACCTCGCCGATGACCATCCGGCGCAACTGCATCAGCCGGGGGGTCAGGACGACCGCCAACTGCTCGGTCGCCGCCTCGATCATGAAGTCGTGCACCGGGCGATCGTCGAGGGGTTCCTCGATGTCTTCCCGAAGGGCTTGTGCCGCCGCGCCGGTCATCGCCATGACGACTTCGACGAACAGCGCCTCCTTCGATTTGAAATGCGCATAGACGGTCTGCTTGGACACGCCTGCGGTGTCGGCCACCGCGTCCATGTTGGCGCCGAGGAACCCCTTCCTCAGAAACACGCCCTCCGCAGCGGCCACGATCTTCTGGCGGCTGCGACGAACGCGGGTGGCGGCGCCGGTCGACATGTCCTTCCTGACCAGTCCCCTGTCTCTTCATCAACCATAGCCCCAGGCCATTGACTTATCAAACTGGACGGTCCAGTCTAGTTAGCACGGATGCGGGAGGATACGCGATGGCCAGCCGGACGGACCTGACATGCGCCTGCGGATCCGTGGCGCTCAGCCTCCGTGGAAAACCGATCATCAGCGCGGAGTGTCTGTGCGGCGATTGCCAGGCGGCGGCGTCATACCTGCAGTCGTTGCCGGGTGCGCCGCGGTTGCTGGATCAGAAGGGCGCGACGCGTTTCGTGCTCTACCGCAAGGATCGCGTCCGCTGCGACAGGGGCAGCGAACGGCTGCGGGAGTACCGCCTGTCACAGGACAGCACGTCGCGGCGTGTGGTCGCCACCTGCTGCAACACCCCGATGTTCCTCGACTTCACCCGGGGACACTGGCTGAGCCTTTACGGCCAGCGATGGCCGGAAGGCACGGTGCCTGCGCTTGAGATCCGCACCATGACCCGAGATGCCCCGCAGGGTGTCGACCTGCCCGGCGACGTACCGAACCCCAGGACACACACGTTCGGGTTCTACGCCAGGCTGCTCGGTGCCTGGGCGGCCATGGGCTTCAGAACACCCAGGATCGACTATGTGGAGGGGACCCTCGATGGCAGCTGATGGCGAGAAGATCGACATCGAGAACGTCAATACGCCCGGCCGAACCGAACGGGTCGACCGCGCCAAGTACCAGGCGATGCGGGACGCACTGCTCCGGGTCTTGCCGAAGACGTCGCCCGGCCTGACGGTCGCCGAGGCAAAGACCCTGCTGCTGCCCCTGTTGCCGGACGCGTTGTTTCCCGGCGGCGCGAAAGCAGGGTGGTGGTTGAAGGCCGCACAGCTCGACCTGGAAGCCAAGGGCCTTATCCAGCGCGAAAACGGCAAGCCGCTGCGCCTGCGTCTTGCCGGCTGAACCTCTTGTCGGGACGCCGGTGTGGGCGCAGCGCCTCCAGCCTGCTCCCCTACTCGTACAGCGAGGTTTCGCCGCCAAGATAGCCGGCCCAGGCGAACCAGAAGGCCACATGGCCACCCACCCGGGCCAGTTGGGTCCCGTCTTCGCCGACCAGGGCTTCCTCGGTGACCTGCCAGGACTGCTGGTCGTCGGCCAGGACGCGACCGGTATCGACATCCCGGAATTCCCGCCCGTCACGCCGATAGGCCCGCACCGTGCGGGTCGACGCATCGCCGATCAGCACCACCTCGAGGGCGCCCACCCGGTCGTTGATCACCCGGCCGCCCTCGAACGCCGTCACCGGCCAGGCGCGCGACCCACCCACGGTGCGGATGCCGAAAACATAGTCCTTCTGGGCCAGGGTCGGGTCTTCGACCAGTGCGGGGAACATCAGCTCCGCGCTCTCGAAATAGGCGGCGTAGGCCGCGCCCGGCGCATAGTCGCGATGAAAGCCGGTATCCAGCGACAGCACCTGCGTGTCCGGGTTCCGGTCCCGCCAGTTCTCCCAGGAGGTGATGGCCACCGAGCGGATCGCCAGTTCGATGTCCGTCCCGTAAAGCACACCGGTGACCGGGCGGCCGGTGAACTGGTTCCACAGGCTGTCGGTCTGATGGTCGTACATCAGCTTGTTCGACCGGTAGAGCATGCCCGACGACCCGAAAGTGAACGGTTCGTCATAGCCGTCGACCGTCGTTTCGAACAGGATGCCGGAGCCGCACAGGGTGCAATAGGCCAGCGCCACCGGCACGCCGCCGATGACGTCGTTGAACATCTCGTGCCAATCCATGATGCGCAGCGGATAAGCCCGGGCATCGCCGTTGATCTCCACCCCGAACACCAGATCATCCGGTTCCAGGTAATCGGCCTCATCCGCCTCGATCAGGGTCGGGTTGATCAGCGCCGGGATGCCGTCGACGCGCACGCCGCCCCAGACGATCTCCTCCAGGCGGATGCCGCGGTCGCGCCCGGGGCGCACGAAGCGCCGGAAGCCGGGATCGATCCGGGTCAGGATATCGGTCTTGTACTGTTCGTAGCTGGCGTGCGGCGTGATCTGCGGGTTTGCCTGCTGCCACAGCATCCAGGTGAACCAGTCGTCCGCCTCCTGATCGCCGGTGAGTTCGCGAAGCGCCGCACTGACCTCGGACTGCGGCAGCGGCGAGTAGCGCAGGGCCATGACCAGCGCCGCCGCGACGTCCGGGTCGCCGCGATCCACCAGCGCCTGAAGTGCTTCGGACGCCTCGGCCCGCGGCGTCAGGATCAGCGCCAGGCTGTTGGACAGCACCCGCTGGTGATCGTCATTGGGATCATCCTGGGCGGCACCGGTCACCGGGTCACCGGCGACGACCGTCAGAACGGCCACCGCGGCCAGATACCTACGCCAAGCCATGCTGCCAAGCCTCCCAAGGCGGACTACCGCCTGGGCAGGTGGCCCGCTCCCGACACCGGCACAACGCCCCCTCGCCGAAGCGTGAGCGGAGGTGATCGGCCCGGCGATCAGTCGGCCAGCTGGAACAGCCGCATGGCCCCGCGCGGTTCGGAGACGTGGATCAGGTCGTAATGCGCGGCCAGGTCGACCGCCAGCGGGCTGTCGGACCGCAGCGCGCTTTCGTCGCCCCAAAGCAGGACATAGTCGACGGTGTGGCCGGTGGCGGCGTGATAGTCGGTCGGACGGATGGTTTCGGGGAAACCGACGAACTGTGCGTCGCTGGCAAGATGCCGATAGGGATCAAGGTCCCTGCGAAACGCCAGCGGAAACGCGCGCGCATAAGCCTGGAAGTGCTTCAGATCGACAACATCGCGCTGCACGGCTATGTAGCCTGGCATCTGCAACATCAGGTCGATCCGGTCCGACGGACCGCGGGCTTCAACTTGGTGCGGCAGCCGGAGGCCGAGCAGCGTGGAGTCTGCCTCAATCAAGTGATTTGCTGAGTTGTATTCCGTGAGCAACGCATTGATTTCTGCCCACCGGTCAAGTCGTAGACCGGTTCCGGCAATCGTCACTATCGAGGCACACAGCACAACGATGCCTGTGGTCCTAAGCCGCCGCTGCTCGGGGATTCCCGCCATCACACCGGCAATCCAGATCAATAGCCCGAAGACCACATACGGCATCAACCTGGTTGGCATCCAACGAACGTCGAAGCCATAGGGCACACTCAGGTAAAGCAGGGTGAAGCCGACAGCGATGGCCAGTCCCGGATTCAGCCACTTTGCGCCCCGTCGCACAAGAGTGCGGACACTGAGGTAGAGAGTCAGAGCAAGGCCGATTGCCACGAACCTCTCTCGGGCGTCGTGCCCGATGAACGAGTCCAGCATCAACAAGCTAAGGATGCGGCTTAGGTCCGGCAGACTGAAACCAGCTACCCCATCGGCCGCAACTTCGCCGCCGCCGCGCAGCATGAAGGCGAGGCAGAGCAGGATGGCGGGCGCAAATCCAAGCGCCGGCCAAAGGCCATGTGACGCAAGCCGCTGCCATGCGGCGGATAATCCGCGGTTTCTCAGATCTCCAAGAACGAGCCCGACTGTCGCGAAGAAGATAGCTAAGCAACACGTGGCAACAGCTGACAGATGGGTCACATAAGCCAGCGCTCCGATCCCAGCGTAACCGGCAAGTGTCGTCACGCCGATCCGATGGCGGCACCGAAGCCAGAATCCGATCCCTAACAAGAAGATCGGCAGTGCAAACGACGTATTGTAGAAACCGAGCAGCAAGAGCGCGTGGAAGGTCATCGCGCAGCCGATGACGGCAAGGCCACGCGCTTCCGGGGCAGCACCCGTCAGGCAGTACCGAAGGGCGAGCGGAAGGATGATGGCATAGAGGCTGATAAGCAGTTTTTCCGCAATAATTGCCGGAAATACATGCATCAACGGATAAAGTATCAGAAAAATTAAATAATTAGGGATAAACTGAAGATTGGATTCAAAGAAGACGCGCAATGAAGGCAAATCAAGATCATTGTAGTGGACCATCCACCAAGTCAGGCTGACATGCGCCGGCCCGTCCAACGACGGGAAGTAGGTGAAAGCCCAAATCGGAACAAGGTTGAGCAGGATCACGGCCGCCAGGATCACATTGGCCCGATGCCCAGCCGACGATACGAGCCCGCCTACAGTGACTGTTCGCGCAGAAAGCCCCTGCAGCGTCATGTTCGGGCCTCGCGAAAGAATGCCGTCCGATCTCTCGGGGTTTGTCCCGGTACTCCATTCACCCGGTTGGATCCGGCCGACTTCAGTGAACCGTCCTCAAGACGAAGAGTTGATTGACACCGAACATGAACCGACGATGCGATCCGATCTCCATGCCCGCACGTTGAGCAACTTCGTGCATGGCCATCACATCCAAAAAGTCTTCGTGGTCCTCGCTTGCGTGGCGACTGAACAAGCCGATGCCTGCGCCGATATCATGGATACGACGCGCCATTGGATGCGGGGTGGTAAGCACCATGTGGCCGTCGGAGTGAAGAACGCTCTTCCAGGCGGTCAACTCCTTTGTTGGGTCCGGAAGGTGCTCTAGGACCGCCAACGCGATCACGGTGTCGAATACCTGGCCAACAGGAAGTGTAGTTCGGAAGTCATGCAGCGGAAAACGCTGCCGCGCCTGATCGATCGCGATTTGGTCGATGTCGAAGCCGACATAGAATTGGGGATCTATCTCAGCCGCCATAGGGCCAGCGGAGCACCCGATATCAAGAATCGCACCACGCAGATGCGTACGCACGACGCCAACCCGCTGGCGCCACAAATACGGAGTCAGCAGACCAGCCCGAGCTGCCATTTTGCCGTTCGTCCTCTTGGCTGAATGCAATCAGCACGTCTTCGGATTGGGGCCCGATGTCCCCGATTGGTTGACGGTCACCGAGATGCGCCGGCTACCCAGACCAGCGGCCACACCCAGTGCCTGATCCCTAACATCTTTTGGTTATCAACTTCTTTACCAGCGAATCACCCGGAGATTGCGTTATGCCTCCGGTTCTCAGCGCGGCTGGAAATGCGGATCGCCCCCCGCGCCCTCGGCGACAATGCCAGGGCGGCTGCAGAGGCTGAAACGGCGACGAAGACAAGCCACGCGGCACCGATGACGGTCCCGAGATCCGACGGCGCTACAACCCGGGTCGCCGTGGCGACAGCGACTGTCCCGATCCCGGGCCGGACAATCGAATGGCAGGCCCATGAGTAGCTCGCCACCCCCAGCATCCGGTTGGTAACGCGTGTGAAGAACACGATCGTCAACGCGTAGATTGAAAACAGACTTACCGCAGGCGCGATCAGTCCAAAACGTGGGGTCGCCAACAGGATTAAGGCAACGTAGGCAGCTGCATTGAAGACTGTGAAGCGCAGAGCGGTCGCCGAGTTTCCAGCGGCTAGCTGAACAGCATGCGGAAGGTGCATGAGGTTGTTGAGCATCGTTCCCGCTACCAGGAACGCGAATGCCACGGACAGTATCCCGCTCGCATAATGCGGACCCACGACCGTGGAGACAATTTCTGGCGCGAAGAAGATCATCACGGCGGCCATCGGCAGCACGACACAAGAGAGTAGTTGTGTCGACACAAGATAGTCTTCCCGCAACTCAGAGGTTTGCCTTTTCGCCGTTAGCTCTACAAAGTGCGGCAGGAAGGCTGCGGAGAATGGCCCCGTGAACCGACCGATCGCACTGGCGATCGCCGAAACCAGCGCATAGGCGCCGTAACTCGAAAGCGGCAGTAGGGCAGCAAGAAGCAGGCGGTCGCCATGGGCCAGCAGCGTCCCGATGAGCACGGCCGCACCATCCCCACCGGCGAAGCGCCACGAGCTTCGCAACACGTCGGTGTCGAAGCGCGCCCGCCGGTGCGCGGGCGGCATGAGCCGCCAAACAACAGTAACGCAGACCAGCGCATCGACTAGCCAAACTACCCCCTGAACCACCAGAAATGCTTGAAGCGGGTCATCGCCGAGTAAGAGCGCGAGAAGGCCGGCAAACCCCCTGATCAACGTAGAGCCAGAGAGCAATACGTTGGCCAGTATCTGCCGCTTCATGCCGTTTAGGCATGCGGTTGCGAAATGCCGGGGGAGCATCAGGGCGACCTGCCCGGCGATCAACACCAGCGCCCAAGCGACTTCACTGGTGGCTAGATTCTGAGGCTTGAGGAGCGCGACCGCGACAATGGGAGATGCCATGGCCAGGACCAGCCCCAGCAACAGCCCGATTGTGGCATTGGCGATCTGCAGAGTGGCAACGACGTCGCGCAAGCGGGCGATATCTTTTCGGCTGCCTGGGGCCTGGGCGATCGCTCGGCCTGCTGTCCGTCCAGTGCCAACATCGAGGGCGGGGCTGACCAATGTCGCCGTCAAGAGCAACGAGATGATCCCGAAGACCTCGTCGTCGACAACCCGGTAGTAGATTGCATTGAAGACCAGAGTGGCGGCCATGGCTGTCAGGCCGCCGACAAAGTTGGCGATGGTGTTTTGGATCGCCTTCAGCACGGCGCGGCACTCACTCCACACCCCAACACGGGCTAGCCACGGAGCCGCCCTCGCGCCGAAGCCCAGCACAATTCTGCTGTCTTCAGGGCATTCAGCGCCAGCAGAACAGGAACGGCCAGCACCCGTTGACTCACCTTCAAACGCGACAACACAACCCTCGACATTCCGACGACTGGCAGAAAGCGGTGTATTGGGCCGGAGGCATCACGGCACAGATCGCGCTGGTACTTGCCCGGCCATGCCCCTTTCCGGTGCAAGACGATCGAAGACGAGCGCAGATGGGCTCCTTGGGATAGGCTGAGCGCGGAGACTGCCCAGTCAAAAGCGTGGAAACGGTGGCCGCGCAGATAAGCCGCACGCAACGCCTCAGTCCGATACAGACCGTAGTAACGGGAGTTGTCCGCCGGTCGAACCAGGAAGCGGGCCGGTCGCCACCACTCCGGCCCACGGATTGCCGCCGTGCCGCGGGCCTCACGACATCGACCTCCGTCAAAGTGGATCATCGTTCGGGGGGCACATGCAATCGCCGTTGGCGTTGCTTCTAGAAGCTGCAGAGTTTCTTCGATGAAATGCGGCTCGATAGTATCGTCAGCTGCAGCAAACATGAAGTAGGGGCAATGCGCAGCGTCTAAGACGGCTTCGAAATTCGCGATCGCTCCAAGGTTTTTGGACCGCCGGATAAGTCGGACCCTGGAATCGCGCTCAGCGATGGCCTCGCAGATGCTTTGCGTCGCATCTGTGGACGCGTTGTCGGAGATGATCAGTTCGAAGTCGCAGAAAGTCTGGTTGAGGATTGCCGTGATCGCCACCTGGATCGTTTCCGCGCCGTTATAAACGGGCAAGCCGATCGATACCTTAGGAACTGTGGCTGGAGCATTGGCAGCGTCCTCGGGATGATACCGCAGCGTACTCACGTCCGGTCTCCTTCTCGCGGGCCAAAGGTAAGGCACCGCCGCGGGCGTAGCGCAGCAACCACTCCGCCACAGCCGACCGCTCCGTCACCTCCATTAAACCGGGTTGGCGGAATCAAACGGTCATCTGTCTTGGAAGTATCCGCGCGTTAACCTTTCAGCCGGAATAATGCCTCACGGTCCATTAACAAACTCTATGATTGGCGGGCGAGCAGGGCAGCACTTCGCCCCCACGCTAACCAATCCACAACACACCCCGGTGAGAAGCGATTGGCCACGCCCCATGCCTTTCCCAATGGCCCGAACCGCTCAAGATCCAAGGCGACCGCCGACCCCAGGGATCGGCGATCCGGCCCTGCGAAGGCGTATCACGATCCTGGGCCCCGTGACCCCGTTCCGCAGCGGCGTCGCCAAGCACACGACGGAACTAGCCCGTCGTTTGGCGGCTGACGACCGGTACGACGTTCAGGTCCTGTCGTTTGCGCGGCTCTATCCGAGATGGCTGTTTCCCGGCACCGATGACCGGGATCCCGAGGCGACGTCCCCGAACGACATCACCGTCGATTTCGTTATCGATTCCATCAATCCGCTCACGTGGCAGCGCGCAGCCAAGTTGATCCGTCAACATGGTGCGGAAATGGTCATCCTGCCTGCCTGGACGTTCTTTCTCGCGCCATGCTTAGGCTGGGTCGCCCATAAATGCCGGCGTCAGCGCGCGGAGGTTGTTCAGATCGTGCACAACGTTGCGGATCACGAGGCGGCCGTCTGGAAATCGCGCCTCAGCTGGTTTCAATTAAACCGCGCATCGCGCTTCGTCACCCACGGCAACGCCTTGGCCGACGCGCTGAAGATCAAGAGACCGCATACACCGGTCGCGGTTCAACCGCACCCCATCTTCGAGCAGTACCCGGAGCCAGCCGGCAGCCTGCCGCGTCGCGCTTCCTTGGAACTGCTGTTCTTTGGGTTGATCCGCCCCTACAAGGGGCTCGACATCGCGCTCCGCGGACTGGCGGCGTCCGGGTTGAAGGATGTGCATTTAAGTGTGGTGGGCGAGTTCTGGGAAGGGCGCGGCGAAATCGAGCGGCTGATCCAGGCACTGGCGTTGTCGGGTCGCGTCGACCTAGTGCCCCGCTACGTTTCCGATGCCGAGGCCGCCGAGTTCTTCCATCGAGCGGATGCCGTTCTTCTTCCCTATCACAGCGTCACTGGCTCCGGCGTCGTGCCCGTCGCCTATCGCTATGGTAAGCCCGTGTTGGTGACGGACCTGCCCGGCTTAACGGAAGTGGTCCAGGACGACGAAACCGGTTGGGTAGTGCCCGTAGCGGATGCGGATGCCGCGGGCGCTACGCTGCGCAACCGGGTGTCGCAAGATACCTGCGCAGCAATGGGCCCGGCCATCGCGCGGATGCGGGAACGCCTGTCCTGGGAAACCTTCTGCAACCG
>JANQIU010000347.1 GCA_028281985.1 Alphaproteobacteria bacterium | reverse complement strand
TATCGTCGTTCAGCGTGAACTGGATCGTGCTGTCGAACTCGCTCAGGTTCGACAGGCTGATCACGAACTGCGCGTCGGTGCCCTCCGGCACCACCGGCGCCCCCGACACCGTCGCGAATGGCACGTCGCTGTCATCGTCGTCGTCGCCCGGACCTTCGTTGTCGATGATCTCCGTCGATACCGCATCGTCGGCCGTTCCAAGCGGCTCGCCATTCACCCGCGAATCCGACAGGTCGAGCGTGAAGACTTCGGACCCTTCGACGTCGTTGTCATCGAAGGTCTCCAGATTGAAAGTGACGGACTGCGTAAGGCCCGCCGGCACAGTGAATGAGATGTCCACAACGATGGAGCCGGCCCCGTTGGGGTCCAGAGCACTGCCGACTAGCGAAACGTCGGCACCCTGTGGGCCAAGATCGCCCGACAGCTCGGTCAGGAACGCGTTGACGAAGTCGGCCGTCTCCGCCCCGCCGTCCCCGCCGGGCAGGGTGAAGGTCATCCGCACGGTGGCGGTGTCGCCGGCTTCGACCGATCCGCTGGCCGTGTAGGTCAGCGTGTAGTCAGTGGTGGTATCGCCCTCGGTGACGAATTGCGGCCCACCCAGCGACCAAACGATATCCGGATCGACATCGTCGTCGTCATCGGCCTCCGGGCCCTCGTCGTCGAAAATCGTGCCGGTCGATTCAATCGGGCCCAGGGCGTCGTCGACCAGAACCGTCGCGGCGTCACGCTCGGCGTCGGTGGTTTCGACGAGCCGGATGGTGAACTGCTCGTCACCTTCATAGACCTCGGTGCCGGCCGGCTCGTCGATCGTCGTCACGCGAATGTTGGCGACCTGCTGACCCGACGGGATTTCCAGTTGGAAGCCCTGCTCGCCGTTCGACAGGGTCACCGCATCGAGGGTCAGCACGGTGCCGTTGTCCAGCACTGCTTCGACCTGCAGATTGTCGTAGTCCACCATGACGCCGTCGGCCGTCGCCGGGTCGCCGCCGGTCGCGGTGCCGTCGATAAGCTGGAACTCGATCGTGTTATCGAATTCGCTGGTCTTGGACAGTGCGATGGTGAAGGCGGCATCCGTCCCTTCGGGCACTGTCGGCGAACCGGAGACGGTGGCGAAGGGAACCGCGTTGATCACCGTGATCGGGATCACGCCGGAGATCGTGTCCTGATCGAAATCAGTGACCTCGAAGCCGAAATTGAGCAGCAGTTCGTTCGGGTTTACCGGGTTGTCGAGGTGATCGATCTCCTCGAAGAACTCGAACGTGTAGGACGCCGAGCGCGGATCGGCCGTGACATCGCCGAGATCAAGCGTCAGCGTGAAGATCACAACCGGCGGCCCACCAGGCTCGCCCGGGATGGTCGCCGTGATCGTATCGGTACCAAGGCCGTCATAGGTCACCGGCACACCGCCCACGGTGACCGGCGGGGCGGAGGTGATGATCAGCGGATCGACCTGCGACGGGCCGTCGGCGCCAATTTCCAGGTTCAGCGAACCGGACACCACAACCGACCCGGCAGGCAGGTCGTTCTCATCGACGATCTGTGGTTCCGGATCCAGCTCCTGTTCGGGTGTGTCGTCGGTGAAGTTGTTGATGAAGAGCGTTTCGGTGAGCGTTTCTTCCGTCAGGTTGTCGATGACGGCAGCCTGCAGTTCGATCGTGACGACGTTCTCGCCCTGGCCGTCCGGATGATCGATCGGCCCGAAGATCTCGAACGTCCACTGCCATTCCTGCACCGTGTTGTCGCCGACCGTCGTGGTCGACTGCAGCTCGAGCGTTCCGGTGAAGATCGGCCGGTTCCCGCCCGGCGTTTCGGCGGAGGCCGTCAGTGTCCGGTCGCCGTCGCTCAGCGAGTAGACCACCGGGAACCCGCTCGAGGTCAGGCCGCTCGGCAAGTTCTCGATATTGATGGTGACGGTCGGTTCCGGGCCCGCCGAGGCGAAGGTCAGCGAGAAGGCGCCGCTGGCGAATGTCGGGTCGGTTTCATCGGACCCTTCGAACGGCGCACCGCCGCCCAGGGTCAGGTCGTCCTCGTCAAGCGACTGGGTAATCGGGGTTACGGTGATGGTGAGGCCGCCAAGGGCGCTCTCTTCGACGAACAGCTCTTCTTCCGGTGTCGAGGCGATCAGCCCGAAGGCGAGGCTCGTCGGCGGCAGCAGGCCGCTGATGCCGATGCCTTCGCCGATGCCGGGATCCACGAACGGGTCGAAATTGGCGCCACCGCCGACCGGCGCGGCCGGGGCAGGCCCGGCCCCGGCGGCAGGACCAGCCGCCGGTTCCAGCAGGTTCTCATCCGCAAACGCCGCGACGAATTCGCCGATGGGGATTTCCACGCCAGGTGCCAGCTGGACCGTGACCGGCACCTCGGTTTCCGCGAAGAAGCCCTGGACCAGGATAACCTGGCCCCCGCTCTGGATGACCAAATCGTCGCCGACGCGGTCGACCGTCGCCGCAGCGAAGTCGATGCCGGAGAGATCGATGGATTCGCCGGGAATGACCGGAATGATCACATCCGGGTTCTGGGCGGCCTGGTCGGGATCCTGCGCCTGGGGGGCTGGCACCGGCGCGCCGGGCGCCTGTGCCTGGGCGATATCCGTCGTCGGCTGATCCGCCGGCTGCTGATCGGTCGGCGTCGCCGCGGTGTCGTCTTCCGTGGGAAGGTCGGCCTGCGCCACCTGGATTTCGTCAGCCATAGGTCTCTCCGTCTTCAACTCGCCTGGCCTGCCGGGTCCGCGGCAGTCGGCGAAAGGCGTCTTGGGTCACCGGATCGCGGCCGGTGCCCGACACGGCACCCCACTTCCGGCAATTCATCGCTAATTGCGGACGGTGCACTCTACGGATTTTGAGCAGCTCTGGCGTTAAGAACCTGACAAGAGTTATATAGCCCGTTATGTCGGATGTGCTTTTCCAGACCTGACGGCCCGATGAAACCGGGAGAGTCACGCCTTCGGATCGTCCAGCGCGACGGGCGGCGATACGCCATCAGCGTCGAGCCGACCTACTGGGACGTGCTGGAACAGGCGGCAGAAAAACAGGGCAAGCGCCTGAACGCGCTGATCGGCGAACTGGCGGAAACCGACCCGCCGCCGCGTAATCTGGCGGCGCGCCTACGCCACTATTGCATCGACTATCTGAAGGATCGCCTGCACCGGTCGCGGCTGGCGGAGGGGCATACCAACATCGCCCTGGTGGTGACCGCGTGCCCGGTACCGTGCTTCGTCGTGTCCGACCGTCGCGTCATCGTCTTCGGCAACCGGCTGTTCGACCAGGTGTTCCGCCATGCCCCGACGCGGCTGATCGACCGACCGCTGGAGGAGGTCTTCAACCTGCGGTTCGGCAGGCCTCTTTCCGAGGTATGGGCGGACTTCGCCGCCGGACGCGCCCGGGTCGCGGTTGGGCAGCTCTACTACATGCTGCCGGGCCAGGTGATCAGCGCCCACATCACGGCGTGCCCGGTCCTGCAGACGCCTGACGGCGGCTTCTCCTGCCTGATCTACATCGGTGCGCGGACCGACAAGCGATAGAGAACACTAGAGATTGCAGGTCTGCAGACGCGCCCGGCCCGACGCCTCAGGAAACGCTGTCCAGCGACAGATCGCCTTCGTAGTACAGCTTCAGCCCGCTGGCGAACTCGAAGAAGGACAGGCCGCTGACGTCGATGCCAGCCGCCGTCACATGGCCTTCGGCGGTGCCGCTGCTGACCACGGACTCCCCTGCCGTCAGCACGACCGGGGAGCCATCGGGCGCCGACAGGACGACCTCGTCGCCGTCGTCAGGCATCAGGTCCTCAAGGGCCAGGGTCAACGGTTCAGCGTTGCCGCCGCCCGACGACAGCGCAGCATCGGCGGCGACGAGGTCCCAGTCAAAGACCACGTCATCGTCGAAAAACGTCGTGTCGCGCGTGTCGGTCATACCGCCGAAACAATCCGTTGTTGGCTAAAAAACTATTAATCAGCCCTCGGGCGATGTCAATTCCGCCGGGCTAACCGTCCGATCCGGCAGCGTTTCCGGCTGCGACAAGGCGCCGTGCGACCGCCGCCACCTCGCCGACCGGGATGGTGGCCATCATCGCCATTCCCTCGTCGGTCCCGGCATCGGGGACATGGCGACCGGCGGTTACGGCAGCCGCCAGCTCGCCCCATGGACGATAGACCTCCGGGCGGCCCGGCCCGAAGACGGTGACCACTGGCGTGCCGGCAGCCGCTGCAATATGCCCAAGGCCGGAATCGTTGCCGACGAACAAGTGGCACCGCCGCAAACAGGCGGCGGCCAGCAGCGGATCGGTCCTGCCGACAAGATCGATGGCCGGCAATCCATCCAGCCTCGACAGGGTCTCGCCCGACCGTTCGCGCTCCCCGGGTCCGCCGAAAACGGCGACCCGAGCCCCCGGCAGCGGCCCATCCGCACGGGTCAGCATCCCGGCGAGTTCGGCATACCGATCGGCCGGCCATTCCTTTCCAACCCAGTTTGCCGTCGGACCCAGCCCGAGAACCGGGCCGTCGCCAGGGATCAACGCGGCCGCTTGCCGACAGCTTTCCGGCGTCAACCAGAGGGTCGGCGGCGGAGGCGGATCGAGCCGCAGCACCGCGGCCAGTTCCTCCACCTTGTGGCGCCCGGGCAGCCGCCGCCATCCGCGCCGGCGGCGCGCGAAGACCAGGCGGGATACGATCGTGTCCCGAGTGTCGACGACCAGCGACCAGGGTGTCCCGATGCAGGCTCGCCACACCGCAAGCCAGTGGCGATTGGCCCGCCGCTTGACGATGGGAATGACCCGGTCCACCCGCGGCGCGGCGCGGAACAGCGGCGCCGGGAGGCTGCCACAGGCGATGGTGAACCGGGCCTCGGGGTGCTGCTGGACCAGATAGCCCAGCAGGCCCGTCGACAGCACCGCATCGCCGAGACGGTTCGACGTGATGAACAGGATGCGCATCTTGCGGCGGTGATGCGCGGCGGTGCGGCGGTCGTCAATCCCGGGAGCGAAACAACGGCCGGGACCGGTGCGGTCCTCTCACCGGAGAGCCGTCAGCCGCCCTCGCGCCCCAGGACCGACGGCACTTCCGCCGTACGCTCCGACGACGGCCGCCCTGCCGCGGACCAGGTGGCCGACGGGACCGGGGAGGCAGCCTCGCGCCGGGCCGAAAGCGTGCCGTGCAGGTCGGCAATGGTGTTGCTGCCTGTACGGGTGAAAGCAAACGGCAGCACCGCATGGACCAGGCAGGCCAGACCGCCGCCGATCATGCGCAAGCCGAAGCCCGCCGCCACGCCGAAATGCTGTCCATAGGTTTCGTCCACGGAGCGCGGGTGCTCGGTGAACAGTTTTCGCCAACGTTGCATCTGTTTGTCTTGCCCCACCCTGTCGTCGGACGGCCGCCCGCTGGCGTGCGGTCGCCATCCCTCATCACCCAGTTTGGAACGATACCAAGATGCATCTGGAAACGGTTTGCGTTCTATCGCGCAATCTGCCTCTGTTTCGGAACTTCGTTCTATCATTCCGACGAAAGTAAGAAATCTGAACCATGGATACGATCGATCGTAAAATTCTCGCCCTGCTGCAGGAAGACGCTACCACCTCGCTGGGCCGTATCGCCGAGACGGTCGGTCTGTCGACGACGCCCTGCTGGCGACGGATTCAAAAGCTTGAAGAGAGCGGCGTCATCCGCGGGCGCGTCGCCCTGCTCGATCCCGACAAGCTCAATCTCGGCGTCACCATCTTCGTCGCCATCAGGACGTCGCAGCATTCCGAAGACTGGCTGACCCAGTTTCGCCAGGCCACGGAGGGTATTCCGGAGATCGTGGAGATCTATCGGTTGAGCGGCGCGATCGACTACCTGATGAAGATCCTGGTGCCGGACATCAAAGCCTATGACGACGTCTACAAACGGCTGATCCGCCGGATCGAGATTTCCGACGTGACATCGATGATCACCATGGAAACGATCCAGCAGAAAAGCGCGCTGCCGCTGGGCTACGCCGCCTGAAACCGCGGATCGCCGGGCAGACCGTTCAGCGAGTAGTTCTTGGCGAAGTCCTGTTGATGCCAAAAGAACCGACTCGCCACGAGCGAGCATTAACACCTGGCCAAAACAAACTTTGATTGCCGGACCAGATGAATCCTGACGGCAGCCGGATGAAGCCTTGTCGTCGACTGGGTTTCGCCTAGCATTGGGGCACCATTCCCAGCGGGCCGAGGCATGCCGGCAATCGATTGGACTGGCGGCAGCGGCCGCCCGGGCGTTGAACATGGTTGGTTGTCCTTCCCCGATCCGGTGTTCGAGGGTTGGCGCTGGCCCGTCATCCGCATCCGTGGGGACGCGCCCGGGCCGCATCTGTGCATAACCGCCGGTGTCCATATCAACGAAGTGTCGAGCATCCGCGCCGCCCAGTCGCTGCCGGCCGCGATCGACGCGAGCGGCCTACGCGGTACGATCTCGATCCTGCCGATCGTCAATCAGCCGGCCGCCTACACCTTTGCCAAGGCGGTGGTTCCGATCGACGGCAAGAACCTGCATTTCAGTTTTCCCGGCGCCGCCGACGGGTCGTTCACCGAGCGTCTCGCCCATGCCCTGATACACGAATGGTTCGCCGACGCGGATATGGTCATCGACCTGCACGGCGGCGATTTCGGCGAGGAAATGGCGCGGTATGTCGTGTGCCAGCGCAATGGCTCGGCGCGGTTCGACGATCGTGCCCTCGACCTCGCCCAGGCCTTCGGGGCCGACCTTGTGGTGGCTCTCAAGCCGGATCAGATGGCGGCCCGCGGTCGATGCTGCACCGCGCTGGCGCCGATGGGCATCCCCGCCCTGGTATCCGAGGCCGGCGACAACGGCGCCGCGGATGATGACGCCGTCGCCTGGCACGTTGCCGGTGTGGTCAATGTGGCCCGGCGCATGGGCATGCTGCCCGGCTCGGCCCACCCGAGGCCGGCGAGCCCGGTAATCGACACCTATCTTTGGATCACCGCCCCGAAGCAGGGCCTGCTGGAAACCCGGTTCGCCGCCGGTGACCGGGTCCGCCAGGGGCAGCTATTGGCACGCTTGCGCGATCCGTTCGGCGCCGTCCTGGCCGATGTTCTTGCGCCGGTCGACGGCTACGCGATGTTCCGGATCTCGCTGATGTTCGTCGCCGAAGGCGACCTGGTAACCGCCATCGGCGTCCCCGAAGATCCCAGACCCCAGTCAACGACAAGCCAACAACCAACGACAGAGGAGGTTTGACCTATGACACGAACGTCTTCCCTGCGCCTGATGCTGGGTGCGTCCGCCGCGGCCATTCTGGCAGGCGGTTCAGCGACAGCCGCCGAGTTCGAGTGGAAGTTCAACAACGGCTACGCGGAAACCCGGAACGAGGCCCGCTATCTGGAGGAGTACGCCGCCGACATCCTGGAACGGTCGGAAGGGCGCCTCGACATCACCGTCTACCATGGCGGGTCCCTGGGCCTGCGCGATGCCGACGTGCTGCGCTGGTTGCCGGCGGGCGCCGTGGAGATGGGCTTCATCTGGCCCAACTTCCTCGGCCGCGATGCCCCGGCCCTGAACGCCATCTACATTCAGGGCTCTGTGGGCAGCCTGGAGGAACACCTGGCCGCCCTGCCGGTGATCGAGGAAATCTACCTTGAAGCGTTCGACATGCCGGGGATCCAGCCCGTCGGCTACATGGGCCTGTCGATGTTCCAGGCGTCGATCTTCTGCAGCGATACCGAGGTCGACACGCTCGACGAATTGCGCGAGGTGAAGCTGCGGGTCTGGAGCGCCGACCAGGTCGCCACGTTCGAGCGGCTGGGCGTCGCCGCCCAGATCGTTCCCCAGAACGACATGTACGTGGCCCTGCAGACCGGGGTGGTGGACTGCGCCCTGTACCCGGCGCGGCTGGCCCACACCGTGTCCCTTCAGGAAGTGACCGACACCGCCGCCTACCTCTACCCGATCGCCGGCATGCCGTACGTCATCGCGGTCAACGAGGACGCCTGGAACAGCCTGCCGGAAGACCTCCAGCAGGTCGTCATCGACGCGACCGAGGCGATGTATGCGCGGACCCAGGATTTCTCCGGCGACGAGGCTGAGGAAGTCGCGGCACGCGACCGGCTTGCCGGGGACGGCGTGACCTGGTTGGGCGATTTCCCGGAAGCCGACCGGCTGTCGTTCCTGTCGGCCGCCGCCGAGACGTGGTCGGAGCTGGCGACGGAAGCCGGCGACCCCGCACCGGCCTATCGCAGTCGCGTGCTGGAGGCCATCGGCAGGCCCGATTGATCGGTGTCGGCCGGGCGGCATTCCCGCCCGGCCGGTCGCCGCTTTCTTAAGGGGACGTCCATGGATTGGGTGGAACGCGGCGCCATCTGGCTGTGCCGCCTGCTGAACTATGCCGCGGCACTTGGGGCCCTCGCCATACTGGGCCTCGTGCTCGCCGGCGTGACCATGCGTTACGTCTTCAACGACCCCCTGGGCTTCACCGAAGAGCTGGTGGGACTGCTGCTCATCGCCATCGTCTTCCTGACGGTGCCCCTGGGCCTGCTGAGTGGCCGGAGCATCCACGTGTCGCTGGTCACCCAGTTGCTGCCCCCGGTCGGCCGACGGATCGCGCAGGTCCTGGCCAGTCTCGTAGTCATCGCGTTTGCCGGCTGGTATGTCTGGGTGGCCGCCGACAAATGGCTGGCGCTGGCCTTCCGCCTCGATCTGAAGACGGAAGTGGCGCGGATCCCGCTAACCCCGTGGATGGTCCTGGTGCCGGCCATGCTGGCCGTAGCCGCCGCGGTGGCGGTCTATCAGATCGTCCGGGTCCTGTCGGGACGGCCGGCCACGATCTCCGCGCAGCGCGCCGGCCTGCCCGACGACGGTATCGGCGACCGGGGCTGACGCGACCGTGTTCTGGCTGACGCTCTCCGGATCAATCCTGGCGACGCTGGGCACCGGCGCCCCGCTCGGCGCGGCCCTGGGCCTGACCGGGCTGATCATCCTTCAGATCTTCGCCAACGGCGCCACGTCGCTGGCGATGGATGCGGTGTGGAACGTGCTCACCGAGTTCACGCTGAGCGCGATCCCGCTGTTCATCTTCATGGGCGAGGTCCTGCTGCGCAGTGGCGTCAGCCAGCGCGTCTACCGAGCGCTGGTACCGGCGTTCTCCCGCGTGCCCGGCGGCCTGCTGCACACCAACGTTGCCGTCTGTACCGTCTTCGGCGCGGTCAGCGGGTCCAGCCTTTCGACCGCGGCCGCCGTCGGCTCCGTCGCCTATCCCGAGATGCAGCGGCTGGGGTACCACCGGCCGATGATCGTCGGCAGCCTGGCCGCCGGCGGCACGCTGGGCCTGCTGATCCCGCCCAGCCTTGCGCTGCTGATCTACGGCGCCCTGACCGAGACATCGGTCGGCAAGCTGTTTCTCGCCGGCATTCTGCCCGGGCTGATGATGGCCGGGCTTTTCATGGTCTACATCTGGGTACGCTGCCGAACCCGACCGGATTTGAGCCCGCGCGGGACCGAGGCCCGGCCCCTGCTGCCCACCCTGCTGTCCCTGCTGCGGATCTGGCCGCTGGCCCTGCTGTTCGTTGCCGTGATGGGCAGCATCCTGGGCGGCATCGCCACGCCGACCGAAGCCGCCGGCGTCGGCCTGGCCGCGGCGATCGTCATCGGATTCGTCTGGGGCGATCTGACGCCGTGGCGACTGTGGCAAGCCTTCGTCGGCTCGGTCGCCACCTTCGGCAGCATCGGCTTCGTCGTGGTCGGCGCCGTCATCCTGGGCCAGTCGGTCAGCATCCTGGGCGTGCCCCAGGAACTCGTCCGCACGGTCGGCTCGCTGGACCTGGCGCCCTGGCAGGTCCTGGCGCTCGTGGTGCTGATCTACCTGGTGCTGGGATGCCTGTTCGACGGTCTGTCGATCATGATCATGACCCTGCCCATCGTGGTGCCGCTGATGACGGCGCTGGGCTACGATCCGGTCTGGCTGGGCGTGATCATCACCATCATGATCGAAATCGGCATGGTCACGCCGCCGGTCGGGCTCAACCTTTATGTCCTGACGGCCATCACCGGGCGACAGGTCACGCCGATGCAGGCTGCCTCCGCGACCGTGCCCTATTGGCTACTGTTGCTTCTGGGCGTCGCGATCCTGACCGCGGTCCCGCAGATCGCCCTGCTTCTGCCCAGCCTGATCTGACGTCGCCTAGAGTTCGGCGTGCAGCGCGTCGAACAGGCGATCGATATCGCCGTCATGATTGTACAGGTGCGGTGCCACGCGGACCACGTCGCCGCGGATGCTGACATGCACGCCGTGTGCGGCCAGGCGCTGGGCCAAATCGGGCCCCGGGCCATCCGGCACCCGCAACCCGACCATGTGCGGTGCCCTGGCCGCTAGCGGTGTCGGCACCAATCCCATGGTCGCCGCGCCGCGGGCGATGTCCTGGACGATCGGCGCCAGGGTCCGGGCGATGGCGTCCGGCGTCCAAATCAGGAGCTGATCCAGGGCGCAGATCGCGGCGGGAAGCGTGGCGTAGTTGGATCGCTCGCCCACATCGAAGCGGCGCGCGCCGGGCTGAAAGGTCTCGGCGTACCGGTCCAGATTGGCATGGTCCTCACTGCCCGCCCGGTTCGCCCAGCCGTGCTCGATCGGCGTGCCGCCCTGGCGCCTGGGCGCCACATAAAGATAGGCCAGTTGCACCGGCCCCATCATCCACTTCTCCGCCACCGCCACCATGAAGTCCGGATCGATCTGCCGGACCGAGAAGGGAACGGCACCCAGGCTCTGGCTCAGGTCGAGAACCAGCGCCGCGCCATGCTGACGGCTCTTTGCGGCAACCGCTTCCAGGTCCAGACGGCTGCCATCGATCCAGTGGAAGCCGGGCACAGCAACCACGGCGGTGTCCGGCCCGATCGCGTCCAGCACCGCCTCCGTCCATGTACCGCCCGGCGGCTGCCAGATCGTGGTCAGCAGGCCGCCGTCCCGCTGCACCGCCGCCCGCCAGGGATAGACGTTGGACGGGAACTGTCGGTCCAGCAGCACCACCGACCGGCCGGGGCCAATCGTCAGATTGGCAGCCGCAGTCGACAGCCCGTAGCTGGCCGACGGCACCAGGGCGATGTCGTCGGGTTTCGCCTCGATCAAGGCCGCCACCAGCGTCCGCAGCCGCTCGGGCTCCCTTTGCGCCTCCTCCGGACCCAGAGACCAGGGATGGGCCTTCTTCGCCAGGCCGGCCTGCCCGGCTGCCAGGGCGCTTTGCAGCAGGGGTGACGCGGCGGCGCAGCGCAGATACGCCACCGTGTCCGGAAGATCGAACAGGTGCCGTTGGTTCGGGATCGTTCCACCGCCATCCCACGATTCGACAGCCCGTAGGATCATCCCGATGCCCTCGGATGGCTGCGCCGGTAGACGTCCAGCAGGGCCGCATCCTCGACCCCGAGATACTGCTGGGTGGTCGATGGCGACGCATGCCCCAGCAGGTCCTGGATCGCTCGCAGATCACCGCCGCCGGCCAGCAGATGGGTCGCGAAGCTGTGGCGGAGCGCATGCGGCGTCGCGGTGTCCGGCAGCCCCAGCGCGGCGCGGAGCCGGCGCAGCTGACGCTCGGCCACGCCGGGGTTCAGCGGCGCGCCGCGGGCACCGCGAAACATCGGCCGTTCGGCGGACAAGGGATAGGGACACGCCTGCCGATAGTCGTCCAAAGCCGCCCGAACCGTCTCCAGGAGCGGCACGATCCGCTGCTTGCGCCCCTTGCCCGTGACCGTCAGCGGGGCACCGGGCGGCGGCAGGTCGCCGGGCGTCAGCGACAGCGCTTCCGACAGCCGCAGGCCGCCACCGTAGAGTAGCGCGAACAAGGCCTGATCGCGCCGGCCGATCCAGTCGGCCGAAGCCGAAGGACCGGGATCGGCCGCAGCGTCGACGACGGACAGCGCCTGCTCCGCGGTCAGGGGCCTGGGCAGGCGCTTGGGCCGCTTCGGGTTACGGATCTGGTCGATGGCCGGGTTGTGCAGTGTTCCTTCGCGATCGAGGAACCGGAAGAGACTGCGCACGCCGGAAAGCGCCCGCGCCCGGCTACCCGCCGCGGTGCCGCCGGCGGTCCGCCCGGCGAGATAGGCCCGAAAATCCGCCAGCGAGGCATCGCCCAGCCGGTTCAGCGACAGGACCTGCCCCTGGTGGGCAGCCAGAAACTTCAGGAAACTGGCGACATCCCCCGCATAGGCGCGCAAGGTATGGGGTGAGGCCCGACGTTCCACCGACAGCCATTCGCGCCACCGGGCCATCGCGGCATCCAGGTCAGCGGCAACAGGCAGACCCACGGTGACCGGCACCGGCCCGTCGGCGAGTGCGTTTCGGTACTGCGGGTTGCTGGCCATAGGAGACCGGGGTCAGGCCGGCAAGTCGAGCCAGCTTCGGATGCAGCGTTCCAAGATGCGCCCCAGGAAAACCAGGAGGTCGGTCCGCATACCGGGCTCGAACCCGTCAGGCTCGCGGCTCCCCAGCGCCAGAAGCGCGGGCGGGGTCGACTCGGAAACCGACAGCCGGAGCAAGGCCTGGCTGCGAACCAGCCCCGCGCCCTCACCGAACAGGGCGGGATCGCCGACCATGTCGTCGGTCAGGGCCACGCTCGCCCGGCCCAGCCTGGCGTTGATCTGACCGGTGCCGACGACCCGGACGCCGGCGACCTGTCCGCGCCAACCGGTGGCGCCGCTGGCCTCGACGATCAGACAGGCGACATCGATGTCCAGCAACACGGCCAGATCGGTGCCGATCGTCTGGATCAGCTGTTCGAAACTCTGCGCATCCAAGAGGAACAGCGCCGCCGTGTGCACGCGATGCTGGCTGTTCAGATTGGCCCGCGATGCGCTGATGATCGCCCGTTGCTGACGCCGCAAGCCGTCGACCTCGCCGCGCAATCGCTCAACCCTGGCCGCCTGCAGATCGATGACCCCGTCGGGTCGGCAGATCGGCGAATCGCTGCTATCCGGTGCCGCGGCGTCGGAGGCCAGGAAGTCGGACAGGAAATCCGGATGGCGGCGCAGGTAGGCCGCGACCGACTCGGGGCTCGGCTCGGGCGAGGCCGGTCGGGCCATCACGGCACCTTCCTTTGTCCCGGTCGATCTCGTCTCTCTGCCCATTTCGCCCTTACCGTGCCACCTTGCGCCGCGACGGCGGCGCACTCCCGCGCGTTGCCGCCAATCGTCGAATCCGTGTGAAGTGTACCGGATGGCCCGAGAAGTTGCCAATTGCACCAACGCCGATACCGGCCGCGTCAGCATCGTCCTGCCGCTGCCGCTGCCGGGACCGTTCGACTACGCGGTGCCGGACGGCATGTCGCTGGCCCCGGGGGACTACGTGCGCGTGCCTTTCGGCAAGACCGAGTCGATTGGACTTGTGTGGAGCACCGGGGGCCGGGACGACGTCGCCGACGACCGACTGCGGCCGGTCGCCTCCCGCTTCGACGCACCGCCGATGCCGGAGGTCAGCCGGCAATTCGCCGAATGGGTCAGCCGCTACACCCTGGCCCCGCTTGGATCC
>JANQIU010000346.1 GCA_028281985.1 Alphaproteobacteria bacterium | reverse complement strand
GCACGGCCTCGCCTGGGGTCCGACGTTGACTCACATGACCGGCCCATCTAGGTCAACCAGCATACCTCTTGTAACCGGACTGTGACCCATGGGCCGCGCGCTTCTGACCGTTCACTGCCGTATCGATGGTCACGGCCATGCCGCCCATGGGTCACAGTCCGGTTACAAGAGGTATGCTGGTTGACCTAGATGGGCCGGTCATGTGAGTCAACGTCGGACCCCAGGCGAGGCCGTGCATGCGGCCCAAGGCGCGACAGCCGCCGATGCCGACAACCGGAGTTCGATCAATGACCACCGTCAACGCCTTCGCGGCGACCGAGCCGGGCGGGCCCCTGACGCCGTTCACCTACGAGCTGGGGCCGATCGGGGACCAGGACGTCGACATCGACGTGCAGCATTGCGGGGTCTGCCACAGCGACTTGAGCATGCTGGGCAACGATTGGGGCTTTACCCAGTATCCATTTGTGCCCGGGCACGAAGTGGCTGGTGTGGTCGCCGCGACAGGCGACCAGGTCACGCATGTCGAGGTCGGCGACCGGGTCGGTTTGGGCTGGCACGCCGGCTACTGCATGACCTGCGACCAATGCCTGGGCGGCCACCACAACACCTGCGCCGGCGCGTCGGGCACCATTGTCGGCCGGCATGGGGGTTTTGCCGACCGGGTCCGCGCCCAGGCCGCCGCGGTGGTCAAGCTGCCGGACGACCTGGACGCCCGATCGGCCGGCCCGCTCCTTTGCGGCGGCATCACCGTCTTCAACCCGCTGGTGCAGACCGGCCTCTCGCCGACCGCCAGGGTCGGCGTCATCGGCATCGGCGGCCTGGGCCATATGGCGTTGAAGTTCATGAACGCCTGGGGATGCGAGGTCACCGCCTTCACGTCGAGCGATTCCAAGCGGCAGGAGGCGCTGGACCTTGGGGCGCACGACACCATCAACTCCCGCGACCCGGAAGCGATCGCTGCGGCCGCCGGGCGCTTCGATCTGATCCTGTCGACGGTGAACGTGAAACTGGATTGGAACGGCTATCTGGGCACGTTGCGGCCGCGCGGTCGGCTGCATCTGGTCGGCGCCGTGACGGAACCCCTGGATCTCCAGGTGTTTCCGATGCTGATGGGCCAGCTGTCGGTTTCCTCGTCGCCGACCGGCAGCCCGGCGACCATCGCCACCATGCTGGATTTCGCGGCCCGTCACGCCATTGCGCCGCAGACCGAGCATTTCCCGATGAACCAGGTCAACGAGGCCATGGCCCATCTGGAGGCCGGCAAAGCCCGGTACCGCATCGTGCTGGATCGGGACTGACGGGCACGGCCGTCACCTGAGCGATGGCATCAGGCCGGGTGGGTGCACGCCCAGTCGGCCAACCGGCTGAGGAAAGCCGCCCCGGCGGCCAGGTCGTCCAGCCCGATCGACTCGTCGGGCTGGTGGGCCTGGGCGATGTCACCGGGGCCGATCACGACGGTGGAGAACCCAGCCGCCTGGAACAGGCCGGCTTCGGTCGCGAAGGGTACGGTGCCGCTGGCATTGCGCCCGGTGATCTGCCGGATCACCGTTTCCGCCGCCCCGTCCGGGTCCGGGCTTTGGCCGGGAACGCTGACCAGGCGCTCGGTGGCGATACCGCACCCGGCATGGGCGGCCAGCAGCGGCCGTGCCGTGGCGTCCAGATGCCGTTCCACATCGGCCAGGACAGCGTCGACCGGATCGTCCGGCAGGGTACGGGTTTCCCAGACGACGGCGCAGTCCCGGGCGATCACGTTCAACGCCGTGCCCCCGGCGATCGTGCCCACGTTCAAGGTGCTGTACGGCGGCTCGAAGGCCAAGCCGGCAATGGGCGCGGCCGCCCGATCATCGGCGACGGCATAGATCGCCCGCACCACTTCGGCGGCGGCCCGGATGGCGCTGGTCCCCTGGGATGGCAGGCTGGAATGGGCGTCCTGGCCGGTGACCGCGGTGCGGAAGACGTCGATGGCCTTGTGTGCGGCGATCGGCTGCAGGCTGGTCGGCTCCCCGACGATGACGAGGCCGGCGTCCGGTGCCTTCTGCCGCAGGTGGTTGACCAGCAGACGCGCACCGAAACAGCCGATCTCCTCGTCGTAGGACAGGCAAAGATGGAAGGGGCGCTGCAGCGGCCGGTCCCGTATCACCGGTACCATGGCCAGGGCCACGGCGATGAAGCCCTTCATGTCGGCGGTGCCGCGCCCGTATAGCCGGCCCGCGCGTTCGGTCAGCACGAAGGGGGCAGACGTCCAGTCCGCCGCATCGGCCGGCACCACGTCGGTATGGCCCGACAGCACGACGCCGCCGGGGCCATCGGGTCCGATTGTGGCGAACAGATTGGCCCGGTCGCCCTCTGGCCCCGGCAGCACGTCGGCATCGATGCCTTCCGACCGCAGGACATCCGCCGTCCAGGCCATCAGGTCCAGGTTGGGGGTTCGCGAGACGGTCGGGAACCCGACGAGGTGCCCGAGATACCGGCGTGCCCGATCGACAATAGCGGTCGCATTGGGTTCCATCGCATCCATCACAGCCGCCAGAACCCCGGGTAGAGCAGGATCAGGACGGTGAACAGCTCCAGCCGGCCCAGCAGCATGCCGACGGACATCGCCCATTTCGCCGTGTCGGGGATCAGCCGGAAGGTTTCGGCCGGGCCGATCGTCTCACCCAGGCCCGGGCCGACATTGGCAATCGCGGTCGCCGCGCCGGACATGCTGGTCAGGAAATCCAGGCCGGTCAGTCCCAAGACCAGGGTCAGGATCGCGAACACCGCGACCCAGATGAAGAAGAAGCTCATCACCGACTCGGCGACCGCCTCTGGGATCGGCTTGCCGTTGTAGTAGGGGATGAACACGCCGTGCGGGTGCAGCAGCTTGGCCATCTGTGCCCGCATGAACGAATACAGCACCTGGATGCGGAAGACCTTGACGCCGCAGGTGGTCGATCCGGCGCAGCCGCCGACGAACATCAGGAAGAAGAACGCCGGTATCGCGAACTTGCCCCAGGCGCCGAAATCCGACGTCGCATAGCCGGTTCCGGTGATCATCGAGACGACGTTGAACGAGGTCAGCCGCAAGGCGTCGGCGGCCGGCAGATCCTCCTGCACCAGCCACAGATAGACGGCCATGATGGCGATCGCCAGCACGACGATGGCCAGGAACCAGCGGACCTGGGAGTCGCGGAAAAGCGCCAGGGGCTGGCCGCGGATCGCCCGCAGGTAAAGGACGAAGGGCAAGGCGCCGATCAGCATGAAGGCGGTGGCGATCGCCTCGATCGACGCGCTGCCATAGACGCCGATCGACAGATCGGACGTGGAGAACCCGCCGGTGGCGATCGTCGTCATCGCATGGGCGAAGGCGTCGAACCACGGCATGCCGGCGGCGCCGTAGGCAAAGGCGCACAGCACCGTCAGGCCGAGATAGATAAGGCCGATGGCCGAGGCGATTTCGGCCGCCCGCGGCAGCACCTTCTCCGACGTATCCGAGCTTTCCAGCCGGAAAAGCTGCATGCCGCCGACGCGCAGCATGGGCAGCACCGACAACGCCATGACGATGATGCCGATCCCGCCCATCCATTGCAGCAGGGCGCGCCAGATCAGGATGCCCGGCGGTGCAAGGTCCAGCCCGACGATGACCGTCGACCCGGTTGTCGTCACCCCCGACATGCTCTCGAAGAAGGCATCGGTGACGCTCATCTCCAGTTCGCTGAAGACGAACGGCAGGGCTGCGAAGGCGGCGATCAGCACCCAGCTCAAGGTGGTCAGGATGAACGCCTGGCGCATGCCGAAGCTGAAGCGCCCCGACCAGTTGGTGACCATGAAGGCGACGCCGAAGAACAGCGTGATCGCCGCCGAGGCCAGGAACACCTGCCAGTCCGCATGGCCGACCGCCAGGTCGACGACCATCGGCAGCAACATGGAAAGCGCCAGCGTGCTGAGCAGGATTCCGCAAACGAAGAGGACGGGACGGATATCGGGCAAGGGTGGATGTCCGACTGCGGACTGCGTGGAGAGGTTTGACCGGATGATCCGGCCACCCTACCCCGCTTGTCCACCCTGCACGTTGACGTGGCCCGTCGAACCGGGGTGAAGGCCGCCGGTCAGGCGTTCAATCCCGCCATCGCCTGGAACTCGCGGCGCAGTTGAATGTCGTCGCGGAACGCCCCGGTCATGCGGCTGGTGACCATCGACGACCCGGGCTTGTGGATGCCGCGCGTCGACATGCAGTGGTGTTCCGCGACGACATTCAACTGCGCCGCGAGTTCCAGGCGATGGCGGGATTGAACGCCTGACCGGCGGCCTTCACCCCGGTTC
>JANQIU010000340.1 GCA_028281985.1 Alphaproteobacteria bacterium | reverse complement strand
TGCTCGGTGCTCGCCGGGTGAGCGGGCCGGTTTTCAGGCGTGTTGTGGTGTGGGCCGGGCGAGGGTGATCGCCTCGATATCGGCCACCGCCGGTCCCCGGGTATGGCCGTCATAGGGGTTGCCGTGCAGCGCCTTTGCATGCAGCACGAACTGGCCGCCCCTGGGCTTGGTGACCGGGGTGGCGACTGAGACCTTGCATCCGAACTCGTACGGCGCCCGGGCCTTGCCCTTGCCGATGCATTCGACCTCCGACGCATGCAGGCTGTACAGCTTGCGCCCCCGTAGCCGCCGGTACTGCAGGTGCAGTTGATCGGCCTGGGACAGCGGGATGGCGAACATCTCCTGAAGCCACGGGTCGCCGGCGATCTTGCGGCGGATGTCGCGGGCCAGCCGGCCGAGGCGGGTGTGAAGGATCTTCAGCATCCGATTGCGGCGCTTGAACTGCTTGCCCAAAAGGGGTCGGTGTCGTTTAGACCGCATCCCTATGCGTCGGTTGCGTCGTTAACCGGTCGGTGTGGTTTGTGCGTCGCCGCTTTCTGGGGGCACCGGTTTCGCGGCCGGCCGTCACCCGAATACCTCGCCGGCCAGGATCAGCGCGATCGACAGCGCCAGCAGGGTGGCCATGACGAGGTTGAAGGCCCTGATACGGCCGGACAGGCGGGCCGCCGCATGGCCGGCGATCGCCCAGCCGGTCAGCGATGTGGCGCAGATCACCAGGAACAGCCCGGCGAACAGGATCAGTCGCGCGCCATAGGCCTCCTGCGGCGCGACGAAGGTGGCGATGCCCGACAGCGCGACGATCCAGGCCTTGGGGTTGATGGCCTGCGCCACGAAGCCGCCGACGAAGCCCGGTCGGCGCCCGTTCCCCGCGGCCGGGGACGGGTCGCCGCTGGACCTGGCGATACGGTAGGCAAGGTAGAGCAGATAGGCGGACCCGCAGATCGTCAGCGCCAGCGATGCGCCCTCGATCCAGTCGACCAGTGCCCCGAGCCCGGCTCCGGTCAGCAGCAGGATGGCGACGAAGCCGATGGTCGCCCCAGCCGCGAACGGCAGGCTGAGCACCGGGCCGAACCGGGCACCGCTCATCGCCAGGATCACCGTGACCGGGCCCGGCGTTGCCGAGGTGGCCAGCGCAAACAGCGCCATGGCCACGATGCCGTCGCCGGCCATCGGCGGCCCGCGCCTAGCGCAGCAGCGGGAGCTGCCCCGCAATCCGGTTCACGTCCTTTCTGGCGCCCAGCAGCAGCAGGCCGTGCACCACCATCTCGTCGGTGCGCTGCGCCGCCAAGCGTGACCGGTAGCTGTCGTAGTCCTTGCACTGCAAGGCCGCGTCGGTAAACGGCACCACCAGCGGCATGGCCCGGGCTTCGGCAAAGAGGTCGGCGAGCGTTGCCGCCGGTGCGGCCAGAATCGGAAGCGGGAGGCGGCTGATGCCGGGAATGTCGGTGCCGTCGGCCGCGGTGACGGTTTCGCCGACCAGATCGGGGCGGCTGCGCCCGAGGCTGAGGGACAACAGCGACGCTATGTTGGCCTGAAGCCCGACCGGCACCGCGTCGGACAGGATGATCACGCATTTCTCGCCCACCGGGACGGCTCCTTCTCCGCGTCAGGCGGTGATAGGCCACCGAGTGGGCGCCGGTATTGTACGATGCTCAGATCCGCTCGCCGGCCGGCCCGCGCCGCAGCAGGTTGCCGGGCGTCACGCCGGTGATCCGGCGGAAGTGCCGGATGAAATGGGCCTGATCGTGGAACCCCAGCGACGCCGCCACGCCGGCCGGCGCCTCGCCGTCCAGGATCGCCTGTTTTGCCCGCTCGATCTTGCGCTGCAGCAGATACGCGTAAGGGGAGATGCCGAGCGCGCGGGTGAAAACCTCGATCAGATAGTGCGGATGCAGGCCGACGATGCCGGCCAGTCCTCCCAGGCTCAGCCGGTCCTCCGGTTCGCCGTCGACATGGGCGTCGATGGCCGCCCGGGCCCGCGCCACCGCGCGCGGTTCGCGGCCGTGCCGCCGCCGCACCGCGCCGCCATAGCGGGTGAAGGCCAGCGCCAGGATTTCGGTCACCGTTTCCTCGACCCGCAGCCGCCAGGCCGGCCTGGCCGGCGATGCCAGATCGTCGGCTAGCCGCACCAGCGCCCAGGTCAGGTCCCGGGACCTGTCTTCCGGCGTCAGCTCGCGAAACCCGCGCGGCCGCGGCAGGGCCAGCATCGTCTGCACCGCCTGCTCCGAGGCGTAGACCATCTTGTAGCTCAGCCGGCCGTCGACGGCGTGGCCGGTATGCACCTCCTCCGGGTTCATCAGCGACAGCCGGCCCGGGGGGATCACATGGGTGGTGCCCCGGCACAGATAGCCGCCGACCCCGCCGAGGATCGATCCGATGGCGAAGGTGCCATGCGCGTGCTTGCCGAAGCGCCGGTCATGGAAATCGGCTTCGTATAGCTCGATACCGTGCAGCCACGTCAGATGGTGCAGCGTGTTGGGCGTGGACTTCGGCATCTAATGCCCGGGTGGTGCCTGGGTTCGGATACTAGCTGGCGCTGCTCACGCCCGCTCCATGTAGCGGCGCAACTGGGAGCGGGCCTCCATCCAGACTTTGTACTCGGGATGGCCGACCGCGTAGGTATTGCCGTCGGCTGCAAGCGCGGTGGCACCGCCGGCGGAAACCTCCGCCACCACCAGAAACGTGCAGTCCCGTACCAGCTTCCATTGCAGGCCACCGCCGCCCATCGGGTATTGGACATTGGGCGGCAGGTTGGCGTCGTGGCGGATTACCGGCAGCACCTTGGCGATCCGCCGCCGGCCCGATGTCCAGTCCGACCGGTTGAGCACCTGGGATTGCAGCGCCTCGTACCCGGCCTGGCCGCGTTCCGCCAGGATGGCGTCGTGCACCCGGGGTCGGGCGGCATCCAGCGCGTCGGTTGCGGCGGGAAGACCATCACGGCCGCCGGATCGCAGAGTGGTGCCGTCGAACTCGAAGTCCTGCGGCGTCAGCGCCTGCTTCAGCACCAGGACGAAGTAGCCGCCGGCCAGCCGCCCCGGATGGTAGCCCAGCATCTCTTCCACATGCGCCTCGGCACCCGGCGTGATCGACATCAGCGTCGTCACGTTGCCCTTGAACGATGCCAGGTCGCCGGCCTTCAGGGAGCCCATGCCGCCCGTGCCCCTCTCGTCGTCAGCGTGCTCGCCGGTTCCGATGGGGTGTCTATAGCGCACCTGCGGGTGCGGCGGGAACACCTGGCCCGCCGCCCGCCGTCTGCGCCACAATCGGCGGCACCACATCGTGAGCGAGGGCGGAATGCAGGGAATCGTGATTACCGGGGCCGGCGCCGGTATCGGCCGAGCCACGGCCCGGGCGTTTCTGGAGGCGGGCTGGCGGGTGGCGCTGGTCGGGCGGCGGGAGTCGACGCTGGTGGAGACCGCCGCCGGCCATGGCGAGGCGTTGATCGTGCCCTTCGACGTGTCGGAGCCGGAGGCCGTGGCAGCGGGCTTTGCCGGGATCGAAGCGGCCTGGGGCCGGATCGACGGGCTGTTCAACAATGCCGGCATCTTCCTGCCGTCCGGCATGATCGACGAGATCGCGGTCGAGGACTGGCTGGGGCTGTGCAACGTCAACATCACCGGCATGTATCTGTGCGCCCGGGCCGCGTTCGGCTGGATGCGGCGGCAGGACCCGCAGGGCGGGCGGATCATCAACAACGGGTCGATCTCCGCCCATGTGCCGCGCTTCGGCTCGGCGCCCTACACCATGTCCAAGCATGCGGTGACCGGCCTGACGCGGGCGCTGAGCCTGGACGGGCGGGCCTTCCGTATCGCCTGCGGGCAGATCGATATCGGCAACGCGCTGACCGACATGACCGCCCGGATGCCCGAGGGCGTGCCGCAGGCCGACGGCCGCAAAGCCGTCGAGCCGGTGATGGATGTGGCGAACGTGGCCCGTTCGGTCCTGCACATGGCCTCGCTGCCGCTGGACGCCAATGTGCAGTTCATGACCGTGATGGCGACCGCCATGCCCTATATCGGGCGCGGGTAGCCCGAGGAGGGCCGGGAGACGCGCCTTCTCCGTGCGCCTTCGAGAGGATGCCTTGCCCAAAATGTAGAGATTCTTGATGCTTGGCGGCCCGCCAGAGTTGTCGAGGTTCGCGCTGTTGGGGGCGGGACGGTCTTCGTTCGGGGGATGTTGGAATGGATGAGACACGGTTCGAGGCGGCATACCGACAGCAGATCGCCCCGAGAGCCGACGATTTGGAGGCCCTCCGGCAGAAGCTACGGCTGCGCTGGCGGCTTGTCTCCGCCAGCGTCGTCTGTGGGGCAGCCGTCGTCGTCTGGATCATGATGGATCGGGGAGTCGACTCGATCTCGGCCGGATTCTCAGGCCTGTTGATCTGTCTGCTGGCCGTGCCGCTCGCCGGTCGGCTGTTCGCCCTCCAGTTCTCCAAGCAGGCCAAAGCGACCTTGTTGCCGGCCTTGTGCGCCGCAGTGGGTGAAGTCGCCCTGCTTCCGAAGAAGCAAGCGCGGACATGGGTCAAGCGCGCACAGAAAGCCGGTGGCCTGCCGGGCGGGTCGGTAACGGTGGATGACGCATTCGTCGGTCGGCATCGCGAAACCGATTTCGCCATGATAGAAACCACGGTTACCGTCGGCGCTGGCAAGTACAGACAAACCGTCTTCCAAGGCATGGCAATTGCCATCTCGGTTCCGGTTCCCTTTTCCGGGCGGACTGCGATCGTCCGGGGATCGCATGGCATCGGCAAGGCGGTCGCCAACTTCTTCGCCGGTTTCAAGGGGGTCAATCCGATCCACTTTCCGGAGGACCCGGAATTCGAAACCGTGTTCCAGGTGCGTGCCGAGAACGAAGCGGAGGCTCGGAACCTGTTGAGCTCCAGCCTGCGGCTCACGCTGCTCGCATTTGCCGATCGGTTTGGCAACAGGGGGGTCACGGCCGCCTTCCATGACCGGCAGTTCTTTCTGGGGCTCTACGACCCGATGAACCGTTTCGAGCCAGTGGCGCTCAACAAGCCGGTGGGCGATCTGCGCAACGACGTGATGCGCGTCGCCTCGGATTTGGGGTTCGCCTTCCGGATCGTCGACCACCTGCACGACGGCGCTGCAGTCGGGCAGGTCGCACGCTAACGGGCGTTGGCCGTTGGCCAACGTGGAATTGGTACCGTCTGCTTTTGTCCGGGGCCGGTTCCCCGCTCCACATCGCGTCGCCGCTGCTCGAGGCGGGCGGTGCTCGGCTTCAGCTCAGATGCTCACGGAAGAACGCGATGGTCCGCGCCTCCGCCAAGGCCGCGGCCTCCGCGTCGTAGCGGGGCGTCGTGTCGTTGTGGAAGCCGTGGTTGGTGCCTGGGTAGATATGTGCGGTGTAGGTCTTGCCAGCGGCGTCGAGCGCCGCCTGGAACTCCGGCCAGCCGGCATTGATGCGCTCATCCAGTTCGGCATAGTGGATCAGCAGCGGCGCCTGGATTGACGGCACAGCGTCGGCCGGCGGCTGCCGGCCATAGAAGGGGACACCAGCCGCCAGCTCCGGATAGGCCACGGCCAGGGCGCCGACCACGCCGCCCCCATAGCAGAAACCGACGGCGCCGACCCGGCCGGTGCTGTCACGGTGGTCGCGCAGGAAATCGAAGCCGGCGAAGAAGTCGTTCATGAGCTTCTCGGCGTCCACCGTGCGCTGCAGTTCGCGGCCTTCGTCGTCGTTGCCGGGATAGCCGCCTACCGAGGTCAATCCGTCCGGCGCCAGGGCCAGGAAGCCGGCCTTGGCCATGCGCCGGGCCACGTCCTCGATATAGGGGTTCAGGCCGCGGTTCTCGTGCACCACCAGGACCGCCGGCAGCGGGGCGTCGGCACCGGCCGGCCGCACGATGTAGCCGTTCACCTCGCCATGACCGTTGGGCGACGGATAAGGGCCGCGCGCCGTTTCGATCGCCGGATCGTCAGGGGCGACCTGCTGGGCCAGGGCGTAGTTCGGGGCAAGCTGCTCGAACAGCATGGCGGCGGTGACGCCGGCGACGGCGAACTTGCCGGCCCGGTCCAGGAACTGCCGCTTGGTGATGCGCCCATGGACGTAGAAGTCGTAGAGCTCAAGCAGCTCCTGGGGGAAATCCTTCGCCGTCTTGCGTGTGGCCGGACTGATCTCGTTCATCGCCGGTCTCCCGTTGTCGCCGGCATAACCCGGCCGCACTCAGGAAATAAGTTCCCAACGCCGCGGAGCAACGGCCTGCCGCCGCCTGTTCCGTCTCATGCGGTACCCTTTCGAATCGCCCACAAGGCTGGACACACCGCCGGGGTTTCCATCAGCGCCACTTCCTTGAACTGCCGGGCGACATAGCGGTCCAGGTCGTCCTTCAGCTCCGGATGGGCCGCCGCCAGTTCCTCGGCGCGCTTCGGCACCGTCTCCAGGGTCAATTCATTGAAAGCGTGTGTCGACGGGCTGCGGATCCGCCGGGCGACGATGGTGTCGCCATGGCGGGTCATCCCGGCTTCCGCGGCGTCGCGGTCCTGATAGTCGGCGTAGTCCGGCGTCGGGGCGACGCCGTCGGGCAGGTAGGCGTCGTCGATCAGCATCCAGCCGCCCGGGCGCACCACCGACCGCAACAGGCCGATGGTTTCCGCCGCATCGCCCAGCACCGGGCCGACCGCGATCATCAACGCCGCGTCGAACCGGTCGGGTCCGGCTAGGGCCTGGCGCAGGTCGCCGGCCACGAACCGGCACTGGTCGTCCAGGCCGGCTTGCCCGGCGGCCCGCCGGGCAATCTCGATGAACGGGCCATGCGCATCGACCCCGGTGACCGTGGCGCCGAACCGGCCGGCCAGTCGGATCGCGATGTCGCCGCGCCCGCAGCCCAGATCCAGGATGCTGCCCCCGGTTGGAAACCCGACCTCCGCCAGCACGTCGACCGCATCGATTTCCGTGCCGCTCAGCGACGGCAGGTCCTGGAGCAGGTAGGCCAGGTGCGGCAGCAGCGTGGCCGGTGTCTCCATGGCATAGGCGACTTCGTCCTTCAGCGATCGGGTCACGGCGATTCTCCGTCGGGTCTTTTTGGCGTATCTGGGTACGGCCTTTCCGCAGCCGGCGCCATGGGCGACCGGAAGGTTTCCCGGCGCCGCCGTCCACCATCCCGCCACCAGGAGCCGAACCCATGCCATGGGTCTTTCTGACCATTGCCATCACCGGCGAGATCATCGGCACGCTTTCCCTTAAGGCATCCGAGGGGTTCTCGCGGCTGGCCTTCGGCGCGCTTGCCGTCATCGGTTATGGCGTCGCGTTCTACTTCCTGTCGCTTGTCCTCAAAAGCATCCCCGTCGGCGTTGCCTATGCGGTCTGGGCCGGGGCGGGCGTCGCCACGATTGCCATCCTGGGCGTCTTCCTGTTCGGGCAGAAGCTCGACCTCGCCGCCGTAATCGGCATCGCACTGATCGTCGCCGGTGTGATCGTCCTGAATACCATGTCTGATACCGTGTCGCATTGACCCCCCGCAACCAGCGGTGTCGGGCGGATCGGGCGTGAACCGCCGCGCCGGAACCGGCGTAGCACCCTTAGCCCTTATGCTCTTGCCAGGGCGTTCGTCTTGCAAAGGAAAGACCCTGCCGTGCCGCAACCGGTCGGCCTGCCGGATCGGAAGATAGCCGTCGCGGGTGCTGGCGGTCTGCCGGATCGGTTTCACCCGGCCACGCGGCGGTGGTTCACCGACACGTTCACCGCGCCGACCGGGGCGCAGGTGCGCGGCTGGGCGGCGATCGCCGAAGGCCGCCATACCCTGATCGCCGCCCCGACGGGATCGGGCAAGACCCTGGCCGCCTTCCTGTCGGCGATCGATGCCCTGGTGTCCGAAGCGGTCCGAACCGGCCTCGATGACGCCACCCGGGTCGTCTATGTATCGCCGCTGAAGGCGTTGGGGAACGATGTGGCGCGTAATCTGTCAGCGCCCCTGGCCGGGATCGCAGACCTTGCCAACGCTGATGGCGGCGCGGACGTGGCGATCACCACGGCGGTGCGGACCGGGGACACGCCGCCGGCGGAACGGGCCCGGATGGTGCGCCGGCCACCGCATATCCTGGTGACCACGCCCGAAGGCCTTTATGCGCTGGTCACCTCGGCCGGCGGCCGGTCCATGCTGGGCGGCGTGCGAACGGTGATCGTCGACGAAATCCATGCCCTGGCGCCGGACCGGCGGGGGGCGCATCTGTCGCTTACCCTGGAACGGTTGGACGATCTGGTCGGCGGGCGGGTGCAGCGGATCGGCCTGTCCGCCACCCAGAAACCGATCGGCACGGTGGCGCGCTTCCTAATCGGCCCCGGCGATCCGGCCGGTGATCCCGACTGCGCCATCATCGACGAAGGCCATGCCCGCGCACGGGATCTGCGGATCGAGACCCCGGGATCGCCCCTGCCGGCGGTGATGCCGAACGAGGCCATGGAGGAGGTGTACGACCGCGTCGCCGAACTGGTGCACGCCCACCGCACCACGCTGGTCTTCGTCAATGCCCGCCGGCAATGCGAACGGGTCGCCCATCACCTGGCCCAGCGGCTGGGGGCCGACCATGTCGCCGCGCATCACGGCAGCCTGTCGCCGCCCTTGCGGCTGCATGCCGAAGCGCGCCTTAAGGCCGGCGATTTGCGGGTGCTGGTGGCCACGTCATCGCTGGAGCTGGGGATCGATATCGGCGATGTCGACCTCGTCATCCAGCTTGGCTCGGTCAAGCGTATCGCCATGTTCCTGCAACGGGTCGGGCGGGCCTGCCACTGGCACGGTGGCGTGCCGAAGGGACGGCTGTTCCCGCTCAGCCGGGACGAGCTGGTGGAATGCGTCGCCCTGCTGCGGTGCGTTGACCGTGGCGAGCTGGACCGGCTGACCATTCCCGACCATCCGCTCGACGTGCTGGCCCAGCAGGTGGTGGCCGCTGCGGTGTCCCGCGACTGGTCGGCGGACGCGCTGTTCCGTCTGGTGACCGGCGCCTATCCGTACCGGAACCTCAGCCGCGATGCCTTCGATCGTGTGCTCGACATGCTGGCCACCGGGTTCCCCACCGAGCGGGGCCGTCGCGGTACGCTGATCCACTACGACCGCGTGAACGGCAGGGTCGGCGCCCGACCCGGCGCCAGAGTTACCTGTCTGGCGTCCGGCGGCAGCATCCCCGACAGCGGCGACTACGCCGTCCGCCTGGAGCCCCAAGGGGTCGTGGTCGGGGCGGTGGCCGAGGACTTCGCCATCCACCAGGTGCCGGGGCATGTCATCCAGTTGGGCAGCAACACCTGGCGTATCCTGCAGGTCAGCGCCACCGAGATTCGCGTCGAAGCCGCACCCGGCCAGGCGCCCTACATGCCGGTCTGGTTCGGCGAAGCGCCGCCGCGCAGTGATGAACTGTCCCAGGAAGTCTCCGACCTGCGCGCCGGGGTCGTGGCGGCGCCGACCGCCGAGGATGCCCTGGCCGCGCTGTCGGCCCATCCGTGGCTCGACGCGCCCGCCGCCGGGCAGCTTGTCGCCTATCTGCGGTCGGTGGCCGATACGCTTGCAGCGATGCCCACCCGCAAGACGGTCGTCACCGAGCGGTTCCTGGATCTGGCGGGCGACGAGCAGGTGGTGGTCCACAGCCCCTTTGGTGTCCGGGTCAACCGGGCCTGGGCGTTGGCCTTGCGCCATGTCTTGGGAACCCGGTTCGGCGTCGCGCTGCAGGCCGCCGCCACCGACGACAGCCTGCTGGTGTCCCTGCCGGGGCGGGTGCGGTTTCCGCTGGACGACGTCTACACGCTGGTCCGGCCCGCGGATGCCGCCGACATCGTCGCCGCGGCGACCCTCGACGTCCCGATGTTCATGATCCGCTGGCGCTGGGCGGCCAGCCGATCGTTGGCGGGGCCGCGCCAGCGTGGTGGCCGGCGCGTGCCGCCGCATATCCAGCGGACCGACGCCGACGAGTTGCTGCTGACCGCGTTTCCGGAGCGGTCCGCGCGTCGGGCCGGCAGCATGCCGACGATCCCCGACCATCCGCTGGTGCGGCAGACCCTGAACGACTGCCTGCACGAAGCGATGGATCTGGACGGCTTCACCGACCTGCTGCGCCGGATCGAGGGGGGCGAGGTGCAGGCGCACACGGTCGAGCGGGTGCAGCCCTCGCCTGCCGCCTTCACCGCCATCACCGCCAAGCCGCCGGCCTATCTGGACGATGTGCCGATGATGGACCGCCGGGCGCGGAACGTATCCAGCGGCCCGGCGCACCTGTCGTTGGAGGCCGACGGGCTGGTTCATCCCGATGCCGTGGCCCGCATCGCGGCCGAGGTTGCTCCGGACCTGCGGTCGGCCGAAGACCTGGCGTACCACCTGTCGCTGTCCGGTGTGTTGACCGAGGCCGAGGTGTCGGCCGCGCGCCCCTGGATGGCGGACCTTGAGGCTGCCGGCAGGGCCAAGACCTTCCGCAGCGAAACCGGGGCCGTCCTCTGGGCCGCGGCGGATCGCCTTGGCGAGGTCGCGGATGCATTCCCGGAAGCGCGGAGCCTTTGCGATACCGGTGCTGGTCTGGCACCGCACGCCGCCCTGGCGCGGCTGCTGCGCGGCCGGCTGGAAACCAGCGGCCCGGTGACGGTCGCCGAGGTGTCCGCGACGCTCGGCTGCGCGGAGGATCTGGCGGCCCATGCCCTGGCCCAGGTCGAGGCGGATGGCTTCGCGCTGCGCGGCGCCTACGATCCGACGCGGCCGCAGCAGGCAACCTGGTGCGATCGCCGGGTGCTGTCGCGTATCCAGCGGCTGACCCGCAACCACCTTCGCGCCGAGATCGAACCGGTCACCCTCCAGCAGTTCTATCGGTTCCTGTTGCGGTGGCACGGGCTGGCCGCGGAGGAACGGCGGCAGGGACGCGATGGCCTGGCCGAGGTGCTGGCCATGCTGGACGGCGTCGAACTGCCGGCCGGGGTCTGGGAAACGGACGTCCTGGCGGCACGGGTTGCCGGGTACGATCTGCAGGCCCTGGATGAGCTGTGTCTCAGCGGCCAGTTCGGTTGGGGGCGTCTGGCACCGGTGCCCGCGGCGGCCAAGAGGTCGGCGCTGTCCCGGGCGACGCCGGTGGCGATCTTCGATACCGGAAACCTGGACGTCTGGCGCGGGCTGGCGGCCAACGATGCGGGACCCGCCGGGTTGTCGGGCGCAGCGCAACAGGTGCTGGACCTGTTTCGGCAGCAGGGGCCGTCTTTCGTCGGCCAGATCGAACGCGGGGTCCGCCTGCTCGGCCCGCAGATCGAGGGGGCATTGATGGAGCTGGTGGCCGCCGGCTGGCTGACCACCGACAGCTTCTCGGGCCTGCGCATGCTGCTGGCCAGGCCGGCCCGCACCCGGGTGTCGCGCCTGGACCTGATGCGCAATGCCAATTCCGGGCGATGGTCGCTGCTGCCGCAGGCACCGCCGATCGGCGATCCCGTCGCCCGCGAGGCAGCGGTCGAAACCTATGCCCGGGCGATCCTGCGCCGCTATGGCGTGGTCGTGCGCCGGGTGGTGCAGCGCGAAGGCATGGCCGTGAGCTGGCTTGAACTGCTGCGCGTGCTGCGCCGGATGGAGGCGCGGGGCGAAGTGCGCGGCGGATACTTCGTCGATGGCGCCGGCGGCGAACACTTCGCGCTTGCCGACGCGTTGCCGCTGCTGCGCGAGGTGCGCCGGCGCGAACCGTCGGGCGCGCTGGTCGGCCTGTCCGCCGCCGATCCGCTGAACCTCACCGGCACGCTGACCCCGGGTGAACGGGTTCCGGCGCGCCCGACGTGCCGCCTGTTGCTGCGCGATGCGCTGCCCGTCGCCATCGAAGACCGCAACAAGATCACGCTGCTGAACGACACCACCGATCTGACCGCCCCGGAACGCACGGCGCTGCGCCGCAGCCCGGCGCCCGCCGCTCTGTCGGTCTACGGCTGACCCCGGCCCTGCTGTCCGGTCCAATTCGGCGGCAAGAAACGGACTGCGCGGCGGTGCACGTGGCGGCTATCGACCTCCCGAACCTCAGTTCGGGAGATCATCCATGCAGTTGCAGGACAAGGTTGCCATCATCACCGGTGCCAGCAGCGGGATCGGCGCCGCAGCGGCCCGCCTGTTCGCCGCGGAGGGCGCGACGCTGGTCCTCGGTGCCCGGCGCGGCGCGTTGTTGGAGGAGCAGGCCGACGCACTCAGGGCGACCGGAAGCGCCGTCGCGGTGCTGGCCGGCGATGTTCGCGATGCCGCTTACGCTGATGCGCTGGTGTCGCTGGCGGTCGACCGGTTCGGCGGGCTGGACATCGCCTTCAACAACGCCGGGATCCTCGGCGATCTGGGGCCGATCCCGGAGATGGCGCCGGATACCTGGGACGCGGTCATCGCCGTCAACCTGACCAGTGCCTTCCACGCCGCCAAGGCGCAGATACCGGCCATGCTCAAGCGGGGCGGCGGGTCGATCGTCTTCACCTCCACCTTCGTCGGCTATACCGCCGGTCTGCCGGGCATGGGCGCCTATGCGGCCAGCAAGGCCGGGCTGATCGGGCTGACCCAGGTGTTGGCCGTCGACCACGGCGCCGCCGGCCTTCGCGTCAATGCGCTGCTGCCTGGCGGGACGAAGACGCCGATGGCCGGCGACAGCGCCGAGGCCCACGCCTTTGTGGCCGGCCTGCACGCGCTCAAGCGCATGGCCGACCCGGAGGAGATCGCCCGCGCCGCCCTGTTCCTGGCCTCCGACCAGTCGAGTTTCGTCACCGGCACGGCGCTGCTGGCCGACGGCGGTAACTCGATCAACAAGGTGTAGGGCCGCCTTTCGGGGCGTGCCGCACCGAATGGCTATCGAACGCTCACATTTGGCGCGACGACCTCAAGAACACGCTCGAAACCGGGTTCCGGCGGAAGGTGATCGGCGGCCCGGCGCTTTTGGGGTCCAGGCGGTGCGGGTTACGCCTGCCCCGCCCAGGCCAGCCACATGGCGGCTGTCCAGGTGAAGCTGTCGCCGCCGAGGCCGGCGCCGTCGGTGGGGTCGAAATACTCCCAGAACCCGGATTTCTCGACCATCGCCCGGCTGTCGGCCTTCAGCCGGGCGGCCAGGTCCGGGCGGCCGGCCCAGGTGCAGCCGTCGGCGATCAGGTAGTTCATGATCAGCCAGCACGGGCCGCGCCAGTACCGCTTGGCATCGAACCGGGGATCGGCGGGGTCCAGGCTCGGCACGCCATAGGGCACCGCCGCCAGCCACCTGTCCATCATCGCCAGCAACCGCTGGCGCCGGTCGTCCGGCACGGCCCGGGCGGTCAGCATCAGGAACGCGCCGGAGCCGCTGGCGTCGACCAGCGCGCCGGTCCTGCGGTCGAGCGACCGGTAGGTGCCCTCGCCGTCGTGCCAGAGCCGCTGCAGCCCCGCTTCGCTGCGGGCGATCCAGCCGGCAAGCGCGCCGGCTGCGGCCCCGTCGCCGAAGCGTTCGGCCAGCGCGGCCAGATCCCGGTCGGCCCGCAACAAGAGGGCGTTGATGCCGATATCGGCGACACAGAACGGGGCGCTGTCATGCAGGCCGTCCGCTACCCAGCCGGCCTCCCGGCCATGTTTGACCATGTAAAGGTAGCGGTCGTAGTCGGCCTTCTTCGGCCGCTGGTCGGCATCGACATGCTGAAGGTCGCGGCGCTGGTAATCCCCGACCCCGTCGGTGGGCACCGCCGCCATGGCGGCGTCCCAATCGGCGGCGTTGTCGCGGCCGGTCTCCCACGGATGAATGATGCCGACCAGACCTTCGCCCTGGGGGTCGCGATGCGTGTGAAACCAGCGGTGCCAGGCGAACAGCTTCGGCAGTATGGACCGGGCCCTGGCCTCGGTCAGGGCGGTGTCGGTGGCGGTTTCCAGAAGGCGCCGGACCACCGTGGCGGCCACCGGCGGCTGGGTGATGCCCGAGGTCGGCGGGGTCCGCCCGGTGCCCCAGACATCCGGTCCGGGAAAGTAGGTCGGCGACGGCTTGTGGAAGACGATGTGGGGCACCATGCCGTCGTCCCATTGGGCCGACAGCAGGCTGTCGATCTCGTCCCAGGCCCGGGCCTCGTCGAAGGTGGCCCAGCCCAGCGCCACCAGGCAGGAATCCCAGTTCCACTGGAACGGGTACAGGCCGGCCGTCGGGACCGTGTACCCGCCCAGATCGTTGCCGCGCAGGATCGCCCGCGCGGCCTGGTCCAGATCGGCCACCTCCGCTACCCCTTGACGCTGCCGGCCGTCAGGCCGCCGACGAGGAACCGTTCGAAGGCCAGGAACACCACCAGCACGGGCACGGTCACGATCACCGACCCGGCCATCAGGAATTCCCGCGGCACCTCGGAACTGTCCAGGGACACCAGTCCGCGGGACAGGGTGAAGATGTCGGGGTCGTCCAGGAACATGAAGGCGAACAGGAATTCGTTCCAGGCGATCATGAACACGTAGAGCGACACCGAGGCCACGGCCGGCAGCGCCAGGGGCAGGGTGATCTTCAGGATCACCTGCATCCGCGTGCAGCCGTCCATGATGCCGGCTTCCTCCAGCTCCTTGGGGATCGACCGGAAGTACCCCTGCAACATGTACAGCGCCACCGGCAGGGTCGAGGCGGTGTAGACGATCAGGAGGCCGACGAAGGTGTTGCGCAGGCCCAGGCTGCTGAACACCGAATACAGCGGGATCACCAGCACGATGGCCGGGAACATGTAGATCAGCAGGATCGACCGGCTGATCGGCACGCGCCCGGGGAAGTTAAGCCGCGAAACCGCATAGGCGCCGGGGATCGCCAGGGCCAGGGTGGTGGCCACGGTGCAGATCGAGATGGCCGCCGATACCATGATGTAGCGGCCGAACCGGTAGGTGGTCAGGACCTCGTAATAGGCATCGAACAGGCCGAGGAAGCCCTTCTCGAACGGGATCCGGTAGTCCAGCGGGTTCTGGAAGAACTCGGCCTGGGTTTTGAAGCTGCTGACCACCATCACGTAGAACGGAATGGCCACGGCGGCGGCGAACAGCGACAGGCCGAGCGCCTTCAGGAACCGGATGACCACACCTTCGACCTGGTGCCGGCTGATCGCCCCGGCCGGCATTTCGCCCAGCACGAAGGCGCAGACCCAGGCGATGCCCGCGGCCAGCAGAACGGTGCCGGCCCCGCCCCAGATCGGCGCCTCGCCCAGCGCCAGGCCGAACGGGGCGAAACCGGACAGCACAAACATCACCACGGCCGCTGCGGCCACGCCCGACCAAAGGGCGACCGTGGCCCCCATCTGTAGGTTGCGCAGCAGGACACAATAGGCAACGCCGGCCGCCAGGCCCGCCAGCCCGGCAATACCCAGATCGGGAACGGCGCGCAGGCCGGCGACGAAGTTGACGATGATCACCCAGAAGACGACCGTGGTGATCCCGGCGACGAGGCCGGCCACGGCGGCGGAGGCGATCCAGAACGCGTCCTGGCGGGGCGATCCGGCGCCGGGCTGGCGGCTGCCGACTGCGATATCGACCATGGCTTACAGCTCCCCCTGTTTGGCCAGGGCGCGCATGTAGAATGCGACGAACACCACCAGCAGTGCGAAGATGATGACCGAGACGGCGGCGCCGGCGCCGATGTCGCCGACGGCGAAGCCTTCCTGATAGACGTCGACGGTCAGCGTGCGGGTTCCCGCGGCACCGCCGGTCAGCAGGAAGATGTCCTCGAACTTGTTGAAGGTCCAAATGAACCGCAGCATCGACATCAGCAGCAGGATGCCCATCAGCTGCGGCAGGGTGATGTGCCAGAACATCTGGAACGGCGTGGCCCCGTCCACCTTTGCCGCATCGTAGAGGTCCGTCGGCATCGACTGGATACGGGCCAGGATGAACAGGAAGGCGAGCGGGAAGTAGCTCCAGGAGGAAAACGCGATCACGGTGGTCAGCGCCACCGGGAACTGGATTTCCAGCCCGAACAGGGTGACCGGGACAGACCGCACGCCCAGGAAGTTGATCGGCTCGTTGATCAGGCCGAATTCCGCGGCCAGTGCGTTGATTGATCCGGTGGTCGGGTCCAGCAGGTAGAGCCAGGTAAAGGCGACGGCGATGACCGGCGCCACATAGGGGAACAGGAACAGTCCCCTGAGGAACGCCTGTCCCCGGAAGTGCTGGTTCAGCAGCAGGGCGGCGAACAACCCCAGCACCACCGACCCGACGGTGGCGCCGAAGCTGTAGGCGACGGTGGTCCAGGCGATGGTCCAGAAGTCCCGCTTGGTTAGGATCTTGGTGAAGTTCTCCAGGCTGAAGGTGAAGCTGGTCAGCGGGTTGCTGGCCGTGCCGGAGGCCAGCGGCTCGCTCTCCTCCAGCGCATCCTCCAGATCGACGTCCGAAGCGAAATGCACCGAAGCCGACAGGCGCTCCCCACCCTCCAGG
>JANQIU010000336.1 GCA_028281985.1 Alphaproteobacteria bacterium | reverse complement strand
CGTGCAGGTGCCCCGCTCGCTGGAGGAAGCGGCGCGGGTCGACGGGGCGGGGCCGTTCCAGGTGTTCTTCATGGTTGTGCTGCCGCTGATCAAGCCGGGCTTGGCGGCGGCATCGATCTTCACGTTCCGCATCGCCTGGAACGAGTACCTGCTTGCCTCGGCATTGGCGGACCGCAATACGATGACAGTGCCGATCCTGATCGTGAACAACGCCAGCGAGTTCGACGGGCTGGGCACGATCATGGCGACGGGAATGCTGCTGGCGATCCCGCCAATCCTCTTCACGTTGTTCGCCTCCCGCCAGATCATCACCGGCATGACTGCCGGTGCCGTCAAAGGCTGAGCGATGGCTGGTGTCATTCTAATCGGGACCGGCGAAACCAAGACGCCACAGCTCGACTACTTGTCCGGAGCGCTCCGGCGTCGGGGGTTGTCCGTCGATCTGGTCGATGTCTCGCTTGGCGCGGGGGGCACGGTCCTGCCCGGGGGCGAGAAGCTGGCCCGCATGAAAGCGCGGGCCGCCGAGGCCGCGGAAGAGATTGCAGCGCGATCCGAGGATTGCGCGGTTGCGATCGGTATCGGCGGCGGTACGGGTAGCGAGATCGCGCTTGCCGCGCTTGCCGGCCTGCCGGCGACCTATCCCAAGGTGCTGATCACCACGATGGCGTTCGACCCGCGCCCGGCGCTTGCCGACACCGCCATTACGTTGATCCCGACGCTGTGCGACATCGAGGGCATGAACACCATGCTGGCGCAGGCCTTCGAAAACGCAGCCGCCATTGCCGAGGGTCTGGCGGGCGCCAAGCCGGTTCCGAAGGCGAGCCGCACCAGTGTGGCCGTCACCACGCTCGGTGCGACCGGTCCGGCCGGCGCTGCGATTGCCAGGTCCCTTGATCGGGCCGGGCGAGAGGTGACCGTGTTTCACGCTAACGGCTATGGCGGCGCGGCATTCGTCCGGTTCGTGGCCGAGCGTGGCGCCGAGGCGGTCATTGACCTCAATGTGCATGAACTTGGCCGAATCCGGCTTGCCGGTGACCACGTACCGATGCCGGAACGGTTTTACATCGCCCGCGATCTGCCGCGGGTTGTGCTGCCGGGGTCGCTCAACTTCCTGGGTCTGGGCGAGCTCTCGACGGTGTCGGCCTCGTACCGTGGGCGTCCTCACTACCAGCATTCCGGCCACTTCACGCATGTGAAGCTGACCGAGGCCGAAATGGCCGACCAGGCCGCTGCATTGGCCGATGCGCTGAACCTCTCACGTGCTCCATGCAGGGTGCTGCTCCCGATGGGGGGATTCAGCCATGAGGATCGCCGCGGCGGTGCAATCGAGGACGAAGGCTTGCGGGGGATTGCGGCTGAGTCGTTGGAGCGAACCGCGCGCGCCTACACGGTCACTCGTCTGCCCCACCACATCAACGCGTCCGAGACCGCCGAGGCGGCGGTCGCGACCCTGGAAGAGATCATCCGCCCAAGGACACACCACAATGCCTGACACGACGCGATTCCCCGATCTGTTCGAAAAGATGGACGACCTCATTGCCATGGCGGAACGCTGCTTTCAGCAGGGCCTTCAGACAAATGCCGGTGGCAACCTCTCGGTCCGGCTGGATGCGCGCGACGCCATCGTCATCAAGCCCTCCGGCGTGGGCTTCAACGAGTGCACGAGAGAGAACCTGCAGGTCGTTCAGCTCGACGGCGAGATACTGCCCTCGGCGCAGGCGCTGAAACCGTCCAAAGACCTGGATTTCCATCTCGGCCTCTATCGTATCCGGGACGACATCAATGCCATCGTCCATTGTCACAGCCCCTGGGCCACGGGTTATGCCAGCGCGGGGTTGGAAATCCCCTGCCTAACCGTCCAGACCCTTGAGAAGATCGGGCGCATGCCGCTGATCCCGCTTTCGCCCAATGGCGGGCCCCAAACCGAAGCCGAGATCAGCCCGGTGTTCCGCAACCCGCAGATCCGCGCTGCGGTGCTGGCCAACCACGGTGCGATCGGAGTGGGGAAGACGCTGATTGCAGCGCAATACCTCGCCGAGATCATCGAGGAGACCGCTCATATCGCCTTTGTCCGCGATACTTTGATGGCCGCTCGCGGCAAGGCCCAAGCCGACCTGCCGCAATACGGGACCGCCGCCGACGCAAGAGCGGCACGGTGATGCGGTGGCGTCCTGGGGATCACGCTTTCAGGACGGACCGTCACACCTGAATGGGCAGGTCCATGTTCGGAGGGAGGCAATCGAGCATCAGCAGGCGACAGAGTCCCAAAGGGATTGCTTCCATGTCGCTTAGTTGCGAGCCGCCCGTCGAGGGTTTCGACGGACACTCCAGAGGGCGGGGTGTCTGCAAATGGCACATAGCGGTCACTCCCCGGCCCCGTCGACATTCGGCATATTGATCTGGCGTGCAAAGAGTCCAGTCCAAAGGGCTCGGCTCGGGAAGGTGACCGCCCCGAACACGACCACTGCTGGTCCCGCCGCCGGCACCTACGCCGCGTGCGCCATGTTCTTCAGCTTGCCGGAATCCCGCACCAGCAGATGGCCCAGGCCCTTGCGGATCTCGTCCATCGAGAACGTCGCCTGTTCGCCCTTGAACTTGCAGGCGTTGATGACGTGTTCGCAGATGAATTTCGGCTGGTAGCCGGCCAGGACCTCGCCGTTCTGGACGGTGATCTCGTCGATGACGAAATCCAGGATCTTCTCGGTCGGCTCCAGCCCGTATTTCTTGGACACCATGCGGAAGATGCGGCGGAACACGTCCGGTGACGGCCCGACGGTTTCCAGCTTGTAGGGGATGCGGCGCAGGAAGGCCGGGTCCATCAGGTCCGTCGGGTTCAGGTTGGTGGCGAAGATGATCAGCTCGTCGAAGGGCACCGAGAACGTCCGGCCGCTGTGCAGCTTCATGTAATCGACCCGGCTTTCCAGCGGCACGATCCAGCGGTTCAGCAGGTCGGTCGGCTTGACCAGCTGGCGGCCGAAATCGTCGATCAGGAAGGTGCCGCCCAGTGCCTTCAGGTGGATCGGCGCTTCGTAGAACTTGGAGACCGGGTTGAACTCCAGATCCAGCATCTGCAGCGTCAGCTCGCCGCCGACGATCACCAGCGGCCGCTTGCACGGCACCCAGCGGTTGTCGACATCCTCCAGCATCACGCCGCCCGGCGACGCCGCCGTGCCGTCGCTGGTGGATACCTGCCGGTGGATGCTGGGGTCGAACACCTTGATGATGTCGCCATCCAGGTCGACGGCGTGCGGCACGTAGATCGGGCCGGCGAACAGCGCCCCGATGCGCTCGGCCAGCGAGGTCTTGCCGTTGCCCGGCGGGCCATAGAGCAGGATCGATTTGCCGGAGTTGATCGCCGGCCCGATGTTCTGAATGAACTGGTCGGTGACGATCAGGTCGGCGAAACCGGCTTCCACCCGCGCCTGGTCGATCCGTTCGTTGCTGATCTTCTGGGCGATGATCCGCTGCTGGTAGGCGTCCAGCGACACCGGTGCGGGGCCGACATAGCCGTTCTGGTCCATCGCCTCCTTGGCGACGCTGCGGCCCAGCTCGCTCAGGCCGTAGGACAGCTCGCCGGAGGCGGCGCCCGGCGCCTGGCCCAGGGCGGCCAGCATCTTCTGCTCGGTCGCCTCCGCCACCAGCTTGATGACCACGTTGAACGGCAGGCCGAGGGAGTTGCGCATCTCCGACGCCGTGCGCAGGTCGCCCGCATACGTGTTCTTCAGCAGCATCTTCAGAAGCTGCGCCAGCGGCAGGCCGGTTTCCTCGACGCTGCGCGGCACCCGCGGGTGGGAGTTGAGCACGGCGTCAAGCTGCGCCTGGGTGATGGCGCCCATGGCGACCAGGTTCTGGCCCAGCAGGCCGCCATGCTGGCGCTGGTGGGCGACGGCGGTCTCGATGTCGGCCTCGGTGACCAGCCCCTTGGCGACCAGGATCCCGCCCAGCTTGGTCTTGTTGGACAACTGCATATCGATCGCCGTCCCTTTGCCGATGGCACGCTGGCCGGATACCGCCGCCGGGCGGCAACCAGCCCTTGGGAGTGCGGTCGGGATCCATCGCGTTACGAGTGGGCGCGCCGCAGGCCGGCCACGCCGTTCCCGCGTAGGAGTACGGCAGAGACGTTGCCGCCAAGTAAAAGTTCGCGGGTGGGGATGATCGGGCGGCTGTGCCCGGTTGCGGCCTCGCGCTTCCCCACCGGCCGGTGCGCTTCTATAACCCGGCGCAGGGGTTGAAGGGGCGGACACCTTGGAAAACCAGCACGATACCGAACTGCGATCCGGCCAGACGCCGGCGGACCCGCCGCTGGAGAGCGATGTCGGGTTCGACCCCCTTGTGCTGCGCGAGGTCGAAGAGGCGCTGGACGCCTACAAGCTGGATGCCGTCGAGAAGATCGTTGAGCGGCTGCATTCCGCCGATCTGGCCGACCTGCTGGAGCATTTGCACCCGGACGACCGCAACACCGTCGTCGGCCTGATCCGCGGGCACCTGACCATCGATCCGGAGATGCTGGCCTATCTCCGCGACGACGTGCGCGAACAGGTCCTGGAACTGCTGGAACCGGAGGAGATCGCCCAGGCGGTCGTCGAGCTGGACAGCGACGACGCCATCGAACTGCTGGAGGACCTGGAGGACGAAGACCGCGAGCGGGTGCTGGAAAACCTGTCCAGCGAAGCCCGGCATGTGGTCGAGGAGGGGCTGACCTTTCCGGAGCACTCGGCCGGCCGCCTGATGCAGCGCGAGTTCGTCGCCGTGCCGATGTTCTGGACCGTCGGCAAGCTGATCGACTATCTGCGCGTCGAAGAGGAACTGCCCGACGACTTCTACCTGGTGTTCCTGATCGATCCGACCCACCGGCCGACCGCCGCCCTGCTGCTGTCGCGCATCCTGCGCAACAAGCGCTCCGTCCGGCTGGCCGACCTGGCCGGCGAGGAGGAACCGTTGCGCACCGTGCCGGTGAGCCAGGACCAGGAGGAGGTCGCCTTCCTGTTCCGGCAGTACGGGCTGGTCTCGGCGCCGGTGGTCGACGACGCCGGGCGGCTGGTCGGGGTGATCACCGTCGACGACGTGGTCGACGTGATCCAGGAAGAGGCCGAGGACGACCTGCTGAAGCTCGGCGGCGTCCAGGAGGACGACATCTACCGCGCCGTCCTGCAGACCACCCGGGCCCGGTTCGCCTGGCTGTTCGTCAACCTGATCACCGCGGTCATCGCTTCGGCGGTCATCGCCCTTTTTGAAGGCACCATCGCCCAGGTGGTGGCGCTGGCGGTGCTGATGCCGATCGTCGCCAGCATGGGCGGCAACGCCGGCACCCAGACCCTGACGGTGGCCGTCCGCGGCATCGCCATGAAAGAGCTGACCGGCAGCACCGCCCGCCGGATCGTGTTCAAGGAGATCCTGGTGGGGCTGCTGAACGGCCTGATGTTCGCCGCGATCGCCGGCCCGCTGGCGGCGCTGTGGTTCGGCGACTGGCAACTGGGCGCGGTGATCGGCTCGGCCATGGTCATCAACCTGCTGGCGGCGGGGCTCAGCGGTACGCTGATCCCGCTGACCCTGGAGCGGTTGCGGGTCGACCCGGCCGTGGCGTCGGCGGTGTTCCTGACCACGGTCACCGATGTGATCGGCTTCTTCGCCTTTCTGGGCCTGGCCGCGCTGGTACTGCTGTGATGCACACGACCCCCGAGAATGCGAATTTCGATGCGGATTGCCGCGCGGCGTTCGAAGCCCAGCCGATCATGGGGACGCTGGGCATCCGGATCGTCTCGGTGACCCCAGGCGGCTGCGTCATGGAGATGCCGTTCGACCGCGCCTACACCCAGGCCGACGGGTTCCTGCAGGCCGGCATGCCGGCGGTTCTGGCCGACAATTGCGGCGGCTGCGCGATGATGAGCCTGATGCCCGCCGGCGCGCGCGTGGTCGCCGTGGAATTCAAGATCAACTTCCTTGCACCGGCCGTCGGCGACCACCTCCGGGCCGAAGCCCGCGTGATCAAGTCTGGTCGCAGCCTGTCGATCACCGAAGTCGACGTGTTCGCCGTGAAGGCGGGCGAAGCGACCCTGGCCGCCCGGATGCAGCAGACCGGGATGCGCCGCGACCCGCGGTAGACCGGGCCAACGCTATCCGGCCGGTTCCGGCGGCCGGTCCCCTTGCGCCTGGTCGGTCGGCACCGGCAGGAACAGCGGCTGGCCTTCCGGCGGGTTCACCACCCAGCCGCCGCGGGCCATCTCCCGCACGAACCACCGGCGCCGGCGGGCTTCGTCGATCAGCGCCTGGGGCCGCACGGCGTTGAACCCGCGCACATGGATGGCGTAATGGCCGCCGTTCGCCCAGAACCGAAGTTCCGCCGTCAGCAACCCATCGGCCAGGCGCCGGGCCTCGGTGCGATGCCAATGGGACAGCACCATTTGGACGCCGTCGGGGCCGATCCGTTCGGTCAGCCCGTCGGCATCCATCCGGCGTTTCAACTCCTGCCAGACGCCGGCTCCGTCCATCAGATCCGAGATCTGCCGCAGATCGGCGGTGGTCAGTGACATGGGCGGGTCCTCGGGCAGGCCTCGGGCGGGGAGTGCGACGACGATACCGATCGAAAAAGGTTAACACGGGACCGGCCCGGCGAAACCGACTACCGTGGTCGCAGGCAAGGTAAACCCCGTAAAGGGACCGTAACCGGAACGCGTTCGATGATCCCGAATACACCCCCAGGCCTGGACTTCGCGCTGGGCGACACCGCCGAGATGCTGCGCGACAGCGTCCGGTCGTTCGCTGCCGACACCATTGCCCCGCGTGCCGATGCCATCGATCGCGACAATGCCTTTCCCGCTGCGCTCTGGCCGCAGATGGGCGCATTGGGCCTGCTGGGCATTACGGTCGAGGAAGACCGGGGCGGCGCCGGCATGGGCTACACCGAGCACATCGTCGCCATGGAGGAGGTCAGCCGCGCATCGGCTGCCGTCGGCCTCAGCTACGGCGCCCATTCCAACTTGTGCGTCAACCAGATCCGCCTGCATGGCCGCGACGATCAGCACCGCCGCTACCTGCCGGGGCTGATCGACGGCAGCAAGGTCGGCGCCCTGGCCATGTCGGAGGCGGGCGCCGGTTCGGACGTGGTCGGCATGCGGCTGCGGGCGGATCGACGCGGTGACCGGTATGTGCTGAACGGCAGCAAGATGTGGATCACCAACGGGCCCGATGCCGACGTCCTGGTGGTCTACGCCAAGACCGATCCGTCGGCCGGTTCGGCAGGCATCACCGCCTTCCTGATCGAGCGCGGCTTCCCCGGTTTCAGCACGGCACCGAAGCTGGACAAGCTGGGCATGCGCGGCTCCAACACCTGCGAGCTGGTGTTCCAGGATTGCGAAGTGCCGTCGGACAACATCCTGGGCCGGGAAGGCGGCGGTGTCGCCGTGCTGATGGGCGGCCTGGATTTCGAACGCGCGGTGCTGGCCGGCGGACCGCTGGGGATCATGCAGGCCTGCCTGGACCTGGTTCTGCCGTATGTGCGTGAGCGCCGGCAGTTCGGCCGGCCGATCGGGACCTTCCAGCTCATTCAGGCCAAGATGGCGGAGATGTACGTGGCGCTGAACGCCAGCCGCGCGTACGTGTACACGGTGGGGCAGGCCTGCGACCGCGGGCAGGTGACGCGGCAGGACGCCGCCGGCGCGATCCTGCTCGCCGCGCGCAACGCCACCCAGGTGGCCCTGGAAGCGATCCAGTCGCTGGGCGGCAATGGCTACATCAACGACTATCCGGCCGGCCGCCTGCTGCGCGACGCCAAGCTCTACGAGATCGGCGCGGGGACGACGGAAATCCGGCAGATGCTGATCGGTCGAGAGATCATCGGCGCCGACGGCTGACCGAGCCCGGTCACGCCGCGGCCAGGCGCCAGGCGAGTTGATCCAGGCGATCGACGCCCCAGAAGGGCTCGCCGTCCACCAGGAAAAACGGGCTGCCGAAGATCCGGCGCTCAATCGCCTCGTCGGTTCGGGCTTTCAGTGTGGCCTTGACGTCCGGTTCCTGCAGGCCCGCCTCCAGCCCGGCGGGATCGATGCCGGCCGCGGCCGCGGCCGTCGCCACCGCTGCGGGCGTGTCGATGGCGCCGCCCCGGGCGAAGGCAGCGCGGTAGAGCGCGTGCACCAGCGCGGGGATCTTCCCCGGATCCTGCGCCTCCTGCCAGTAGACTGCGCGGCTGGGGGTGACGGCGGCAAACGGGAACGCTGCCGGCATCTTGATCGGTACGCCCAGATAGTCGGCCGAGCGCGCGAAGTCCTGCAGGAAATAGGCGCCGCGCATCGGATCCAGCGCGTTGGGACCGGCGCCGGTCACCTTGAAGACGGCGCCTAGGAGAAACGGCCGCCAGACGACGTCGCGCCGGTGCTCATCGGCCAGCGCGCCGATGCGCTCCGACGCCAGATAGCCGTAAGGACTTGAAAAATCGAACCAGAACTCGATCGGTCCCGCCATGCCGCGATGCTCCGTCCCCGAACGGTCCAGGCCGGGCTACCAGGGGATCTCCCGGCCGTCATAGTTGTAGAAGCGGCCGGCGGTCTCGGTCGTCAGCCCGTCGATGACCTGGCGCATGCCCCGGACGCTCTCCTCGGCGTCGATCAGCCCGCTAGGACCGCCCATATCCGTGCGGACCCAACCGGGGTGCAGCACCGCGGCGGCGATCCCCTGCGGCGCCAGGTCGATCGCCAGGCTCTTCATCGCCGCGTTCAGGGCCGCCTTGGACGACCGGTAGTAGTACTGGCTGCCGCTGCCGTTGTCGGCGATGCTGCCCATCTTGCTGGTCACCGCGACGATCTTCTTGGCCTCGCCGGCATCCAGCGCCGGCAGGAACGCTTCGGCCACCCGGATCGGGGCGAAGGTGTTGGTCAGCATCACGTCCTGCCAGACGCTGTAGTCCAGGTCGCCGAACCGCTGTTGCCGCGGGCCGTAGACCCCGGCATTGCAGACCAGATGATCCAGCGGCAACTCGCGCAGGCGTTCGCCCAGAATGCCTACCGAGGCCGGGTCCGCCACATCGAGTTCGATGGGGGTGATATCCCCGTCCAACGCGACCAGCCGATCCGCCGTGGACGGGTCGCGCAATCCGGCCAGAACGGTCCAGCCGTCCGCCGCGTACTGTTTGGCGAACTCCAGCCCCAGGCCGCGGCTGGCGCCGGTGATCAAGACGACGGGCATGGGTGGGCTCCCCTTGGTCCGATCGGATCGCCCGGCCTTCGAGCGAACCGTGAGCCAGCATTTGCGGACGAAGAAGTTCGGCGACCGGCTTCCCGCGCGCTCAACCGCACTGCGACCCCAGCTCCGTCAAGGTCGGCTGCAGCCGCAGGATCTCCGCGTTCAGTTCGGTCTCGGTCATCCCCTTGGACTCGGCGAAGGCCGCCGGCTCCAGGGTGGACAGGTTGGCCAGGATTTCCAGGACGAAGCCTTCGTCGTCGTCGTTCAGATTGGCGCGCAAATAGGCCATGCCGCAGTCGCATTCGTCGGCGGCCGTGCCGGCGTCCAGACAGGCCTGCATCGCCAGGTCGCGCTGCTGGTCCAGGGTGACTTCCGGTGGGGCGGCTTCCTGCGCGATCGCCGATGGGACGGCCATGGCCAGGATCGCCGACAGGGCGGCGGCGATGGCCGTCGGACGGAATGGGAATGGGCGCACGAAGGTCATTGGCAAATCCCCGAAGGCCTAGAGGGCCGGCAAATCGGCCGGTCGCAGACCTTAGTCACCTACCACGCCCGAAACATGGGAGACAATCTCAGCCCCGGCACGCGTCACTCGTCGGTACCCGGGGCCTAGGCCGCGCGGTCGCCGGCTGCACCCGTTTCGGACAGGACGGATGCGAAGACGAGTGTGTCCACATTGGCCCCGCACAGCACGACACCGACCTTGCGGCCGGCCATGCGGGACCGCTCCTGCATCACCGCGGCCAGGGCTGCGGCGCCGGCCCCTTCTGCAATGTTGTGGGTTGCCGCGAAGATCAGGCGCATCGCCTCGGCGATTTCGGCGTCGTCCACTGCGACGACCCGGTCGACATGACGCCAGATGACCTCCAGCGCCGCCGGGTCGGGTTGGCGGACCGCCATGCCGTCGGCCAGACGGGTATCGGCGGTCCCGGTCGCCACGATACGGCGCTGGTCGAAGCTGTGCTTGTAGGCCGGTGCGCCGGTGGAGACCACGCCGACGATGGTCGTGGTCAGCCCCAACGCCTCACGGGCCGCGACGACGCCGCAGATCCCAGATCCCAGGCCGATCGGCACGTAAACCGTGTCCAGCTCGGAACAGGCCGACAGGAATTCCACGCCGTAGGTGGCAACCCCAGCGACGAGTCGGGGATCGAAGGACGGGATCGCCAATAAACCACGGGTGTCTGCCAGCGACCGGGCATGGTCCAGCGCCTGGTCGAAATCGGCGCCATGGACGATCAGCTCCGCCCCGAAGCCCCGCATGGCCGCGTTCTTTTCCACGCTGTTGCCGTGCGGAACGACGATGGTCGCCGAGAAGCCGTTGAGCCGGGCCGCCAGGGCAATGGATTGCCCGTGGTTGCCGCGGGTGGCGGCGACGACGCCGGTGCGGCGGGCACCGTCCCCGCCCGGATGGTCACGGCGCAGGGCGTCCATCAACACCAGCCCGCCGCGGATCTTGAACGCCCCGGTCGGTGTATGGTTCTCGTGCTTCATCCAGACCGTCGCGCCGACCCGCTCCGACAGCAGGGGCCAGGCGTATTGCGGCGTCGGCGGCACGGTCGGGCCAATCAGGTCGGCGGCTGCGGCGATCGCCGATTTGCTGGGCAGCATGGGATCTCTCGTCGGTTTTGGACGCCGGTACCTTGCGTCGCAACCCGGCGGCGGGCAATGCCGACGGATCTCCGTGGCGGCCGGTCCGGTGTCGCGCTAACCTTTTCCGGCCAAGCGGGAGACGGATCATGGTGCGACTGTTGCCCTACGGCGCGATGGCGCTGCTCATGCCGGGCTTAGCGGCGCTGGGGATCTGGCTCGGCGGCCACTGGACCTTCCTGGCCTATGTCTGGGGTTTCTGGATCGGCATGGCGATCGACGCCCTGTTGCCCCGCCTGGTCGCGCCGGTCTTTGCCGACGGGCGATCGCGGGGCCTGGCGGCGGCCGTGACCTGGCTGGTCCTGCCGGCCCAGGCCGCGCTTTTGGGCTATGCGCTGTGGGTGGCGGCGGGGCCCGGCTTCGGGCCCTGGTGGGCCTGGCTCGGCGTCGTCCTGTCGGTCGGTTCGGCAACCGGCGGCATCGGCATCAATACCGCGCATGAGTTGATCCACCGGCGCCATGCCGCCGAACGCGGCATCGGTGTCGCGCTGCTGGTCATGGTGTCCTATCCGCATTTCCGCATCGAGCATGTGCATGGCCACCATCGCCGGGTGGGCACTGCGGAGGATCCGGCGACCAGCCGGCGGGGCGAGATGCTCTATGCCTTCTGGTGGCGCAGCATCACCGGGAGCGCGGTCTCGGCCTGGCGGCTGGAGGCGGAGCGGCTGGCGCGGCGGCACCGGCCGGTATGGGGCATCCACAACCGGATGCTGCACTATGCGGTGTTCATCGGCGCGCTCTACGCCCTGGTCGGGCTCGGTTTTGGCTGGGCCGGCGTCGGTCTGCTGTTCGGGCAGGGGCTGTTTGCCGTCCTGCTGCTGGAGACGGTCAACTACATCGAGCATTACGGTCTGGTGCGGGCGACCGGTGCCGGCGGCCGGATCGAGCGGGTCTCCGACCAGCACAGCTGGAACGCCGGCCACCGGTTCACCAACCTCACCCTGTTCAATCTCGGGCTGCATGCCGACCACCACGAATCGCCGGCGAAGCCGTACTACGCGCTGACCAATCATGCGGGGGCCCCGCAGCTCCCTGGCGGCTATCCGGCGATGATGCTGCTGGCGATGCTGCCGCCGCTCTGGTTCCGGGTGATGGATCCGCGCATTGCGCCGGGCCGGCCGGGTGTGGATGGTGGGTCGGTGACCATGGCATGAGCGCCAGGGTCGGGAGCCGACATGACGCTGCATTTGATCAAACTGGCGGTTGGGGCCGACAGCCCCGAGTCGATTGCCCGCTACCAGCAGGCCCGCGCGATCCCGCTCGGCGACCGGCGCGTGGTCCCCGTGCATACCCGCATGCGGCCGAAGCGGGACGGGGATCTGTTGGACGGCGGGTCGCTGTTCTGGGTCATTCGCGGCGAGATTCGCGTGCGGCAGCCGCTTGTGGCGCTGGAAGCGGCGGTCGACGGCGACGGGCGTGCATTTTGCCGCATCCTGGTGGACCCCGGCCTCGTGCCGGTGCGCCCGCGATCCCAGCGGGCGTTCCAGGGATGGCGCTACCTGCCCGCCGATCAGGCGCCGCCGGATCTGGCCGGCACCATCGCTGGCGACGGCGATCTGCCGCCCGACCTGGCCCGCGAACTGCGGGGAATTGGCGTGCTTTGACGGGCCGGGGCGGGCCGGGTCCGTTGGGTCGCTGCCCTGTGCGGAAAACCTCTGGACAGCGTCGATACCAGCGCCTATACCCCGCGCCTTCGCCGTTGGCCCGATAGCCGGTCGGCCGGCGAAGGCGCGTCGGATCCCCGGTCGAAAGACCTTGCCAAGGCGGTCCGACGTCATGAATTTGAAAGATCTGCGCAGACGGTAGCGCTTCGAGCGTTGACGCCGCGCGGGTTGGCCCGAAACATCGAGCGATCCATCACCTGCCCCCGGAGAGGTGCAGGCGGAGCGTCTTTCGGGCCGCGGATATTGTACATAGTGAGCAGTTTAGAGAAGGGATGCGCGGTCGGCGGACTTGGCTCTTGGTGGGGTTAGGTTTGCTTTGGTCGGTGGATTGGATTGGGGTGTTGGGTGGTTTGGCGACAGGCTGTCTTTCGCTTTGGTTTTGATCTGTCGGCTGGATTGGCGGCGCATCTTGGTGAGTGATCCTTCT
>JANQIU010000330.1 GCA_028281985.1 Alphaproteobacteria bacterium | reverse complement strand
GAGGCCCTTCGCTCGCTGATCCTGACCGTCGCACAGCACCGCGGAACCCCCCAGGACATCGAATGGGCGATCGACGGCGAAAAGCTGTGGCTGCTGCAGGCGCGCCCGATCACCACGGCGCTACGCCCCTCGCCGGTGTCCGACCCGGTGACCGCCGTCTTCGACAACGCCAACATCGTCGAGAGCTATCCCGGCTGGGTATCGCCGCTGACCTTCAGCTTTGCCCGCTACCTCTATGCCGGCGTGTACCGCTCGTTTCTCCGGCTGCTGGGGGTCAGCTCCGCGACGATCAAAGCGCACCGTCCGGTCCTGGACAACATGCTCAGCCGCATCGATGGACGGGTCTACTACAACCTCCTCAACTGGCATCGGGCGCTGGCGCTGCTGCCGGGATATGCGCTGAACCGCGGCTTCATGGACACCATGATGGGGGTCGGCGAGCCGCTGCCGGACGCCTTGCTGCCGAAGCCGCCGCCCCGCCCCCGCGGGTGGGCACGCCTGAAGGCCTATGGCCGGATCGCCCGCGTCGGCCTGGGGCTGGTCTGGCACACCTTGGTGCTGCGGCGCACGATCCGGCGGTTCATGGCCCGGCTCGAGCGGGTGCTCGAGGGCGATCCGGCAGCCATCGACGCACTGCCGCCCAGCGCCCTGGTCGGCGACTACCGCCGGATCGAATCCGAACTGCTGGGCGGGTGGGACGCACCGCTGGTCAACGACCTGCTATGCATGGTCGCGTTCGGCCTGACCGGGCGTCTGGCCGAGCGGTGGGCCGGTGCGGCAGGCATCGCCCTGCTGAACGACACGCTGATCGGCCAGGGCGACATCATCTCCGCCGAACCGGCCCAGCGGATCCGCACCCTGGGCAGGCTGGTCGCCGGTGACCCAGCCCTCCTCGATGCCCTGGGCCGGGGGGACGCCGAAGCCATTGCCGCCAATCCCGAACTGGCCGCAGGCATCGACGCCTATCTGGAGAAGTTCGGCGACCGCTGCGCGGAAGAGCTGAAGCTGGAGAGCATCCCGCTCTGGCAGGAGCCCGCGCCGCTCTATGCGGCCATTCGCGCGGCAGCGCTGATCCCGCCATCGGTGCAGGCGGCCCCACGCAACCCGACGACGGCACTGCGGACCCTCCTCCGCGGGCGTCCGGTCAAGCGCTGGATGCTGCGCCGGCTGCTGGCCTGGACCAAGGCGCGGGTCCGCGACCGGGAGAACCTGCGCTTCGAGCGCACGCGCGTGTTCGGCCGCGCCCGCCGCGTGTTCCAGTCGCTGGGCAGGCAACTGCACGCGCGGGCACTGCTCGACGATCCCCGCGACATCTTCCTGCTGACCTTGGAGGAAGTCCTCGGCGCAGTCGAAGGGTCGGCCGTATCCCACGACCTGGCATCGCTGGCCGCCATGCGGCGCGGTCTGGCCACACGCGAAGTCGCGGCACCGGATCCTGCAGGGCGGCTGCTGGTCACCGGCATGGTCGCCGAGCGCGCCCACCGCAGTGCCAACGCATCCCCGGACCGGGATGTTCAGGCCCGGTCGGGGACCGGCTGCTCCGCCGGTAGGGTTCGCGGTGCCGCGCGGGTGGTGCGCGACCCGCATGGTGCGACGGTGTCGGCCGGCGAGATCCTGGTGGCGCGGACCACCGATCCGGGCTGGATCGCCCTGTTCGCCAATGCCGCAGCGATTGTCGTCGAGCGGGGCAGCCCGCTGTCACATTCCGCCATCGTGGCGCGCGAGCTTGGCATTCCATGCGTCGTCGGACTGGCCGGGGCGACGGAATGGCTTGCCGACGGCGACATCATCGAGGTCGATGGCGGGTCCGGCCACGTGTCCCGGGTGACCGGGCCCGATGCCTGAGACCGAAATCGCCGCCAAGGCCCGGTTCGACACCGTTCGATACGCCCAGGCGTGGGAAGACGCCGATGTGCTGACCGAAGCCATGGGACCGCGGCCGGGCGACACCCTGGTTTCGGTTTGCGCCTCCGGCGACAACTGCCTGGCGCTGCTGACGCTGGACCCGGAACGGGTCGTCGCCGTTGACCTGTCGCCGGCCCAGACGGCGTGCCTGAAACTGCGTATCGCCGCGCTGGACCTCCTGGCCCACGACGAGTTCCTGGAGTTGCTGGGCGCCGTCCCATCCACGCGGCGCGCCAGCCTGTTCGACCGGGTGGCAGCGGCGCTGGACCCGGAAACCCGGGCGTTCTGGGCCGGCCGGCGCCCGGACGCACTGCGCCACGGGGTTGCCTTCATCGGGCGGTTCGAACGGTACTTCCGGCTGTTCCGCCGCTTCCTGCTGCCCCTGGCGCATGGCCGGCGCACCGTGGACGCCATGTTACGTCCCCGGCCGCCGGACGACCGCGCCCGGTTCCTCGACGAGCGGTGGAACACCTGGCGCTGGCGTCTGCTGGTCAGGCTGTTCTTCTCCCGCCGGATCATGGGGGCGCTGGGCCGGGACACCGCCTTCTTCGACCACGTGTCAGGCAGCGTGGCCGACCATGTCATGGCCCGCAGCCGGCATGCGGCGGTCGATCTCAATCCGGCCGACAACCCTTATCTGCGCGTGATCCTGACCGGCCGGTACGACGGCGTCCTGCCCCTGCCCTGGCGGGCCGAGCACTATGACAGCATCCGAAACCGAACCGGCCGGCTGGACATCCGAACCGGCGCCCTGGAATCGGTCCTGTCGCCGGGCCTGGGGGCCGGGGGCTTCTACCTGTCCGATATCTTCGAATACATGTCGCCGGCGGCCTTCGCCGAGGCCTACGGCCGCATTCTCGGGGCCGGGCGCCCCGGCGCGCGGCTGGTCTACTGGAACATGATGGCGCCGCGCCGCGTCCCGGACCGCCACAGGCCGCGCATCACGCCGCAGCCCGATCTGGAAGCCGCGGGCAAGGCGGCCGACAAGGCGTTCTTCTATTCGGATTTCGTCGTCGAGGACATTGTCGGATGACGGTCCTCCTGCCGCTGGTCCTGGTCGGCCTGTCGCTGGCGACCATCCTGGCGCTGATGGCCGCGGTGCACCATCTCGGCCGCCGCCAGGATTGGCATCCCGAGGTCCAGCGCAAGACGGTCCACGTCGCCACCGGACTGCTCGGCCTGGGGTTGCCGGTACTGTTCGACCGGATCTGGCCGGTGGCCGTCCTGGTCGGCTGCGCGGTGGCCATCATGCTCGTGCTGCGGCTGCCCGGCCTGGCGGCGTTGGGCGGCGCGCTGCATACAGTCGGCCGCCGGTCCTGGGGCGATATCTTCCTGGTCGTTGCGATCGGTTTTCTGTTTCTGCGATCCGCCGACACCTACATCACCTTCGCCCTGCCCATCGCGGTGATCGCCCTGTCCGATGCGGCCGCCGCGTTGGCCGGCACCACCTACGGGCGCCGCCGCTTCACCGTGGCAGGCTCGACCAAAAGTGCGGAAGGCGTCGCCGTCTTCTTCCTGATCACGCTGGTCGTTTCCATGATTCTGCTGTTGCTGGCCAGCGACGTGTCGCGGCTGAACGTGGTGCTGCTCGGGCTGATGATCGCCGCCATGGGGGCGATGATCGAGGCGGATTCCTGGTCGGGGCTCGACAACCTGTTCGTCCCGCTGGCGATCCACTTCTTCCTGGTCAACAACCTGGACACGCCGCCCGTGGAACTCGGGCTGCTGGCGGCGGGCTTCATCGCGTTCCTGATGCTGCTGCAGCGCATGGCGCCACGCCTGGGCATCGAAACCCACACCGCCCGGGCCTACGGGGTCATCCTGTTTGTCGTGCTGTCGGTGACGACGCTGCACAATGCGGTGCAGCCGGCGATCTCGGTCATCGCCTTCACGCTCGTCTTCGCCGGCCGCCAGACGGACGGGTCGCGGCAGCACCTGGACCTGATCGTCGCCATCGCCGGCGTCGGGCTGCTGTGGCTGGTGATCGGGCATGTCGCCGGGGTCAACGCCATCAACTTCTACGACCTGACCTTCGGTTGCGCGACGGCGCTGACCGTGGGCACGGCCATCCGCCGACAACCGGTGCCGGCGCTGGCCGGACTGATCGCCGCGATGGCGGCGTTCGCGCTGGCGGTGGAATTGAACCCGTCCGACTGGCACGGACCGCTTTGGGGACCGGCGATTGCCGGACTGGTCCTCTGTCTGTCGGCGGGCATCGCTGCCGGCTCGTGGTTCGGCCAGCGCCGGGTGGCAAAGCTGTCCGCGGTCGCCCTGATCGTGCCGTTGGCATCCTTTGCGACCTTGTTGGTGATGCAGGAGGCACCGCCATGACCACCGCCACGAATGCCGGCAGCACCGACCTGGCTGGTCCGGGCGCCCGCTGTACCGTCTACCGGAACGCGCCTTCCTGGAACGACGCCCGGACTGCCGCCATTGGCCGGCTGGCCATCGACGACCCGGCGGCCGGCAGCGCCCTGCTTGCGGACGCGTGTGCCCGGTTGACGGCCGAAGGCTTCGGCGCCGTGCTGGCGCCCCTGGAAGGGGATACCTGGCACAGCTATCGCGTGGTGACCGAAACCGACGGGTCGCCGCCCTTCGCCCTGGAGCCGACCGGCGGGCCGCATGATCTCGCCTGCCTGCGATCCGCCGGGTTTCGCCCGGCTGCGACGTATCTTTCAACCCGGGTCCCGCTCGGCGACGCCGCGGCACCCAAACCCGTTCCGGGCGTCAGGGTGGACCCCTGGTCGGGAACCGATCCCGACGCTTTGCTGGGCGAGCTGTTCGCCGTGGCGACCCGGGCCTTCCGGCGCAATGCCTTCTTCAAGCCGATCGACCGCTCGGCGTTCGATGCCATCTACGCGCCGCTGCTGACCCGTCTGGACCGAAGGCTGGTCCTGTTCGCCCGCGACACCGAAGACCGGCTTGTCGGGTTCCTCTTCGGCCTTCCGGACCTGGCCGAAGGCCCCGCCCCGACCACCGTCATCCTGAAGACCTATGCCAGTTTACGGTTCGGCGCCGGGCGCCTGTTGGCCGACATGTTCCACCAGACCGCAGCGGAGCTCGGCTTCCGGTCGGTGATCCACGCCCTGATGCACGCGGACAACCTGTCGGCGTCCCGGTCGGCCGGCTACCAGGGCACCGTGTTTCGCCGCTACGCGCTAATGGGACGATCCCTGGCCCCGTGACGTGGGCCGTCACGCCCCGGGATCGCGGGGCCAGATCGGTCGCGTCAGCTTGCGGTAGGGCGTGGTTCGCGGGTCGTTGGGATAGATCCCCTCGACACCCAGATAGACGATCTCCCGGGCGATTGGCGCGAAGCCGGCGCTGAAATGATTGGTGGACTTCACCAGCAGCACCTGCTTGCCCGCCGGGTCCAGGCCAAGATTGCTGAACACGTCCGGTTCGAACGTCTGGGTCCGGTTGGTGTTCAGGATGACGTCGATCTCCGTCCCGACCAGCCGCACGACAGCGCTGGGACCAAGGGGCACGCGGCTGCTGCCGAAGCTCTGCCACGCGGCGGCATCGGTCGCCAGGACCTGGACCTCCGCGTCGATCGGCGGCCCGCTGGCCGGACCGGCCTTGCCGCCGAATCGCAGCGGCATGACGGTGCCGGGGCCGGCCGCCAGGCAGAAGGCGGCGGCCACCGGATCCCAGATCGTCGCCACCCCGATCGAGGCCAGGCCGGCGGCGATCAGCGCCGACAGGGCGGCAGTGGCGTCACCGGCCACGCCGCCGCCGGGATTGTCCCAGACATCGGCGACGACGAACGGGCGCGGGTCTGCCGGTGCTGCGCGCACCTGGCCGATCAGCGTTTCCAGGTCGACCAGCGGCATGATCGTGGTGCCGCGCATCCCGCGGACCTCTTGGGCCAGGGTGCTGGCCAGGCGGTCACCGGCGGCCGGCGCATCGTCGGTGACCACCAGGATCTGCGTGCCCATTTCCGGCACGTCGGCGGCCATGAACCCATGGATCAGCGACACCGACAGAACACCGTCCCGTCCCTGCAGGTCCCGCATCCGGGCGACGAATGACCTGGTCGGCTCCCGGTCGGTCGGGAACACGTCGACCATGCGGCAGTCGCAGGTGCTGATCGCCGGGCGGATCTCGCCGCGGCATGCCGCCAGCGCCAGATCGACGACATGCTCGGCCCGTTCGACGAAGTCGGTATGCGGGAACTCCAGGAAGGCCGCCAGGATGTCGGCGGCGGCGACCCGTTTTGCGGTCAGATGGCTATGCGGGTCTAGTTCGGCGGCGATCACCACGTTCGGACCGACAAGGTCCCGCACCCGCGCCAGCAGGTCGCCTTCGCAATCGTCGATGTCGCGGGCCACCATGGCACCGTGCAGACCCAGCACCACGCCGTCGACCGGCAGCGCCGCGCGAAGCTGCTCCAGGATTTCGTCCCGCAATGCCTCGTAGACATCCGTGCGCACCAGGCCGCCCGGTTCGGCCCAGGCGGCCGTGCCTTCGATCAGGGTGAAGCCGTCGCGCCGGGCGCGCCGGCGCAGCACCGGGATCGGCGCCGAACACAGCGTCGGGGTCTCCGGATGCGCCCCGGGGCCGGCGTAGAAGGCCTGCTCGAACGATGCCCGGTCGGTGGGGACGGGGGAGAAGGTGTTGGTTTCCGTCGCCAGCGAGGCGGTGAAGATGCGCATCGGTCCGGGTGCCGCGCCGCCGGCCTATTGCGGGCTGTAGGCGACGGCCTCCACCTCGATCTTGATGTCGATCATCAGCCGGCTTTCCACCGTCGTGCGGGCCGGCGGCTCGGTGGGGAAGTAGCGGGCGTAGACGGCGTTGAAGGCCCCGAAATCGCGCGCATCCTCCAGCCATACCGTGGTCTTGACCACATCGGCCAGGGAGCACCCGGCCAGCGCCAGCGCCGCCTTGACGTTCTCCAGTACCTGTTCCGTCTGCCCGGCGATGCCGCCGGACACCACCTGGCCGTCCGCGCCGACGGGAACCTGCCCGGAGATGAAAACGAAGTCCCCGGCGCGCACGGCCGGCGACAGGGGAACGGCGGCGCTGCCGAACGTCTGCTTGGCGGGGGACATGGGCGGGCTCCTCCTCGGGATGGCTTGGGTAATGGTCTCGCTCGAACTGGCTATTTGACGGCGCCGATCGACAAGCCGCGCACCAGGAACCGCTGGAGCCAGGCGAAGACGATCGCGACCGGAACGGTGGCAACGAAGGTGGCGGCCATCACGTGGTGCCATTCGACCGTGTAGCGGCCGGCCACCAGGGAGAAGATGCGGATCGGCAAGGTGTGGCTTTCCTGACCGCGCAGCAGGGTCAGGGCAATGACGAACTCGTTCCAGGCATTGATGAAGGCGAAGATCGCGGTGACCGCGATGGCCGGCAGGGCCAGCGGCAGGAACACCACGATCAGCGTCCGGAACCGTCCGGCCCCTTCCATCCAGGCGGCTTCCTCCAGTTCGCGTGGGATGGTCGCGAAGTAGCTTTGCAGCATCCAGACGGTGAAGGCGATGTTGAACGCGCCGTAGACCAGCACCAGCGCGTTGACGTCGTTCAAAAGGCCGAGCGACGCCACCAGCCGGAACAGGCCGATCACCAGCACGATGGGCGACAGCATCTGCGACACCAGCAGGAACTGGCGGAAGACGCCCTTGGCGGCGAAGGTGTAGCGGCTCATCGCGTAGGCGGCCGGCACCGACACGACCAGCGCAGCCACGGCGGCCAGCACCGATACGTAGATCGAATTCCACAGGGCCGACCCGAATTCGGTCGCCGCCCACATGTCGACGAAGTTCTCCCAGGCCAGCCGGCTTGGCCACCAGGTCGGCGACAGGACTTCCTCCTGGGGTTTCAGCGCGGTGATGATCATGACCGCGAACGGGAACAGGATCACCAGCATCAGCGGGGCCAGCAGGGCCCAGGCGACCAGCGTCCGCTTCCACTTGGCGCTCATCGGCTTTCCCGGCGCATGGCAAGGCGGACATAGACGATGGTGAACACCAGCAGCATGGCGAACATGATCAGCGACAGCGCTGCCGCCTCGCCCAGTTTGCCGAAGCGGAAACCCAGCTTGTACAGGTAGGTGACCAGGATATCGGTGGAGTTGGCCGGGCCACCCTGGGTCATCGCCCAGATGATCGGGAAGGAGTTGAACACGTAGATCGTGTTCATGACGATGGCGATGTTGATGAACGGGCGGATCAAAGGCAGCGTGATCTCGCGGAAGATCTGCAGGCGCCCCGCCCCTTCCAGCCGCGCCGCCTCGTACAGGTCGTCGGGGATCGACGATAGCCCGCCCAGGAAGATCGTCGTGGTGAACGGGATGGTGACCAGGATGCCGATGGCGACCTGCACCGGAAACGCGGTGCCCGCCTGGGCCAGCCATTGGATGTTCTGGTCGATCAGCCCCAGCCCGGTCAGCGCCGAGTTGAGCATGCCGCTTTCGCCGTTCAGCGCCCAGCGCCAGACGATGGCCGTCATGGTCAGCGACACCGACCAGGGCAGCATGATGATCACGCGGGCCAGGCCGCGGCCGTAGAAATCCTCGCTCAGGATGATCGCGACGGGGATCGAGATCGCCAGCGAACCCACGACGATGGCGGCGGTCCAGATCAGCGTGCGCCAGGCCGAGGCGATGAAGTCCGGGTCGGCAAAAACCTCGGCGAAGTTCTCCCAGCCGGCCGGGCCGCGGATCACGCCGAACCGGTTCAGGTCGCTGGTCGACAGGATGCCGAGCTGGACCAGCGGCCAGACAATGATGAAGGCCGTCAGCAGGAATCCGGGCAGGATCAGCACATAGGGGCTGGTGAAGACCGATCGGGTCATGGGCCGGCAGATCGCAGAAGGGGGCGGGGCCGGCGCCAGATGGAACTGGCGCCGGCCGGCACGTCGGTCAGTTGAGGATGCCGTCGATTTCCGCGGCGGCGTCGTTCAGCGTTTCCTCGATGTCGCCCTGGCCCAGATAAATGCGCTGGAGCGCCGAGGAGGTGATGTCCGCGATCTCCTCCCATCCGGCGATCACCGGCGCGAACCGGGCATCCGGCAGTACGGACGCGAACACCGCCAGGTCCGGATCCTCGGCGAAAGCCGGCTCCTCGGCGACGGCGGCATTGACCGGCAGGAAGCCTTCACCCCCGGTGAACTTGGAGCGCCATTCCTGGGTGAACAGCAGGTCGAGGAAGGCCCAGGCGGTGTCCGCGACTTCGGTATTGGCGAACATGATGATGCTGTCGGTGACCCCGTAGGTGCCGCGGTCGCCGCCCGGACCGGCCGGGATCGCGGCCACGCCATAGTTCAGATCCGGCGCTTCGTCGCGGATCTGAGTGGAAAGGAACGGCGCCGTCATCATCATGCCGACCCGGCCCTGCTTGAACAGGTTCTGCACGTCTTCGCGGGTGTAGGAGGTGACGCCCGGCTGGGTGGCACCGCTGTCGATCAGGTCGCGGTAGAGGGCCGCCGCCTGGTAGGCGGCTTCGGTATCCAGCCCGGAGGTGCCGTCGGGATCGATCAGGTTCCCGCCATGGGACCAGAAGGCGTAGTAGAAGTAGACGTCGGTCTCCACTTCGTTGCCCTGGACCCCAAAGCCATAGATGTCGTCACCCAGGGCCGAGATTGCCGTGGCGGCTTCCGCCAGCTCCGCCCAGGTCTCCGGCGGCCTGTCGATGCCGGCCTGATCCAGCAGATCCTGGTTGTAGTACATCGCGCGGGCCGACGCGGCGACCGGCAGGCCGAAGGTCTGGCCGTCCATCACCGACGGGGTCAGGAAGGTGGGGATGAACCGGTCGGTGAAGGCCTGGTCCATGAAGCCGTCCAGCGGCTGGGCAATGTCCTGCTCGACGAAATCGAGCAGCCAGCGGGTACCGATGATGGACAGGTCGGCATTGACGCCGCCGGAGATGTCGGTGGTCAGCGTCTGCAGCAGAACATTCCAGGGCACGACTTCGATCTGAATATCGGTGCCGGGATTGGCGGCTTCGAAGGCCGCTGCCGCCTCTTCGAAATACCGCCCGGTCAGCGAACTGTATTCGGCCACCGTCACCCGGACGGTCTGTGCCTGCGCCGACGCCAGGGGGACCAGCGCGGCGGCAACCAGCGCCGTACCGGCCAGGAAACGATTTCCGATGCGTTTGAAGTCCATGACTCTCTCCCAGTTGCAAGCCTGCCGACATGCCGCCCGCTGAAATTTTTTTTCAGTCCACAGCCGTATTCGAGGGCCGCACGGGTCGAAACATGTTGCTGACTTTCGTACACCTTGGCACTGTTGAGGGCAACCGATGATCGCCGCAGGCGGCGGTCGGGGGCAACAAAACAGGCAGCGGGGGCAATCGGGCCGGTGCTGGAGGGCAAGCGCATCTTCCTTACCGGGGCCGCCGGCGGGGTGGGAACGGCGCTGGTAACGGTCTGTCGGGCCTCTGGCGCAGAGGTCGTCGGCCTGGACCGGGACGCCCAGGCCTTGGCTGCGCTGGAGGGATGCGCCGGTGCCGTCGTCGACCTGACCGATCGGGGCGCGGTCGCCGAAACGCTTCCCCGGCTGATCGACCGGCATGGCTCCCCGGATATCGTCATCAGCAACGCCGGCTGGACCCGTGCCGAGGTCCTGGCCGACACCGGTCCCGCGGAATGGGACGACGAGCTGGACCTGAACCTGACGTCGGCCTACACGCTGACCAGGGCGGTGCTGCCGTCGTTGCGCACACACGGCGGGGCTTTCGTCTACGTCGCTTCGATCAATGCGCTGGCCCATTACGGCAATCCGGCCTATGCCGCCGCCAAGTCCGGATTGCTGGCCTTGATGCGCGCGGTCGCGACCGAGGAAGCGGCCCACGGCATCCGCGCCAACGCCGTATGCCCCGGATCGATCCGCACGGCCGCTTGGGATCACCGGATCGCCGCCCAGCCGGACATCCTGGAGCGCGTCCGCCGCCTCTATCCGATGGGGCGGCTGGTGGAGCCGCGGGAGGTGGCCCAGGCGGTCGCCTTCCTGGCATCGGACCTGGCCTCCGGCATCACCGGTGCGGTCCTGCCGGTCGACGCCGGCATTTCGGCAGGCAATCTGCCCTTCATCCGCGAAATCGTCGGATAACCGGAGGCCGACCGGAGACGCCCATGGCCGACCTGAAGCTGATCGACATCACCAAGCGGTTCGGATCGCTGACGGTGATCCCGCGCCTGAACCTGGAGATCGCCGACGGGGAGTTCCTTGTCCTGGTCGGGCCGTCGGGCTGTGGCAAGTCGACCCTGTTGCGCATGATTGCCGGGCTGGAAGAGGTCTCCGGCGGCGATCTGATGATCCGCGACCAGCGGGCCAACGACCTGCCACCGCAGAAGCGCAACATCGCCATGGTCTTCCAGTCCTATGCCCTGTTCCCGCATATGACCGTGCACGGCAATATCGCCTTTGGCCCGCGCATCCGGCGCGAACCCAAACCGGCGGTCGAAGAAGGCGTTCGGCGCGCCGGCGGGATCCTGAACCTGCTGGACTATCTGGGCCGGCTGCCGCGCCAGTTGTCCGGCGGCCAGCGCCAGCGTGTCGCCATGGGCCGCGCCATCGTTCGCGACCCCGCCGTGTTCCTGTTCGACGAGCCACTATCCAACCTGGACGCCAAGCTGCGGGTGCAGATGCGCACCGAAATCAAGTTCCTGCATCAGAAGGTGCGGTCGACGGTGGTGTACGTCACCCACGACCAGATCGAGGCCATGACCATGGCCGATCGGATCGTGGTCATGAACGCCGGCCATATCGAGCAGATCGGTTCGCCGCTGGAGCTGTACGACCGTCCAGCCAACCGTTTCGTTGCTGGCTTCATCGGCTCGCCAGCCATGAGCTTCCTGCCGGGCATCTTTCGCGCAGCAAACAGCCAGGTCGAACTGACCGACGGCAACACGCTATCGGTGGCCGGCACCGGAATTGCCGAAGCGCAGCCGGTGACCGTCGGTATCCGCCCCGAGCGCTTCCGGGTGACCGATGCCGAGGCTGCCGTCCCGCTGCTGGTCGAGGTTGTCGAGCCGACGGGATCAGAAACCCATGTCACCGGCACCGTCGCCGGCGAGCCGATCCGCTGCGTCTTCCGCGAACGTCTGGATCCGGCGCCCGGATCGCGGCTGCCACTGGCCGTATCGCCGGAAGACGTCCATCTGTTCGACCCCGCTGATGGGCGGCGCCTGTGACCCTGGTCCAGGCCGACCCCGCCGCCAGGCCTGGCGCCGCGCCGCTGGACGTCATCCCGCGGCTGCGGGCCAAGGTCGATGACGGCAGCGATGCGGAACGCCGCCTTGCCGAGTGCATTCTGGCCGATATCGACTTCGCGTCGCGCAGCCCGATCGCCGATCTGGCCGCGCGCGCCCGGGTCAGCGAACCGACCGTCAGCCGCCTGGCCCGGGCCCTGGGGTTCGACGGCACCCGCGACCTGAAGTTCCACCTGGCCCAGGTCCTGGCGATCGGCGGTGCGTATCTGCGTTCCGACGGCGGGACCTTGCTGTTGGGCGAAAGCCAGACGGCCGCCGCGATCTGTGCCGGGGCGCATGCGGCGGTCGACCTGGTCCGCGACGCCTATGTCGGCGTCGATACCGCCGCACCCGCCCGGATGCTGGCCGCATCCAACCGGATCCTGATCTACGGTACCGGTGGATCGTCCTCCATGGCGGCGGTGGAGCTGGAGAACCGGCTGTTCCGGCTCGGTCTCAACGCCAAGGCGCAGATCGACCCGCAGCTCCAGCGCATGAGTGCGGCGGTCGTCGACAACCGGGCCGTCGTCGTCGCCTTTTCACTGTCGGGCCATGTCCGGTCGGTGATGGACTCGGTCAAGGTGGGCCGCACCTATGGCGCCAGGGTGATCGCGGTCACCGTCCCCGGCTCGCCGCTGGCCGACCTCGGCGACATCGTCATGCCGGTGGTGTTCCGCGAGGACGGCAACCTCTATAAACCCTCCTCGTCGCGCTACGGCCTGTTGGCGGTGGTCGACATCCTGGCCATGGCGACGGCGGAAACCATCGGTCCGGAAGTGCTGGAAAACCTGCGCCGGATCAAACAAAGCCTGGCGATCCACCACGCCTCTGACCCCACCCTGCCGATCGGCGACTGACGGAAGCACCTGCATGTCCCACAGACTGGAGGACCTCGATACGCCGGCGGTGGTCGTGGACCTGGCCCGGGTCGAAGCCAATCTGGCCAGCGCCCAGGCCTATGCCGCCGAACACGGCCTGTCGCTGTGGCCGCATGTCAAGACCCACAAGCTGCCCCAACTGGCCCGCCGCCAACTGGACCTGGGTGCCGCCGGCATCACCTGTCAGAAGATCGGCGAAGCCATGGTGATGGCCGATGCCGGCCTGGCCCCGATCTTCCTGCCCTACAACCTCGTCGGCGCATCGAAGCTGGCGCGGCTGCGGGCACTGCACGAGCGCACCGAGATGTCGGTCACCGCCGACCACCCGGATGTCGTCGCCGGCTACGGAGCGGCCCTGTCGGGCGCTGATCGGCCGTTGCCGGTCCTGGTGGAATGCGACACGGGCGGCGGCCGCTGCGGCGTGCCCGATCCGGCGGCGGCAACCGAACTGGCCCGCACGATCGACGCCGCGCCGGGGCTGCGCTTCGAAGGGCTGATGACCTATCCGCCCCGTGGCGCCCCGGCAGCGGTCGACGCCTGGCTGGGCGAAGCACGCGATGCCTGCCGGACGGCCGGGTTGCCGGTGCGCCGGATCTCCAATGGCGGTACGCCCGATTTCCGGCACGCCCATACGGTCACCGCCGCGACCGAACACCGTCCCGGCACTTACGTCTACATGGACCGACAGCAGGTTGCCTTCGGGGCCGGGACCCTCGACGACTGTGCCCTGACCGTGCTGGCCACCGTGGTCAGCCGGCCCGCCGCCGACCGGGCGGTT
>JANQIU010000314.1 GCA_028281985.1 Alphaproteobacteria bacterium | reverse complement strand
GATAGCCCCACTGCCCACGGCAATCTCCGCCAGCCGGGTTTCGTGCGGCGATCGGTTGCCAAAATCCTCCGACACCGCCCGGCAGATGGCTTCGGTGTTGTCCAGGACGACCGCGTTCAGCGTATCCAGCCATTGCCGTCGTTCGGCCGCCGGTGGATTGGGGTTGGCGGCAAAGGCCCGCCGCTGCACCTCCAGCGCCTGCCCCAGCGCCTCCGCCGATACCGGCACCTGCCCCAGAGAACCGTCCGCCATTCCACATTCCCCGTTCTTGCTCTGCTCCCCCTTTAAATGGGGATGCAACCCGTCATGTCGCCCCCCGGATCGGTCGCGGGTGCCCCCCAGGCGACATAGGAAGGGTTGTAGAATTCCGGCTTGCCGCACATCAACGGCATACCGCCTTCGTCCAGCACGCAACCGCCGGCAGCGGACAGGATGGCCTGGCCCGCGGCGGTGTCCCATTCCCGGGTCGGGGCGAATCGGGGATACACATCGCCTTCCCCTTCCGCCACCCGGCAGAACTTGAGCGACGAACCGCTGATCCGGCGTTCCTTGATCGGCAGCCCGGCCAGAAAGGCCTCGCCGCGGGCATCCCAGTGGCTGCGGCTGACCTGGGCGACCAGGCCGTCGGCGGGCCGCGGCCGACAGACGATGCCTTCCGCTGGGTCCGAGCCGCGGCGCCGATAGGCACGCTCGTCGCCGCCAACCCAGTAGCTCAGGTCGATGGCTGGTGCCTTTATGGCACCAAACACCGGCAGTCCGTCTTCGACCAACGCCACGTTGACGGTGAACTCGCCGTTGCGCGAGACGAACTCCTTGGTGCCGTCGACAGGATCGACCAGGAAGAACCGCCGCCCCAGGGTCGGCGGGATCCGCCCGGCGGCGACGCTTTCTTCCGCGACAACCGGAACGTCGGGGGAAATCGCCGACAGCCCCTCAATCAGAATCCGTTCGGCCTGAAGGTCGGCCTCCGAGACCGGGCTGGCATCCCCTTTCGACCAGACCTCGAAGTCGGTCCGATAGATCGCCATGATCGCTTCCGATGCGCGGTCCACCAGGGACAGGATCGGATCGACGACCTCTGCCCAGTCGGCCAATGCCGCCATCTCGGGCTCCTTGTGCGACGGTGGGCGGGACGACCGCCGGGCGATGACCGTCCGGTCGAGCCGTGCGATCGGCACGAGGCCGACCCCCGCGGTGCTCGGGACGCTAGCAAAGCCGACCGCACGGAACAACGCGCCGACCCGGTTGATCGCTGCGTGTCGGCATGCGAGGGATTCGGTCTGGCGCGCCGATTGCTGGCCCGACCCGAAGAGGCTGCTGATGACATCGCCCCCCGACACCGGCGACGATCTCCTTGGTGCCCTGGTCAGAACGGCACCGACGGGTGTGGTCGTGTTCGACCGGGATGGCGTGATCAGCCTGGTCAACCCCAGCGCCCTGGACATGCTGATCCGCTTCGCCCGCAGCGCCGATACCGGCAACCTCTTCAGGCTGTTCGGCGATGCGCTTCCCAATCTCAGATCCGCTGTGCAGGACGCGCCGGCCAACCCCGCACCGGTGGCCGAGTATGCCGGGCTGTCACCGGTCGGCGATACGTCGGGCGCCTGCGTCATCGACATGACGGTTCACTGGCTGGGGAATGCGACCTTCGTGGCCCATCTGGACGACCGATCGGAGAGCCAGGCGCTTTCGGGCGCCCTGTCCAGGCTCGAACGGCAGTTCCGCGCCCTGGTCGAAGGGTCGCCGGATCTGTCGGTCATTGCCGCCTCGCACGACGGCGCGATCGAGACCTGGGACGGCGCCAGCACCCGGATGTTCGGCTATCGCGACGACGAAATCGTCGGACGGCCCGTCGCCGACCTGTTTTCGCCCGTCGATTTCGGCGATCTGGGGTCGTCGGGTCCGCTGGACACCCGCACCCTGCATGTCCGGCACCGCCTAGATAAGGCCCGTGAATCGGGATGGCATGGCGATGCAGGCTGGTTGCTGCGCAAGGACGGGGACCGGTTCTGGGCGAACAGCCTGATCAACACCCATCCCGGTGATCCCGGCGGCGGCTTCACCGTCGTTCTGCGGGATTTGACCGGTCGTGCGGACGCCCCCGATCGGCTTCGGGAAATGGATACCGCCGACCTTCTGACCGGTGTCGCCAATCGCCGCCATTTCCTGGCAGCCGCCGCCTCCGAGCACACGCGCTGGCGCCGCTACGGCGCGCCGTTGTCCCTGCTGATGGCGGAAATCGACGGGTTCGACGTCACCCCGACGGACCAGGATCGCAGCGCGGCCCTGACCCGGACAGCAACGGTCTGTCGGCGCCTGGTGCGCGAGGTCGATCTTGTCGCGCGGCTGGACGGACCCACTATTGTCATTCTGTTGCCGTCGACACCGTTGGACGGCGCCAGGGTCATCGCCGAGCGTATTCGGGCAGCCATGGAGGACGCTGCCGGCGGCAGCACGCGGGGGACGGTGACGTCGACCGTCAGCATCGGTGCCGCCGAACTGGGACAGAGGGGGTCGCTCTACGATCTGCTGGCGACGGCGGAAACGGCGATGAACCAGGCCCGTGAGGCCGGCGGGAACCGCGTGGTCGGCGGTGCCGACTAGCACCCTCCGGCTGTAACGGATAGGTACTCGACTGCCGTTTCCGACCGCCTTAAACTTACGCAGACTACGCTAAAGCGATTGAAAGACACAGGGCCGGCCCTATGTTGCGCGTATCGGCGCAGTCGGAGTTAAGCAGATGCTGCGCAAGCCGCTGATGACCGTCAAAGAGGTCTCCGAGATGCTCAAGGTCAAGGAAACGACCGTGCGAACCTGGATCAGGGAACGCAAGCTTCGGGCGATCAAGTTCGGCAAGGATTGGCGTGTAGCGGTCATCGATCTTGAGACATTCCTCAACGAACATGCCAATAAGTAGCCGCACACGCTTGCAATTCATCGGATACGGTGGCCAGTGACGGCTACCGGGCTTCGATCCGATCACCCCGCTTTGGAGTTTCGTTGATGGCCGCTACCGGGGCGACCCGGCCAGCCCACTTGGGATGGCTTGCCGCACTCCCGCCGGCCGCGGTGTTCGTGGGCCTGATCGCCAGCATCGGGAGCACATCCGCCGGCCAGGTCGTGACGTTCGGCTTCAACTGGGTGCCGTCTCTCGACGTATCGCTGACCTTCCGGATCGACGGCCTTTCGGTCCTGTTCGGCCTGATGGTCAGCGGTATCGGCGCGGCTGTGGCGCTCTATGCCAACGCGTACATGGCCGGACACCCGCGCCTGCCGCGGTTCTTCCTCTATCTTACCCTGTTCACCGCATCGATGCTCGGCGTCGTGTTGTCGGACAACATCCTGGCCCTGTTCGTCTTTTGGGAGCTGACGTCGGTCTCATCCTTCATGCTGATCGGGTTCGACAGCGACAAGGCGGAGGCCCGGCGCAATGCCCGGCAATCCCTGCTGGTCACGGCGGGGGGCGGGCTGGCGCTCTTAGCCGGCCTGATCCTGCTGGGCCAGGTGGCGGGCAGCTACAGCATTGCGGAGATCAACACCGCCGGCGATATCGTGCGGGCGGATCCGCTCTACGTTCCGATCCTGGTGCTGGTGTTCCTCGGCGCGTTCACCAAGTCGGCGCAGGTGCCGCTGCATTTCTGGCTGCCGAACGCCATGGCCGCGCCGACGCCGGTCAGCGCCTTCCTGCATTCCGCGACCCTGGTCAAGGCCGGCGTTTTCCTGCTGGCCCGGCTGCATCCGGCCCTGGGCGGCACTGACGTCTGGCTGTGGACGCTCCTTCCGGTCGGTGCGGTAACGGCGGTCTGGGCATCGATGATGGCGCTGTGCCAGCGCGACCTGAAGCTGATGCTGGCCTACACCACGGTGATGGCGCTGGGCGCGCTGACCCTGTTCCTGGCGGTGGAAACGCAGATCGGCATCGCCGCGGCGATGACCTTCGTTCTGGTCCACGCCCTCTACAAAGCGTCGCTGTTCATGATCGTCGGCGGGATCGACCACGCCACGGGAACGCGCAACCTGATGGCGCTCGGCGGACTGCGCCGCGCCCTGCCCGTGTCGGCGGGCGCCGCGGCGCTGGCGGCCTTCGCCATGGCCGGTTTTCCGCCGTTCCTCGGCTTCCTGGGCAAGGAGCTGAAATACGAAGGCGCCTTGGCCATCGCCGAAGCGCCGTTCGCCATGACCGCCGCGGCGCTGGCCGCCAACGCAATGATGGTCGCGGTTGCGCTGACCGTCGCCATACGGCCGTTCTGGGGACCGCCCACCGAAGCGGCAGAGCGGGCCCATGGCAATCACTGGGCGATTGTCGCCCCACCGGCGGTCCTGGCCAGTCTCGGCCTGATCCTTGGCCTGGCACCGGGGCTTGTCGGCAGCATCCTGGTCGGCCCGGCCGTGGAAGCCGTGCTGCAGGGCACCACGGCCCCGGAACTCAAGCTCTGGCACGGTGTCACGGTGCCGCTGCTGCTCAGCGTCGTGACGGTCGCCCTGGGATCGATCCTGTTCTGGCGGATGCGGCAGATCCGGGGGATGCTCGACGCGCTTGTCCGCCTGCTGCCCACCACCGGCGACCGGGCATACGACACCGTGATGGGCTGGTTGAACGATGTCGCGCTCTGGCAGACCCGATTGCTGCAGGGCGATCGGCTGCGTCGCGACTTCCTGGTGATCTTTGCCGCGGCGACGGCGGCGGTGGCCACCGTGGTCGCGCTTGTCCCCGAACTCTCGTTCGCATCCCTGTCGACGATCCCGGAAGGACCGGCGATCGGTGCGGTCGTGCTGATCCTGGTGGGCGTCGCGGCGACCGTCGGCGTCGAGGGCCGGCTGACCGGACTGGCGGCGCTGGGAACGGTCGGCGTCGGCGTGGCCCTGGTATTCCTGATGCACGGCGCACCGGATGTGGCGATCACCCAGCTTCTGGTGGAAACGCTGGTGATCGTCATTGCCGCCGCCGTCCTGTTGCGGCTGCCGCGCACGCCGGAAGTTCCGGTGCGGTCGACGCCGGCGCGCTGGCGGGACGCGCTGATCGCCCTGCTGGCCGGCGGCACGATTACCGGCATCACGCTGATGGTGGTCGACGGACCGCTGGACCTGTCGGTCACCGAAGCGTTTGAGGCGGCGAGCGTTCCGGAGGCGTTCGGCCGCAACATCGTCAACGTGATCCTGGTCGATTTCCGCGCCCTGGATACCTTGGGCGAGATTGCGGTGGTGGTGATCGCCGGGCTGGCCTGCCTGGCGCTGTTGCGCGGCACCGGGCTGATCCAGCGCCGACGTCGTCGGGCGGCGGAAGGACCCCGGCCATGAAAAGCGGCCCGATCCTCAACACCTCGACCCGTGGGCTGGTGCCGCTGATGATCGCCTTCAGCGTCTTCCTGCTCTGGCGCGGACACAATCTGCCGGGCGGCGGTTTCATCGGCGGGCTGGTGGCCAGTGCGGCCCTGGTCCTGGATGGCCTGACCTTCGGCCCCGGCATGATCCGACGCCGCCTGCGCGCCGATCCGGTGACGGTCGCGGCGGTCGGACTGCTGGTTGGCGTGATCGCCGGCCTTCTGGGCTGGTTCGCCGGCAGCCCCTTCCTGACCGGCCTGTGGTGGAAACCGATCGTCGGTGGGGCGGAGCTGCCCCTGGGCACACCCTTGCTGTTTGATATCGGCGTTTACCTGGTGGTCGTCGGCACGATCTCCGCCCTCTGGCTGGCACTGGCCGAGCGGCGTCAGGGTGGGGAGGACTGACGCGATGGAAGCCTGGCTCGCCCTGGCTGCCGGCGGTTTGACGGCGGGTGCGGTGTATCTGCTGCTGGCCCGCAGCCTGGTGCATTTCGTTTTCGGCATCGTACTGCTGAGCAATGCGGCCAATCTGGTCCTGTTTGCTGCGGGGCGGACGACCTGGGGGCTTCCCGCCCTGATCCCCGACGGCATGAGCGAGCCGGACGGGCCGATCGCCAACGCCCTGCCCCAGGCCCTGATCCTGACCGCCATCGTCATCGGCTTCGGCCTGCTGTGCTTCGTGCTGGTGCTGGTGGATCGCGTCCGTCGGCGCTGGGAAACCGCAGACATCGACCAGATCCATGAGAAGGCGCTGTCCGGCAAGGATCTGGAGCCGTGAGTCTTCTCGCCACTCTCCCGGTCGTCATTCCGATGGTGGCCGGCATTCTGGCCCTGTTGGCGGTGTCGCGACCCCGGCTTCAGCAGGCGATCGGCATCGCCGGTGCCGCCGCCCTTCTGGCGGTGTCGCTGGTGCTCATGGTGGCAGTGTCCGACGGCAGCGTTCTGGTCGCCGCCATGGGAGATTGGATCCCGCCGATCGGCATCGCCCTGGTCGTCGATCCCTTGAGCGCTGCGATGATCGCCATCGCGGCCGCGACGGGCCTGGCCGCCGCCGTTTACGCCCTGGCCGATCCTCGCGCCGCGCGAACCCGGGCCTGGCCCGGGCTGCCGCCGTTGCTGATGTTTCTGCTCTGCGGCGTATGCGGCGCCTTCGTCACCGGCGACCTGTTCAACCTCTACGTCTGGTTCGAGGTGATGCTGATCTCCTCCTTTGCGCTGCTGGCGCAAGGGGGCGGCAAAGAGCGATTGGCCGGTGCCCTGCGCTATGTCGGGCTGAACCTGGTGTCGACGGTGATGATGCTGGCGTCGGTCGGCATGCTCTACGGCCTGACCGGCACGTTGAACCTCGCGGACCTCCACAACGCCGCCATCGCCGCGGACAGGCCCGGCGCCCTGGCCGCGGTGGCCATGCTTCTGCTGATTGCCTTCGGGATCAAGGCGGCGGTGTTTCCGCTGTTCTTCTGGCTGCCGGCCGCCTACCCCACCCTGCCGATCCCGGTGGCGGCCGTGTTCGCCGGGCTGCTGACGAAGGTCGGCGTCTACGCCATGCTCCGGGTGTTTCCGCTGGTCCTCGGGCCGGAGGCCTTGGGCGACACCCACATCCTGCTGCAGGAATCGCTGATCTGGATCGCCGCGCTGACCATGCTGACCGGCGTGCTCGGCGCCGCGGCCCAGTCGGATATGCGCCGGATCCTGTCGTGGCACATCATCAGCCAGATCGGCTACATGATCATGGGACTGGCGTTGTGGACGACGCTGGGCGTTGTCGGCGCCGTCTTCTACCTGCTCCACCACATCATCGTGAAAGCGAACTTGTTTTTGGTGGCCGGCGTTGCAGAGCGGATGACCGGCAGCGGGGAACTGGCGAAGACCGGCGGCCTTTACAAGCAGGCGCCCTGGCTGGGCGTGCTCTTCCTGATCCCGGCGTTGTCGCTGGCCGGCGTGCCGCCCCTCTCCGGTTTCTGGGCCAAGTACCTGCTGGTGCGCGCCGGCCTGGAGATCGGCGAATACGTGCTGGTGGCGGTGGCACTGGTGGTCGGCTTGCTGACACTGTATTCGATGACCAAGATCTGGTTGGAGGCGTTCTGGAAACCGGCGCCGGAGACCGTTTCGGTCCGCCCGCTCAGCCGCCGGGAGAGCTTGGCCATGCTGGGGCCGATTACCGTGTTCGCCTTGATGACGGTGGTGATCGGCTTGGCGGCCGAACCGGTGTTCATCTATGCGGAGCGGGCCGGTCTGCTGCTGGTGGAACCCGCGCCTTATGTTGAAACCGTCCTGGGGGCGCCGCGATGACCCTGCTGATGCTGAACATCGCTTTGGCGATCGGCTGGGCACTGCTGACCGGATCGCTGACCTTTGGACAGCTCCTGCTGGGCTTCGCCGTCGGCTATGGAGCCCTGTGGATTGCCCGCCCGCTGCACGGCCATGACGATTACTTCTCGCGTCTGCCCCGGGCGGTACGGCTGATCGTCTTTTTCCACTACGAACTGGTCGTTTCCAGCCTTCGGGTCGTCTGGGATGTGGTAACCCCGCCGATCCTGGCCCGTCCCGGGATCATCGCTGTGCGCCTGGAGCCGGCAAGTGACGGGGAGATCTTCCTGTTGAGCAGCCTGGTCTCCCTGACCCCGGGGACCTTGAGCCTCGACGTTTCCGAAGACCGCCGCATTCTCTATGTCCACGCCATGTTCGCGGACGATCCTGAAGAAGTGCGCCAATCGGTGAAGAACGGAATGGAACGGCGCGTCCTGGCGGTGACACGCTAGATCATCAACTGCTGTCGGACGCCTTCGTCCGGACGCAGGCTTGGGCCTGGGCCAAGCAATCGAGCATTGGGAGACGGTGGTGAACGGTGTCTCGGAGACGATTGTTCAGATCGGCGTCGTTGGCGGCGTGATCCTTGTCGGTGTCGGCATGCTGCTGACGTTGATCCGGCTGGTCCGGGGGCCGAGCCGCGCCGATCGGGTGGTGGCCCTGGACCTGCTGACCATCCTTTCCGTCGCCCTGATCGCCTGCCTGGCCGTGGCGACCGGCTCGGATGCCCTGCTGGACGTGGCGATTGCCCTGGCGCTGGTGGCCTTCCTGGGCACCGTCGCCCTGGCCAAAGCCATCGACAAGCGTAGCCCGGGCGGGGAAGGAGCGTAGCGATGATGGAAGTCATAGTTGCCGTCCTGCTGCTGCTTGGCGG
>JANQIU010000361.1 GCA_028281985.1 Alphaproteobacteria bacterium | reverse complement strand
CGGGCCGAACTGGAACAGGCGGCCTTCGAAACAGCGGCCGAAGAGCTGTTCCAGGCCATGCAGGCGATGCCGGAACTGGTGGACCTGGTCGATCACCTGATCGTCGATCAGACGCCCGAAGGGCTCAGGATCCAGATCGTCGATCGGGACAACCAGTCGATGTTTCCCCGCGGCAGCGCCAATCTCTACCCGGACACCGGGCGGATCGTCGAGCTGATCGCCGGCGTCATCGGCCAGATGCCCAACGCGATTTCGATCACCGGCCATACCGACGCGACGCCGTTCGCCGGTGACGGCCAGTATGGCAATTGGGAGCTTTCCGCCGACCGCGCCCATGCCTATCGGCGGGCCCTGCTGGCCGCCGGCCTGCCCGCCGGCCGGCTGTCGCATGTGGTCGGCAGGGCGGCGACGGAGCCGCTGACGCCCGAAGACCCGACGGGCGCGCCGAACCGGCGGGTCTCGATCGTCCTGCTGCGCGGGACATCGGCGACCACCAGCCTGGAATCGCTGCTGTCGCCCTAGGTCCAGTGCGCCGGCATCAAGACCGGTTGCGGCGACCGTCTTTTGTCTTCACCATACTTGACGCTGGGCCTTTCGGCCCGAAGCGCTCCATCGAATGCTTGCGGACTCGGAGGTGCCTTGGCCGATACCTCTTCGGATGCCGGCGACCTGCTGGCCCATTACCCGGTGGGACCGTTCTTCGACGAGCTTCTCGGCAACGCCGAAGGCGACCCTGCCCTGGCGGAGATGGTCGGCCGCTTGGCCCGGATGGATCTGGATGACCTGCGCCGCCGGTCCGAAGATGCGGAACAGGAGCTGTTCAACCTCGGCATCACCTTCCTGATCCTGTCGGACCGGGAAGCCATCGACCGAATCCTGCCGTTCGACGTGATCCCGCGGGTCATCCCGTCGGCCGAATGGCGGCAGTTGGAACGCGGCGTTGAACAGCGGGTTCAGGCCCTCAATCTGTTTCTGCACGACCTCTATCACGATCAGATCGTCGTCCGGGACGGGGTGGTCCCCGCCGAACTGGTGCTGGGCCACCCGCAATTCGTCGACGCCATGATGGGGCTGGACGTCCCGCGCCAGACCTACGTGCATGTGCTGGGCGTCGACCTGGTCCGCGACGGCGAAGGCGCGTTCCGGGTGCTTGAGGACAACTGCCGGTGCCCGTCGGGCGTATCGTATGTTGTGGAAAACCGGCACATGATGCGGCGGGCCTTTCCCGACCTGATGTCGGGACTGCCGGTGCGCAATGTCGACGACTACGGGCGACGGCTGCACAACGCCCTGTGCGACGTCGCCCCGGCCGGCGTGGACGAGCCGCAGGTCGTCCTGCTGTCGCCCGGCACCTACAACTCCGCCTATTTCGAACACGTCTTTCTGGCCCGCGAGATGGGCGTGCCGCTCGTGGAAGGCCGCGACCTGTTCGTCGAGGACGACCGCGTCTACATGCGCACCATCGAGGGGCCGGCCCCGGTCCACGCCATCTATCGGCGGATCGGCGATGACTTCCTGGACCCCAGGGCCTTCCGGCCGGACAGCCTGCTGGGCGTGCCCGGTCTGATGCGGGCGTATGCCAAAGGCAACGTGGCCCTGGCCAATGCCGTCGGCACCGGGGTCAGCGACGACAAGGCGGTCTACGCCTACATGCCCCGGATCATCCGCCACTATCTGGACCAGGAGCCGGTGATCCCGAACGTGCCCACCCATATCTGCCGGGAGAAGGAGGGCCTTCAGATCACGCTCGACAACCTTGCGGATCTGGTCGTCAAGCCGGTGGGCGAAGCCGGCGGCTACGGCATCACCATCGGCCCCCATGCCAGCCGTGAGGAGCTGGATGCCTGCCGGGCCCGGTTGCTGGAGAACCCGGCCAATTACATCAGCCAGCCGATGATCCCGCTGTCGGTGTGCCCGACGCTGACCGAGGACGGCATCGAGCCGCGGCATGTCGATTTGCGCCCGTTCGCCATCACCGGCGCGTCGACCTGGGTGCTGCCCGGCGGGCTGACCCGGGTCGCCCTGCGCAAGGGAACGCTTGTGGTCAACTCGTCCCAGGGCGGCGGCTCCAAGGACACTTGGGTGATGGGGACCTGACCCGGTGGCACGTCTCCTGGCCCGTTACGCCGACGCCAGCTTCTGGATGGCGCGCTACATGGAGCGGGCCGAGAACCTGGCCCGGGTCATCGACGTCAACGCCACCTTCGCCCGCTACGACACCGGCGCCAGCACCTGGACGCCGATCATCGAACTCTACGCCAACCAGGAAGCCTTCGCCGCTAAGTATGCGGAGGCCGATCAGGCGAGCGTCGTGCGCTTCTCGCTGCTGGACCTGGACAGCCTGCAGTCGATCCGCGCCATGGTCCGCGCCGCGCGGGAGAATGCGCGGACGCTGCGCCCGCTGATCAGCACCGAGATGTGGATGCATCTCAACACCTTCCACGACTGGATGGGGAACCTGCGCCCGAACCGGATCGCCGAACCGCATCTGCCGCGCCTGTGCGCCGCCATCAAGGAACGCTGTCAGGCGCATGCCGGCATCGTCGAGGGCACGTTCTTCCGGGACGAGGGCTGGAGCTTCTATCAGCTTGGCATGATGATCGAACGGGCCGACCAGACCACGCGGCTGGTGGATATCAAGTACCATACGCTGCTGCCCAATCCGGAAGACGTCGGATCGGCCCACGATGTCAGCCAATGGAACTCGCTGCTGCGCTCGGCAGCCGGCTACCACGCGTTTCGTCGCATCCATCCCCGCGGGCTGCAGCCGGCCGATGTTGCCGGTTTTCTGCTGTTGAATCCGAGCTTCCCGCGGTCGCTGTCGCGCTGCGTCGACGACGTCAATGAACTGCTGACCTCTTTGAAGTCAAAATATGGCCTTACTGGTGGTAACTCTGCCCTTGAGCGATTGGACGAGTTGCAAGCGGTTCTGCTAGAGGCCAACATCAAAGAGGTGATCGGTCACGGCCTGCATGAGTTCATCGACTGGGTGCAGCGACAGTTGAACACGGTGACCGACCAGATCGTCGCGGACTTCTTTGGCCTGTAGGACAGGGCCAAACCAAACCGGGAGTGCACAAGACCACGATGTCGGTGATTGGGCCCAGATCCGCTTCGCTGCAGCAGTTCTTCCGTTCCGTGCCTTTGCCCTGTCCGTATATCGAGGGTCAGGTGGAGCGGAAGCTGTTCACGCGCCTGGGCGGCCCCAACACCATCGATGTGAACACCGCCTTGTCCCAGGCCGGCTTCCGGCGCAGCCACGACATCGTCTATCGGCCGGTCTGCCCGGCCTGCAACGCCTGCGTCCCGGTTCGCATTCCCGTCGCCGATTTTGCCCCCAGCCGGTCGGCGCGCCGCATCCTGAACGCCAATGCCGATCTGACCCGGGCCGAACACGAACCGCTGCCCAGCCGGGAACAGTATCTGCTGTTCACCCGCTATCAGGCATCCCGCCACGGCGACAGCGACATGGCGCGGATGAACGAAACCGATTTCGCGGCGATGGTCGAAGAGGGCGCGGCCGGCAGCGCGATGATCGAGTACCGGGACCCCGACGGGGCGCTGCTGGCCACGATCCTGGTGGACACGCTGAAGACGGGATATTCGGCGGTCTACAGCTTCTTCGACCCTGACGCGAACCGGCGCAGCCTGGGTACCTTCATGGTTCTGGACCTGGTGCGCACCGCCCGCGACCGGGGGCTGGACCACATCTACCTCGGATACTGGATCGCCGAGAGCCGCAAGATGGCGTACAAGGCGCGCTTCCGACCGCTGGAGGCGCTGGTCGATGGCGTGTGGCAGCCGATCGACCCCTAGCCGTCCGGCGCATGCCTATTCCTTTGTTTCAATGCGAAGAATCCAAACCGGTGCCGGGGTGGCCCGGCGGTTGTGTTTTCGCTGTGCACACCGTATGTCGGTGTTCACGGCAACCTTGCGGCCGGTGCCGGACCCCGGCTTCCGCGACCGCAGAACCCAAGCCGAACCAGACCAAGGGAGGATTCACGCATGGCCGTTGAGCGTCGACGTTTTCTGAAAGGGGCAGCGCTGGGTGGCGCCGCCGGTGTGGCTGCCGCCGCCTCCACCTTCCCCAAGCCGGCGATCGCCCAGGAGCGGCGCGACTGGCGCATGGTCACAAGCTGGCCGCCCGGCCTGCCCGGGGTCGGCACCGGCGCCGAGCGGCTGGCCGCCAACATCACCAGCATGTCGGAAGGCCGCATCACCGTCACCGTCTATGGCGGCGGCGAACTGGTGCCGGCGCTGGGCGTGTTCGACGCGGTGTCCGACGGGACGGCGCAGCTCGGCCACGACGCCTCGTACTACCACATCAGCAAATCCGAAGGGACGGCGTTCTTCACCGCCTTCCCGTGGGGCTTCACCGCGGGTGAGATTTCGGCCTGGGTGCGCTACGGCGGCGGCCAGGAGCTGTGGGACGAACTCTACGAGCCGTTCAATCTGCAGGGCTTCCTGGCCGGCAACACCGGCACCCAGATGTTCGGGTGGTTCCGCAATGAGATCAATTCCCTGGACGACCTGCAGGGGCTCAAGTTCCGGACACCGGGCAACCAGGCCAAGATCCTGACCAAGCTGGGCGCCACCGTGGTGCTGCTGCCCGGCGGCGAGATCTTCCCGGCGCTGCAGTCCGGCACCATCGATGGCGCGGAGTGGATCGGCCCCTACAACGACCTGTCGTTCGGGCTCTATCAGGTCTGCCCCTACTACTATTCGCCGGGCTATCACGAGCCGGGCGCGGCGCTGCAGATGACCGTGAACAAGTCCGAATACGAGGCCCTGCCCCAGGACCTGAAGGACATCGTGCGGATCGCCGCCCAGGAAGCGCATGAGGACATGCTGTCGGAATACTCGGCGCGGTCCGGCCCGGCCCTGCGCACCCTGGTGCAGGAGCACGGCGTGCAGCTGCGCCTGCTGAGTACGGAAATCCTCGACGCCACCAAGACGGCGGCCGAGGAAATCCTGCAGGAGCTGCGCGACGGCGACGACGAGATGACCCGGCGGATCGTCGACGGCTACGGCGCGTTCCTGAACGACATCTCGCCCTGGACCCGCACCGGCGAACAGGCCTACCTGAATTCCCGGTACAACCCGTTCTCCTGCATCACCAACCGGTCGATCTGATACGACCGGCACCACGCATGCACCCTATCGGCCCCGCCTTCGCGCGGGGCCTTTTCTTTTGTAGACACCTGTCAGCAGTGACCGCATTGGCTAGGCTCGAGCCCCTTTTTGGACGTCGAATGACGGATGTAAACATCCACATTCTGCCAACAGCGGTCAGCATTGAGATCTGTTCTGTCATCCCATAATCCGCATTTACTATTGGCGGCTCAGGCTATTTTGTGATGCCTGTCAAACCTGCAATAAAAAGAGACACGAGCACAAAGCCGACGAGATGATGGATGTGGAAATAGAGGCTATACTTAGAAGGTTTGAAATCACCATGCGCTTGATCAAATTGGATCAACGGGACCAATCGATCCATACTGTACCAGAATTGTTGATGCAATGAACTGAGCCTGCTCAGACCAGGGTCAGATCGGGCTACAAAAGTGCCCGTTGTGAGGAGGATCACCAGACAGATCAGAGCGCGCCAATTCTCATACCCATAACCAATAGTGAGTCGTTCAATCCAAAGCAGTATTTTTCTAGCTAAGGGAGTTGTTGAAGCATCTCGATAGTTGTCCATTGCCGCAACCATAGTGTCGTCTGCCATATCGAGAAACCCCATAGAACGTAGCGTGCTCGCCAGTTGATGATATGGCTGAGGAGAGTGCGAAGAAATAGGAGAGCTTTGTTGTTCAATCCAATCAATTCGCCACTCGGAATTACCAATTTCTACAATATCTGAGTGATTTTCTTCAATATTTTTGATTTCATTATAAATAAAACCATTGAGATTATAAGACAATATAGCACTACTTAAATTATTATTTGAAGAAAACCAGACTTCTTGACTATCTTGTAACACTTCTGCTGAAAAATTCCGGAGAATGAGCTCCGAGCCATCACTCCAAATTACCTTATTTTCGGAATCCGACATAATAAATTTTCCACCAACAATAGACCCGGTCAAGTCAAATCTGCTTCGAAATACTGAATTACGTAAATCTATATTACCATCGATATATGCATCAATCAGATCGATCGTTTGAAAACTCGCTTCAGGGCCACGTAAGAAAAGGCTTCCTGATACGGTTAAACGTTCAGCCTCGAAATGTTCATCAACTCGCGATCCGGTAAGAAAAAGCGACTCACCAACTGCGAGGTCGGTAAAGTTGAGGCCCGATGGGAAGTATGAGAACCGAAGCCAAATCTCATGTGCGAAGTCACCATGAGAAAGGACAAGTTGATCATCAAATCTGGCGCAGCTGACGCGAAATCCCCGACGCGCGTAGGCACTACGGAATGGTTCATGAAATAGAACTGTTTCTATGAATTGAGGAGTCAAGACACGATCGTCTGGCCACTCCTCTGCGGCGTCCAAGTCACACCCGCCACCCAGTCCGTCGGGACGAAGCGACAAGTTAGCATTCTCACCTAGGCAAATACGCTGATTCCAAACCCAGACTTCTTGATCTGTCCACTCCCGTTCCGGCGCGTATGTGGCCAATGGTGCTTGACACTCTGATTCTCCAGGTCGCGTGGGGCGTGCCTCGTCAACTTCAAGAAATGGTAGAATCGTAGCTAACAAAATAAAAAAATACTGCATATCGATAGCCTTTGTATGTTTTTATTACTAATACTATGCACTATTTTCTTGATGTTCAGGCTCACCAAGAAAGCTGTGTAATAGTATCTGATTTCGATTAAATTTTCCACCTACAAATAGGTTTGTAGAATGATAGTCAGCAACTCACCGACCTTTTTGCTGGATTGTTAGAATACTAACTATTTTCCCAGTCAGATCATCGAATTCCGGAGCTCAGGAGACACAAGTCTTCGAGGAAGCGTTATCGAATGCCGAAGGCGAAGGTACGATGTTCGAGTGGACGACCGGCGACCGAAGGCTCTGCCAGTACTGACGGTAGGTTGGCCATCGGCTAATGCCACGATAACGGGGTGCGTTAGGTCAGAAACGGACATCGGATAAAGCGGATGTCGAAAGAGGCTCTGTCGGCACACCGGCCGTTGATCAGCCGCCACAGTCAACTGTCCGGCAGTCCAAGTGCGGCGCCGGTTGGGGATCGAACCAACACCCCCGCCGCGTAGCTCAATCGGGTCATGCTGGTGTTAGGCCACCTAACAACGATGAGGGCTTGCTTTGGCGGTGCGCCGTCAGTTCCCGAACAGGTCCGATCCGGGCTGGGGGCGGCTCGGGGCCGGTGACGGCTCGGAGGGCGTGCCGAACAGGTCCGGGGCCGGTGCCGCCGGCGCATTGGCCGGCTCGCCCGGGGCGCCGGCTGGGGCTATCGCCACGGGCGGCTCACCGAAGACCCGGTCCGGCAGCCATGTGGCCATGGCGGGGAAAACCCAGAGCAGCACCAGCCCGGCGACCTGCAGTCCGACGAACGGGAAGGCGCCGCGGTAGATCTGCGCCGTCTTGATGGCGGCCGAGGCGACGCCGCGCAGGTAGAACAGCGCAAACCCGAACGGCGGGGTCAGGAAGCTGGTCTGCAGGTTGACGCCGATCATCACCCCGAGCCAGATCGGGTCGACCCCGAGCTTGATCAGCGCCGGCGCGGTGATCGGCACGACAATGAAAATGATTTCAAAGGTATCGAGGAAGAAGCCGAGAAAAAACATCAACAACATAACGGCCAGCACGGCGCCGATCTGGCCGCCCGGCACCGCCGACAGCACGTCGCTGACCACGTGCTCGCCGCCCAGCCCGCGGAACACCAGGCTGAACACCGACGCACCGATCAGGATGACGAACACCATCGAGCTGATCCGCACGGTACTGTCCATCACCGAGCGCAGCACGCCGTTGCCCAGCAGGCGCAGCAGGCAATAGAGCAGCGCCGCGGTGAACACCGCCGCCGCGACCAGGGCGGCCACCAGATACGGCATGTCGGCGGCCGGGATTTCCGGGCGGGACAGCCGCAGGTCGGCGATCTGCGACAGGACGACCATCAATACCAGGGCCAGGAAGCCGGTAACCGGCACGAACCAGCGGCGCGTGTCCATGCGCAGGGTGGCCAGCAGCATCGCCCCGATGGCGCCGACCGCGGCTGATTCCGTCGGTGTGGCGATGCCCGACAGGATCGAGCCGAGGACGCCGATGATCAGCAGCACCGGCGGGACCAGAGCAACCAGGACCCGGGTTGCCAGGCGCCGCGTCTCGCCCTCCGGGGCGGCGACCGGCGGGCAGGATTCCGGCTGCAGGATCGCCCGAAACACCACCCAGCCGACATAGAGGCCGACCAGCACCAAGCCCGGGATCAGCGCGCCGGCGAAGAGCTGGCCGACCGACAGGGCCTCGGCGGCGAAGTTGCCCATCTCCATCTGCGCGCGCTGGTTGGCGCTGGCCAGGATGTCGCCCATGAAGATCAGCACGGTGGACGGCGGGATGATCTGGCCCAGCGTGCCGGAGGCGCAGATGACGCCGCTGGCCAGCTTGGGGTCGTAGCCGGCGCGGGTCATCGCCGGCAGGCTGAGCAGGCCCATGGTCACGACGGTGGCGCCGACGATGCCGGTGGACGCCGCCAGCAGCGCGCCGACCAGGATGACCGAGATGCCGAGGCCGCCGCGCAGGCTACCGAACAGCAGCCCCATGGTCTCCAGCAGCTCTTCGGCGATCCGCGATCGCTCCAGCATCACGCCCATGAAGACGAACAGCGGCACGGCGACCAGCACCTCGTTCGTCATCACGTTGTCGAAGTAGCGCGACGGGATCCCGCGCAGCAGCGTGTCGTCGAAGATGCCGAACAGGATGCCCAGGCTGGCGAACATCAGCCCGACGGCGGCCAGGGTGAAGGCCACCGGGTACCCCAACATCACGGCAAGGATCGTTCCAAGGAACATGATCCCGGCCAGGATTTCCCCCAGCAGGACAGGATCCATGGAGCGTCAGCCCGCCTGCTGTTCGGGGGCGTGTTCCTGGCGCCCGGACAAGAACAGGAAACAGCGGCAGCTGTGCGCCAGGCCCTGCAGGAAGATCAGCAGGCAGAACACCCAGATCACCGTCTTCAGCAGAAAGGCGCCGGGCAGGCCGCCGGCGCTTTCATTGCGCGAGCCTTCCAAGAGGCTCCAGGAAGACAGGATGAACTGCTGGGAATACCAGGCGACGACCAGGGCGAACGGCGCCAGAAAAAAGACGAAACCGAAGATGTTGATCCAGGCCTGCCGCCGCGGGCTCATCCGGCCGTAGAACAGGTCCACCTTCACATGGCCGCCGCGCAACAGCGTATAGCCGGCACCGACCATCAGCACCACGGCGTGCTGCCAGACGTAGAGTTCCTGCAGCCAGACCATGCCGATGGCGAAGATGTACCGCAGCACCACGACCGAGAAGCATACCAGCACACAACCCAGCGTAAACCAGGCGACGACCCGACCGATATGCTCATTCAGCCCGTCGACAAGACGGACGAAGATCTCCAATCCCTGCACGCTCGCTCCCCTGGGGCCGCGGCGGTCGGATGCCGCCGAACCGCGTTATTGATTGCGGTTTTGTGTAACCAAGCGAACCGGCAGGCGCCAGCGAAATCCCCAATTGTCTCGGTACATTTGCCCGCAACACAAAACGGGGCCGCCCCATGGGACGGCCCCGCCCTGTCTGCCGCGCCGGAGACCCGGCGCGGCTCTGCTGCAGGAGGGTTAGCGGATGGACCGCTCCACCGCCTTCCAGGCCAGCGGCACGGTGGCGGCGGCCAGGGCCGTCTTCAGCACCGTCGCCGTCCAGAACGGGGTCAGGCCGGCGGCGATGGCCGCGCTCAGGGCCGTCGCGCCTTCCGGGGTGGGGAAGACAAAGGCGAACAGATAGGTCAGCCATGCCACACCGAACGCCAGCAGCAGCAAGTGGCCGACGGTCATCGCCACGATCATCTTCGGCAGGGACCGGCCCCAGCCCCGTTCGGCCAGCCAGCCGACCAGGACGGCGGCCAGGAAGAAGCCGACGAGATAGCCTCCGGTCGGTCCGACCATGTAGGCGAGGCCGATGCCGCGCTCCGGCGTATTGGCGAAGACCGGCAGGCCGACGGCCCCCTGGGCCAGGTACAGCAGCACGGCGGCACCACCCAGGCGCCAGCCGCATGTCGCGCCGATCACCAGCACCACATAGGTCTGCATGGTCATCGGCACCGGCCAGAACGGGATCTGCACCTTGGCGGACGCCCACAGCAGCAGGCTGCCCACGACGGCGATCATCACCGATTTGACCAAGGTTTCGCGGCCCGTGGTGGGCCAGACGGCAGCCGCCAGCGATCGGCTTTCGACAGTCATGATATCCCCCAATGTTGCGGACGAGCTTTTTGTTTCGGACTTCCCGCCGGGCTCGGGCGCGCCGCGGGCTCCGGGCTGCGCACGCGCAATGTTAGGTGAACTTGTTGGTCTTCGGAAAGCCTTTCGGCGGCAGCTTGCCGACGCCGGACCGGCGGCCCAGCCAGGGCAGCAACTCGGTTTCGGTCCGGGTCCGCTCGCCCAGGCGCCAAGACAACCCCTCGTCGCCGTCGAACACCGCAATATCGGAAAGCTGCGCGTCGCGATACCGCTGCAGGATCACGCCGCGCCCGCGCGCCATCTCCGGGATCTCCTCCAGCGGGAAGCACAGCAGTTTGCGGTTGGTCCCGACCACGGCGACCATGTTGCCCTGGACCGGGATGCAGACCGCCGCCGTCGCCGGCGACGCCACGTTGAGGGCCTGCCGGCCGGCCCGGGTCTGGGCCACCGCATCGGCGACGCGCACGCGGAACCCGCGGCCATCGGTGGCCGCTACCAGCAGGGTCTGGTCGTCGCGGGCCGGCAGCAGCGCCACCACCGACGCCTCATTGGCCAGGTCGACCATCAGGCGGACCGGTTCGCCGAACCCCCGGCCACGCGGCAGCTTGTCTGCCGGCAAGGTGAAGAACCGTCCGTCGCTGGCAAACAGCAGCAGGCGGTCGGTGGTCTCGGCGTGTATGGCGAAAAGCGGCCCGTCGCCCTCCTTGTACCGCCCGTCCTCGGCCGGCTGGTGGCCGCGCACGGCGCGCAGCCATCCCTGCTGGGACAAGTAGACGGTAATCGGTTCCCGCTCGATGACGGCACTGACCGGCACCACCACGCCGGTCGGCGCGTCGTCGAACCCGGTGCGCCGCCGGCCCAGTTCGGTATCGGGGCCGAACTGCTCACGGACGCTGCGGATTTCTTCGCCGATGGTGGCCCAGCGCCGGCCTTCGTCCTGCAACAGCGCGGTCAGGTCCGCCTGCTCCGCGCTCAGCCGGTCGTGCTCGCCGCGGATCTCCATCTCCTCAAGCCGGCGCAGCGCCCGCAACCGGAGGTTCAGCACCGCCTCGGCCTGGACCTCGGTCAGCCCGAAGCGCTGCATCAGCACCGGCTTCGGCTCGTCCTCGGACCGGATGATGGCGATTACCTCGTCGATGTTCAGATAGGCGACCAAGTAACCGTCCAGCACCTCCAGCCGGTTGGCGATCTTCGCCAGCCGATGCCGGGTCCGGCGCAGCAGCACCGTGTGCCGGTGGTCCAGGAACGCGGCCAGCGTCTCCTTCAGCGCCATCACCCGGGGCACCGTGCCGCCGTCGAGCACGTTCATGTTCAACGGCACCCGCACCTCCAGATCGCTCTGGCGGTAGAGCTGCTCCATCAGGATCCCGGCTTCGACATTGCGGCTGCGCGGCACCAGCACCAGCCGGACATCCTCGCTGGATTCGTCGCGGACATCCTCCAGCAGCGGCAGTTTCTTGCTGGTCAGCAGGTCGGCGATCCGCTCGACCAGCCGCGCCTTGGGCACCTGATAGGGGATTTCGGTGACGACGATCTGGAACTGGCCCTGGGCCAGCTTCTCGGTCTCCCACCGGGCGCGCAGGCGGAAACTGCCGCGGCCGGTCTCGTATGCCGCCAGGATCTGGTCCGCCGGCTCGACCAGGATGCCGCCGGTCGGGAAGTCCGGCCCCTTGATGTGCCGCAGCAGGTCGGTGGTTTCCGCGTCCCGGTGCTCGATCAGGTGCAGCAGCGCATCGCAGATCTCCGCCGCATTGTGCGGCGGGATGGAGGTGGCCATGCCGACCGCAATGCCCTGCACGCCGTTGGCCAGCAGATTGGGAAACGCCGCCGGCAACACCACCGGCTCGGCATCCTCGCCGTCATAGGTATCGCGGAAATCGACCGTGTCCTCGTCGATGCCGGCCAGCAGCAGTTCGGCTACCTCGGTCAGCCGCGCCTCGGTGTAGCGCATGGCGGCGGCGCTATCGCCATCGACATTGCCGAAATTGCCCTGCCCGTCCACCAGCGGATAGCGCTGGGCGAAATCCTGGGCCAGCCGGACAAGGGCATCGTAGACCGCCACCTCGCCATGCGGGTGGTAGCGGCCGATCACGTCGCCGACCACGCGGGCCGCCTTCTTCGGCCCGGACCCCGGCGACAGGCGCATCTGCCGCATGGCGTAGAGCAGGCGGCGCTGCACCGGCTTCAGCCCGTCGCGGACATCCGGCAGGGACCGGGAGACGATGGTGGACAGCGCGTAGGACAGATAGCGCTCGCTCAACGCCTCGGTCAGCGGGATCGGCACGATGTTGGTATCGGTCATCGGGCGCCTCCTTCGGCGCGGCACGGGTCGGTCAGGTGTCGGGCGACTCCGCCGCCGATGCTTCCCCGGCAGCCGGGCCTTTGTCCACCGCCATCGCCCGTCGGTATCGGTCGACCAATCGTTGCCGGGCCGGCGGCAGGGGCCTGTGCCCCTGGCCGAACAGCATCCGTTCCAGGAAGTGACCGGGCAGCCGCAGCCCATCGTCGACCGCGGCCGGACCGGCTTCCGGCCCCCCGGCCAGGAAGCCGGGCAGCGGCAGCAGCCGGTCCCGATAGGGCTCGCCGGCCGACAGCGAAACCGCCCGCCCGGTGCGCGGGCTGACCCAGACCAGCCGGTCGTTCGGTGTGCCGGGATTGCCGGTGACGGCGCAACGCTCCAGGTCCAGACCGAACCCCAAGGCGGCCAGCAACCCGACCTCCCAGCGGACATAGGCCGCATCCCACACCGGCCCCGGCACCACGTCCAGCAGCGCTTCCAGCCCTTCGAAAACGCCGGGGATCACCTGGCGCTCCGGCGCGGCGCCGTCGACAAGGGCACAGGCCGAGGCAATGGCGGCCAGGCGCAACGGATCGTCCAGCACCGCGGCGACCGGGCTGCGATCGGATTCCAGCGACAAGGTGCCCAGATGCTCCGACAGCCGCGCGCGCCATCGCGCAGCAACCCGCGTCCCCGGCTGGGCCAGGGCCCGGGCGCGCTGACCGCGCACCAGCCCGGCATGCAATCCCTGCTGCCGGGTCAGCAGCCGGACGATCATGCCGGACTCGCCATGCGGCCGGGTTGCCAAGACGATGGCGTCGTCCTGCCAGTCCAGCGGTCACTCCCCCGCGGCGGTAAGGCCCGGCCGCCGCCGCAATCCGATCAGCAGCAGCAGAACCAGGCCCAGATAGGCGACGGCGAACGGCAGCGGGAACAGGCTGGTCCCCAGGATGGACATCACCCCTCCGGTCACCGACGGCCCAATGATCATGCCCGTCGTGTAGGCCATGATGAAGGCGGCATTGGCGCTGGCCATGTCCTGGGCGGCGAAGCGCTGGCCCAGGCGGATCAAACCCAGGGTGTAGAAGCCGGCCGCGGCCCCACCCCAGATGAAGATCGTCGGCCACAAAGCCGCCTGATGCGACACCAGCAGCGGCAGCCCGATGGTGCAGGTCAGCGCCAGCAGCGCCGTGGCCAGCAGCAGCCGCACCCGGTCGACGCGGTCGGCCAGCCAGCCCGTTGGGGGCTGCAGGGCAACGCTGCCGATGGCGAACACCGAGGAGAACGCCACCGCCGCCGCGGTTGCCGCCCCCATCTCCAGCGCATAGACCGGCGCCAGGGAGAAGAACGCCCCTTCGGTGTAGCCGCAAAGCAGCCCGGCCAGCATGGCGATCGGGGCGCCGCGGACGATCCGCGGCAGGCTGATCCGCTTGCCGCCGGGCCGCAGGCTCGGCAGTCGCGTGCGGACCAGCAGCACCGGCACGGTGGTCATGACCATGATCACCGACCCGACGACGAAGGGCAGAGTACCCTCGGTCCCGGTGATCTGGAGCACCAGCGGGCCGACGCCGACGCCGAGCCCCCATACGGTGGCATAGAGCGCCACCACCCGGCCCCGGTCGCGTTCGGTGGCCAGCCGGTTGATCCAGGTCTCGCTGATGATCCACTCCAGCGAGTTGCCGATCCCCATGACCACCCGGAACAGCATGTATCCGGCCAAGCCGCCGACATGGGGAAACGCCGCTAAGGCGGCCGCTCCAGCCAGCCCGCCCAGGACCGCGCAGCGAACGGCGCCCAGCCGGCTGGCCAGAACCGGGACGAAGGGGGCCAGGACCAGGGTCGCCGTGGCATAGGCCGAAGCCGTCAGGCCGATGATGCCGCTGCCATACCCACGCGCTTCCAGGAACACCGAAACCAGCGGCGTCGCCAGCCCAAGCGAGATGCCGACGCCAAAGGCGCTCAACAGGATCGCGGCCAGTGTCCACACCCGTCCCGGCACCGGCAGGGCGGCGTCCGCCCCGCCATCTCCGGCATTGCGGGATGGGGTGTCGTGTTCCATGGCGGCTCGCTAACACGCCCCGCCATCGCGGGCCAGTCGGCGGTTACACGGGCTCGTCGCAATCCTGTGATGCGTTGAATGCAGAAATACCTGCTTGCCGACAAGGCAAGCGCTTACTATGTCCGTATTCAAACGAGAATACAGCTCAACGGGATCAATAGTCATGTTTCGTAGGGTAAGTTCTGCTGCTGCCGCCGGCGTCGTGGCCGCCGCTGTAATGATGGCGGGACCCGCTTCTGCCGGCAGCCTGCAAGTCGTCGTGACCGGGATGGACGCCTTCGGTGGCCGCGTGCATATCGGCATCTTCAGCGACCCCGAAGCCTTCCCGCATTCCGGCCGCATCGACGGCACAGAGGTGCCGGTTTTCGGTGATCGGGTCGTTGCCGAATTCGCCGATCTGCCGCCGGGCGAGTATGCCATCGCCGCCTATTACGATGCCGACGGGGATGGCGAATTCGACACCAGCGCTCTAGGCCTGCCGAAGGAGAAATACGGTTTCTCCAACCGGGCCCGCGGCGTCCTGGGACCGCCGTCGTTCTCCGAGGCGGCCTTCCGGGTAACCGAAGGGCGGACGACGGTCCAGGTGGCCGTCGACTGACAGTCGGACTTCTTCGCCTGACCGACCCATCGCCGATCGGACGATCCGATCGACGGTTTTGGGTGTGTCTGCGCCCGAACGTTGACGGTCTCCGGGTCGGACAGCATTCGCAACGCCCCGGTATCTTCGCCACCTCGATCGTCTTCCGGCTGGTCATTGCGGTGACCAGGCTGACGGTGCGGCTGCGCCGCAGCGCCGGTTGCCGCGTCGCCTCACCAAGGCTTCCCCGCCGGCAACACCGCCTGCGATCGGTTGCACTTTGGTTTTTGACCGACCCAACGGTTGAATCCGCGCCGCGTAGCGTGCATATACACGGTCGAAAGGAGACCGGCCATGGATGCACGGATGATCGGCGAGAATTGCGCCTGCTATCACATCCGCCACGCAGCGCGCGTCATCACCCGCGCCTATGACGAGGCATTGAAGCCCGTTGGCCTGCGGGGGCCGCAATTCTCGATCCTGACCGCGCTGAAGGTCGCCAGAAACCTGTCGATCAGCCGGCTGGCCCAGCATATGGGAATGGATCGGACGACCATGTCGCGCAATCTGCGGCCGCTCGAGCGCCAGGGGCTGGTCAGCGTATCCGCCGAAGGCCGGGGCCAGGCGCGCACCATCGCCATCACCGATGCCGGCGCCCGCCGCCATGACGAGGCCGTGCCGCGTTGGCGGCGGGTCCAGGACAAGGCGATGGGCGCGCTGGGCGGTGGCGATGTCTGGCCGCAGCTGCGCGATCGACTGCATCAGTTGGACGCCGCCTTCTAAAGCACCGGGTGGTTAATGCCGACCCGATGGTGATCCAACGCGCCCATCAGCGTGTATATGCACGTGTACAGGAGGTCAGAATGTCGGGACGCTGGGGGAATACTGGGGCGCGACGCGGGCCCGGCAAGGGCCGGCCCGGCATCGGCGTCGTATGGCCGGTCGCACGCCCATGACGGTCGACCGTCCTACGGCCGGTACTCCGGCCATCCCCGACAGCGCCGTTCTCACGCCGACCGCGGCGGTGATCGTCCTGCTGGCGGCCCTGACCGGGCTGGGGCAGTTCGCCGGCAACGTCTATCTGCCGGCGCTGCCCAGTGTCGGCGAAGACCTGGCCATCGGTATGCCCCAGGTCCAATGGACCATGGCCATCTTCCTGATCGCCTTCGCTTTCTCCCAGCTTGCCTATGGCCCGCTGTCCGACCGGTACGGCCGGATCCGGCCTTTGATGTTGGGGCTGGGGCTGTTCCTGATCGGCAGCATCGGCGCCGCGATGGCGAGCACGCTTGATATGCTGCTGCTGGCCCGCCTGATCCAAGGGCTGGGCGCCGGCGCCGGCGTGGTCATCGCCCGGGCCATCGTCCGGGACACCTTCGATGGTGCGGAGCTGGCGCGGATCATGACGCTGATCGCCATGATCTTCGCGCTGGTGCCGGGGTTCTCGCCGCTGGCGGGTGGCCTGATCACCGCCACGGTGGGCTGGGCCGGCGTCTTCTGGCTGTGTGCCGCCCTCGGCGCCGCGGCCATGGCAGGCGCCCTACGCCTGCCGGAAACCAATCGCCGGCCCCTGACCCGGATGACGGTCGGGATCGCCGCGGCCGGATTCCGCGAGGTAGCGCGCAACCGGCCCTATCTCGCTTTCGCCCTGCCCGCCGCCCTGGTGATCGGCTCGCTGTCCGCGTTCTTCGCCGGCGCTCCGGCGGTGATGATCGACGGCTTGGGCATCAGCCCGCTGGAGTTCGGCGTCTATCCGCCCATCGCCATTGCCGGGTTCATCATCGGCGGCAGCATTGCCCGCCGGCTGGCCGGCCGGTGGCCGCCGCTGCGGATCGCCGGCCTGGGTCTTTGGGTGATGTCGGCCGGCGCCGCCCTGATGCTGCTCCCGGTGGCCGGCGGCTTTGTGCACGAGTGGCACATCTCCTTGGCCATGGTGGTGCACGTCTCGGGCCTGGGTCTGCTGATGCCCACAGCCGTCGCCGCGGCGTTGTCGGCCGTCCCGGGGCTGGCGGGCACCGCATCGGCGTTTTTGGGCTTTCTACAGATGGCGGCCGGTGCGTTCGCAACGGTCCTGGTGAGCCTGCTGCAGCCCTACTGGCCGGCATCGGCCTTCCCTTCCGTGATGGCCGTCTGCACGGGTCTGGCCGGCATCGCGCTGATGTTCGGCCGAAACTGGATCCCCTCGTCCCCCACCCCGACCAATCGAAGAGGCACCGATGTCCCGTGACGCAACACGCGGCCCCCTGGCCTGGCTCGCCCGCATGGCCGTCGCCGTCGTCATGCTGGGCATGATCGTCGGCGGGGTGGCGGCCCTGCATTGGCGGGTTGATGCCGCCCCGGTGGGCCGCGCACCGGACCCGTTGCCGGTGGCCACCGTGCGCGCCGAACTCCAGACCGCCTACGACATCGTCGAGCGCTTCGCCGGCCGGCTGGAGCCGGCCCGGCAGACCACCATCGCCTTCGAACGGTCGGGCCTGGTGACCGAAGTCATGGCCGACGAAGGCGAGCGGGTCGAAGCCGGCGAGGTCATCGCCCGGATGGACACCGATCTGCTGCGAGCCGAACGGGATCGCCTGTCGGCCCAGATGGCCCAGGTATCGGCCAATCTGGAACTGGCCAACCTGACGGCCGAACGGCAGCGCGCCCTGCAACGGCAGGGGCATGCCAGCGTGCAACGGTATGACGAAGCGCGGCTTTCCGTCGTCGCCTTCGAAGCCGAGCTGACGTCGATCGAGGCCGCGATCCGGTCGCTGGACATCGATATGGAGAAGTCGGCCATTCGCTCCCCCTTCCCCGGGATCGTCGCGTCCCGACATGTGGACGAAGGGGCCGTGGTTTCCGCCGGAACGCCGGTGATGGAGATCCTGGAATCCGACCGGCCGCAGGCGCGCATCGGCGTGTCGCCCGAGGTGGCGGCCGCGCTGGCGGACGGCACGCCGTTCACCCTGTCCGCCCAGGGAACGCCTTTGTCCGCATCGATCAGCGCCGTGCGCGCCGACCTGGCCACCGGCACCCGGACGGTGACGGTGCTGCTGGATGTGGAGGGACCGATGACCCTGCCGTTCGGCGAGGTCGCGGACTTGGCCGTCACCCGAACGGTGGCGACGCCGGGATACTGGCTGCCGCTGGACAGCCTGACCGAGGGCCAGCGCGGCCTGTGGTCGGTCTACGTGGCGGCGCCGGCCGACGAGGGTCTGGCGATCGTCCGGGAGGCCGTTGAAATCGTGCACGTGACCGAGGATCGGGTCTTCGTGCAGGGAACCCTGCAGAACGGCGCCGAGGTCGTTATCGGCGGCAGCCGGCGGGTGATCCCCGGCCAACCCGTGGTCGTCGCCCAGACGGGTATCGACCAATGAGCACGCTTTTCCTGCGGCAATGGCGGCTGTTCGCCCTGGCGGTCGGCATGATCGTGGCGCTGGGCGCCGCCGCCCTGTCGACCATCGGCCGGCAGGAAGACCCGACCATCACCAATCTGTTCGCCACGGTCGTCACACCGTTCACCGGCGCGGACCCGGCCCGGGTCGAAGCCCTGGTGACCGAAAAGATCGAGGAGGAGCTGCGGGAGATCGACGAGATCGACACCATCAGTTCCACCTCGCGCACCGGCATCTCGGTGGTCAGCATCGAGTTGTCCCAGTTCATCTCCGAAGCCGAGATCGAACAGGCCTGGTCGGAGATCCGCGACGCTTTGGCCGATGCGGCGCGCAACCTGCCGCCGGGGGTGCCGGAGCCGGAGTTCGATAACGACCGCACCGGCGCCTATACCGCGATTAGCGCCCTCCTGGCCCGGCATGGCGGCGCGAACTCGGATGCCAGCCTGCGGCGGTATGCCGAACGGCTGCAGGACCGCCTGCGCCAGGTGCCGGGGACCGAGCTGGTCCGGCTGTTCGGAGCCCGGGACGAGGAGATCACCGTCACTGTCGATCCCCAGCGCCTCGCTTCGGTCGGCCTGACCGTGGCCCAGGTGTCGGCGGCCATCGGCGACGCCGACACCAAGGTCCAGGCCGGCCAGATCCGCGGCCGCAGCGCCGATCTGCTGATCGAGGTCGAAGGGGAGATCGACGGGCTTGGCCGCATCCGTGCCGTCCCCTTGGTGGAAGGTGCGGACGGGCGGCTCCTGCGGGTCGGCGACGTGGCGCAGGTGCGCCGATCGGTTCGCGAGCCCGCCACCAGCCTGGCCCTGACCGACGGGGAACCGGCGGTGCTGATCGCCGCGCGGATGGAAGCCGACCTCCAGGTCGACGCCTGGATGGCATCCATACGGAACGCGCTTGCGGCTTTCGAGCAGGAATTGCCGGCGAGCCTGGAGCACCGCCTGCTGTTCGACCAGAGCACCTACACCGCTGACCGGATGCGCGAGGTCCTGGGCAACATGGCCCTGGGCGGGGCGCTGGTCGTCCTCGTCCTGCTGCTGGCGCTGGGCTGGCGGGCGGCCCTGGTCGTCACCGCGGTCCTGCCGCTGACCACACTGGCATCGATCGCCATCCTGCAGGCCGTCGGTGTGCCGATCCACCAGATGTCGGTCACCGGGCTGATCGTGGCCCTGGGCCTGCTGGTCGACGCCGCGATCGTGATGACCGACCAGGTCCGCCAGCGCATCGGCGAAGGCATGGCCCGCATCGACGCGGTATCCGGAGCGGTTCGACGGCTCGCCGTGCCGCTGCTGGCGTCGACGGTGACCACAATTCTGGCGTTCCTGCCGATGGCCGCCCTGCCCGGCCCGGCCGGCGACTTCGTCGGAGCGATCGCCATCTCGGTCATCGTCATGCTAGGCGTGTCGTTTGCCCTGGCGCTGACGATCACGCCGGCCCTGGCCGGCTGGATGCTGCCGCGGGACCGGACCGGCGGAGTCACCGGCTGGCTGAACCATGGCATCACGCTGGGGCCGCTGGCGCGCCTGTTCTCCTGGTCGATCGACCTGGCCCTGCGCAATCGCGGCCTAGCGATCCTGGGCGCGCTGATCCTGCCGCTGACCGGGTTCGGCGCGTTCCCGACCCTGACCGCCCAGTTCTTCCCGGGCGTCGACCGGGACCAGTTCTACGTCCAGGTGCGCCTGCCGGGGCTGGCGGCGATCGACGAGACCGCCCGGGTGGCGCGGGAAGCCGGCGACATGATCCGGGCGATCGACGGCATCGAACGCGTGCATTGGGTGATCGGCGAAAGCGCGCCGTCCTTCTACTACAACATGACCATGGACCAGGACGGCGTTCCCGGTTTTGCCGAAGCACTGATAACTACCGCCTCGCCCACCGCCACGCGGGCGGCGATCCCCCAGGTCCAGCAGCTCCTGGATCGGGAGATCCCGCAGGCCCAGACGCTGGTGCGCGAACTGGCACAGGGGCCGCCGGTGGCCGCGCCGGTGGAGCTGCGCCTGGTCGGCCCGGACCTGGAAATCCTGCGTGAGCTGGGCGAACAGGCCCGGGCCATCCTGGCACAGGTGCCGGAGATCACCCATACGCGGGCGACCCTGATCGGCGGCGACCCGAAAGTGGTGTTCGATTTGAGCGAGGACCGCGTCCGGCTGGCCGGCATGGATCTGGGACAGGTCGCCCGGCAGCTCAACGACACGCTGGAGGGCACCACCGGGGGGTCGCTGCTGGAAGCGACGGAAGAACTGCCCGTGCGGGTGCGCATCGGCGACGTTGATCGGGGATCGCTGGCAGCCATCCGCGCCCTTGACGTCGTGCCCGGCGACGCCGCGCGCCAGGCGGAAAGCGGCGCCTATCCCGGCGTGCCGTTGATGGCGCTGGGTAGGATCCAGCTGGAACCATCGGAAAGCCCGATCGCCCGGCGCGACGGCGAGCGGGTCAATACCGTCCAGGGGTTCGTCGATCTGGGCGTGCTGCCGGAGGAGGCGCTGGCCCAGGTCCAGGCGATGCTGGCGGAAACGCCGCTACCCCTGCCCCCCGGCTATCGGGCGGAGTTCGGCGGCGACGCCGATGCGCGGGCCGAGACGGTGCGCAACCTGACCTCCACCCTGGGGCTGGTCGTCACCCTGACCGTCGCCACCATCGTGCTGACTTTCAACAGCTTCCGGCTGTCGCTGGTCGCCGGCGCGGTCAGCTTCCTGTCGATGGGGCTGAGCCTGCTGGCGCTGGCGGTGTTCCAGTACCCGTTCGGCATTCAGGCGCTGATCGGCGTGATCGGATCGATCGGCGTGTCGATCAACGCCGCGATCATCATCATGACCGCGCTGCAGCAGGACCCGGGCGCCATGGCCGGCGACATCGACCGCATGCGCGACGTCGTCGCCAAGTCCAGCCGTCACATCGTGTCGACCACGGTGACCACCTTCGGCGGCTTCCTGCCGCTGATCCTGGCCGGCGGCGGCTTCTGGCCGCCCTTCGCCATGGCCATCGCCGGCGGGGTGCTGCTGTCGACGGTGGTGTCGTTCTACTTCACCCCGCCGATGTTCTCCTTGTTGATGACCCCGCGGCGGCGCGGCAAGGCGGACACCAGCCGGACTGCGACGCCGCAACAGGGTCCGGCATTTGCGGCCGCCGGCAGATAGGCGGCCGCCGCGACGGCCACCGGCAGCGTGTCACACGTGGAGCGTGCCGGTCGCCACCGGCACGCAATGGCCGCTGATGACGGGCGGCTGGTCCGGGCCCGGTGTCTCCACGGTGATTTCGCTCGGCCTTCCCATTTCGACGCCCTGAAGGATCTCGTACCGCCGCGGTCGGTCATGCCGTGAACCTGACAGCA
>JANQIU010000303.1 GCA_028281985.1 Alphaproteobacteria bacterium | reverse complement strand
GAGGCCGAGGATCTGGCCCGCGAAGGATGCGGCGGGTTGCTGGCAGTCGGCGCCGGCGCGGCGGTCCCGCCCCGGCTGCTGCTGTTGCACTGGTCCGGGGCTGAATCACCGGCGGAACAGCCGGTGGCGCTGATCGGCAAGGGGATCACCTTCGACACCGGCGGGATCAGCCTGAAACCCGGGCGGGGCATGTGGGACATGAAGGGGGACATGGCCGGTGGCGCCGCGGTCGTCGGCGCCATCGCCACCTTGGCCCGTCGGCAGGCCGGGCTGAACGCGACGGCGGCCGTGCCGCTGGCCATCAATGCCCTCGATGGCGCCGCCTACCGGCCGGGCGACGTCCTTCGCCTGCATGGCGGGACCACGGTCGAAGTCATCGATACCGATGCCGAGGGCCGGCTGGTCCTGTGCGATGCCCTTCACTATGTCGCCACCCGTTACAGGCCGCGGGCAATGGTCGATGTGGCGACCCTGACCGGATCGATCATCCGCGCCCTGGGCGGCGGGTTCGCCGGGCTGTTCGCCAATGACGATCCGCTCGCCGAAAGCCTGGCGGCCGCCGGAGAGGCGACCGGGGACCGGCTTTGGCGCATGCCGCTCGATCCCTTTTATGAGGCCAACCTGGAATCCGACATCGCCGATCTGCGGCAGGTGGCGCCCGACGAGGTCAGCGCGGATGCCGTGCATGGGGCGACGCTGCTGAAGCATTTCGTCGACGGCATTCCCTGGGCGCACATCGATACCGCGCAACTGGACCAGGCGCGCAAAGACGGGCCTTTGGGCGGCAAGGGCGCGACCGGCTTCGGTGTTCGCCTGCTGGACCGCTGGGCGGCGGCGTTCGCCGAGACCTGACGCAGCCCTTCCGGGCCAACCTGGATGCATCGAGACCACGCCCCCTCGACCCGCCGGATGCGGCTGCATTAAGGTCGGCGGCGCGCAACAAGGACATGTCCCATGGATGCACTGGAAGGCCGGTCGCCGTTCGGCGGCCTTCGGCCCGGCATTGCCGGTCTGCTGGAGAGCGGCATCGTCGAACTGGTCAACTACGGTCGCGAGCGCGATGGGCTGATCCCGCTTTGGGTCGGCGAAGGCGATCTGCCGACGGCCCCCTTTATCCGGGCCGCCGCCAATCGCGGGCTGGAAGCCGGCCACACCTTCTACACCTATCAGCGGGGCATTCCGGCATTGCGGGCCGCCGTTGCCGGGTATCTGACGCGGCACTATGGCGTGCCGGTCGATATGGAGCGGATCCTGATCACCGGCGGCGGCATGCAGGCCATCATGCTGACGCTCCAGGCGTTGATCGATCCGGGCGACGAGTTGGTGTTGGCAACGCCGGTCTGGCCGAACATCATGCAGTCGGCCGAAGTCATCGGCGGCCGGTTGTGTCCGGTGGCGATGACGCTCGATCCCGAGCGCGGCTGGACGCTCGATCTGGACCGGATGTTCGATGCGGTCGGGCCCCGCTGCAAGGCCCTGTTCGTCAACTCGCCCGGCAATCCGACCGGGGCGGTGCTGTCGCGGGACGCGATGCTGGCCATCCGCGACTTCGCCCGGCAGCGGGGCTTGTGGATCATCTCCGACGAAGTCTACGGCCGGCTGTTCTACGCCGGCCGGCCGCACCAGCCGGCGCCGTCATTCCTGGAGATCATGGAGCCGGAAGAGCGGCTGGTCGTCGTCAACAGCTTCTCCAAGAATTGGGCGATGACCGGCTGGCGCGTCGGGTGGGCCACGGCGCCGGCATCCCTGGGACAGATCTACGAGAACCTGATCCAGTACAACCTCTCCGGGGTCGCCGAGTTCATGCAGGAGGCGGCGCTGACCGCGGTCACCGACGGCGAGGCGGACGTCTCCGCGCTGATCGATCGCTGCCGGGCCGGTCGCGATCTGGTCTGCGACCGCTTGTCGACAATGCCGCGGGTCCGGTTCGCCAAGCCGGACGGCGCCTTCTACCTGTTCTTCGAGGTCGACGGGGAAGCGGACAGCCGGGATCTGGCCAAGCGTCTTGTCGATACAGCGAATGTAGGGTTGGCCCCGGGGACGGCTTTCGGACCGGGCGGTCAGCGCGCCTTGAGGCTGTGCTTTGCCTGTTCCGAAGCGCGCCTGGATGAAGCGATGGACCGGCTGCAGCCTGTGCTGACGTGACGGTGCCCGATGCCCGCGGGACGTTGGCCGATCTGGCCGAGTGTCTGCACCTGACGGCTGCGCAGCGGCGGGATGTGGCGAATGTCGGCCCGTTTCGGGCCTTCATCAGCGGATCGCCGAACCCGGTGATGAATCTGGCGGTTCCCGTGACAGACACCGACGATTGGACCGGTGCCGTCGCCGACCTTACCGATTACTTCATCGCCGCCGACAGGGTCCCGCGCCTGGAGTTCTTTGCGGAACTGCACCCCGGCTTGGCGGCGGCCCTAGAGGCCTGCGGATATCGACGCGATATGCGCGCCCCGGTGATGACCCTGGATGTTGCGCGGGACTGGCCGCAGCCGGCGGCAGGGCTCGACCTGCATTTCGTTCGGTCTGACGCGCCGGCCGAAATCGCCGCCTATGTGATGATGCAGGCGGAGGCCTACGGTGAACCCGGAGAGGATTGGGCGCCGATGTTGGCCTCCGGGATCCGGGATGGCGACATGCGGGTCCTGGCCGCATGGCACGAGGAAAGACCGATCGCCGGGGCGACCCTGATGCTGTCGTCGGCCGCGGCGGAATTGGCCGGGGTCGGCACCGTCCCATCGGCCCGCCGGCGTGGCTTGGCGCTGGCGGTCTGTGAGGCGCTTCTGGCCGATCATGCACGCCGCGGCGGCCGTCTGGTCTGGTTGTCCGCCGGCCCGGGAACGGGGACCCTCTATAACCGGATGGGTTTTCGCCAAGTCGGAACACAACTCAATTACCGCTTAGCGATGCCGGACACCACTTAAAGCGTTATCGGTCGGTACAAATCCGGTGTTTTTCCGTCGGATATATGGCCAATTGGGCCGACTTTATGGTCGGTATCGGTACAATTCGCATCTTCTAATGAACTTGGCCCGTCAAAGCGGCGCCAGCCGCAAATGTTCCTTGTCTAACAATTCTGCAATTGCATATAAGATAGTGACCACCATATAATTATCTATCTTGATTCGGAAGGGTTAGGTATTGAAATGAGTGAGCAGCTATCGCGTGCCGAGCTTGCAAATCTAACGGCGAAGATCGTTGCCGGCTATGTTTCGGCCAATGAGGTGCCCACCGATCAGTTGGCGGACCTTATCAAGGCTGTGGCGAATACGATTGGCCGCATTGACCGCGGCGAGAGCGAGAAGCCGGAGCCAGTGGTGTTGAAACCTGCGGTGCCGATCCGCAGGTCAGTAACGCCCGACTATATCGTCTGCCTTGAAGACGGCAAACAGCTCAAGATGCTCAAGCGGCACCTTAAAACGGTGTATGGCATGACGCCCGACGACTATCGGGCCAAATGGGGACTGGCGTCCGACTATCCCATGGTCGCGCCGAACTACGCCGCATCGCGGTCCCAGCTGGCGCGGGAGATCGGTTTGGGACGGCGCAGAAGCAAGTCGGGCGGCTGATCCGAAAGCCCCAGCGGGCGGCGGGGACGTCCGAGTTTCGGTGGTCCATGGGACGGTGGCCCGGTCGGGCCGCGATCGTCATTGAGGGGCGCGGATGCCGTATCTTTCCATCCGGACCAATGCCGCCGTTGCCCAGGACGATCGGCCGAGCCTGCTGGCGGAGGCGTCAAGCACGCTGGCAGCCGTGCTCGGGAAGCCTGAACGCTATGTGATGGTGGACTTGGACATCGGTGTGCCCATGCAGTTTGCCGGCAGCGATGCCGCAGCGGCGGCGCTGATCGTGGACAGCATTGGCCTGGCGCCGTCGGATGCACCGCGCATCTCCGCCGCCCTTTGCGCATTCGTCGAAGCCCACCTGGCCGTCCCGGCCGACCGCGTGTACATCCGGTTTTCTTCGACACCGCGCGAGATGTGGGGCTGGAACGGCGGTACCTTCTAGACGACGCCAGCGATCGCCCGACGGACGGTGCGTAATCGGGAAGGCCGCGACAGCCTCGACGAAGCAATCAGGTCTATCTTATAGTAAACGTCTAGGATCCTAACTGATAGACCAACACCGTATCGGGTGGGGACGGCGTGATGGACGAACTCGAAGACCTGAAGGACTTGAATCAGCGGTTGCAGTCCGCCGAAGGTCGGTTGAATGCGGTTCGGACCAGTCAGGTGAACCGGCAGAAACAGTCCTTCGACCTGTTGCAGAAGCTGGAAGAGCGCTTCTCCCAACAGCGCCAGGAACTGATGAATGCCGTGGCCTACATCCAGAAACTCGAGGCGTTCAACAAGGAACTGGTAGGCAAGTTGAAGCGCCTGGTGGCGGCAGCCGAAGGCAGCATGGATGCTGTCGACGACATGTTCTACCAGATCAACAACACCGTCATCGGCCTGGCTGAGGATGTGAGCAGCTACAAGCCTCTGCCGGGGCTTGCGGAATCCCTGGAGACGGTGCGAGCCATCAGCGATGCGTCGCAGGAGATCGAGCCCGCCACATCCGTCCCGCCGCCCCTGGACGAAGACGAGACGATGTTGACGCCGACCCGGCCGGCCCCGCAGCCGCGACCGGCCGCTGCCGAACACGCCGTCGATGAAGACGGTGAGCCGCGGGTCCTGAAGATCAACAGCATTTTCGGCAGCAAGCGGCGCTGATCCGATTAGGCACTTTCGTGCCTTTCGATCCCGGAGCGCCCCTGCCGACGGGGCCAGACCGGCCCGGGGGCAGGTGGAAGCCGGACGTCAGCGGCCGACTGCCGCCTCCCGCCCCGCTGCGATGACCGGTTCGTGCGCGGCTGCCTTGCGCAGGACCTCCGCGATCCACTCCGCCGGCCGGGCGCCGGAAAACAAGGCGAACCGGTTCAGCAATACGGTGGGAACGCCGTTGACGCCGCCGGCGGCGAAGGCCTGCGCCTCGGATTTGGCCTGTCGGCGAAGCGCTTCGTCCGTCAGTGCCGCATCGATCGCCGTCTGCTCCAGACCGGCGGCCTGGCCGATCTCGGCCAGTACCGTTCGATCGCCCACGTCCAGACCGTCGACGAAATAGGCGCGGAACAGCCCGTCCACGACCGCGTCCTGGCGGCCCGCCGCCTGCGCCAGCCGAACCAGGACGTGGCTGGCCAGCGTGTTCGGCGTCATCCGCATGCGGTCGTGGTGGATCTCCAGGCCCGATTCGGCCGCCGCGGCGTTCACCTGTTCGTCGAGCGCGAGAGATCGCTCCCAACTGCCGAACTTCGCCGTGCGATAGGTTTTCCGGTCGATCCCCTCACGAGGCATGTCGGGGTTCAGTTCGAACGGTCGCCAGATCACCTCGAAATCGATGTCGTCGCCGATCAGGTCGAGCGCCGTATCCAACCGTGCCTTGCCGATGTAGCACCAGGGGCAAATCGTGTCGGAAACGACCTCCAGGGCAAATCGCGTATCGGCCGTCATGTCCGTCGTCACGCTCCAGATCTCCACAGGCGGTCCTTTGACCGGGCAGCATGGCGGCCACCCGCCGCCTGTGCCAGACACAATGGCGGGATCTGCCGGCACGTCCGACCAGGCCGCTGTCTCCCCCGGTTTCCCGCCGCCGTGATTCCCCCTAAGGTCGACGCATGCCCCTTCTGCACGACCTTACCTGGCTGGATTATCTGGCCGTGTCGGCGTTCGTTTCGGCGTGGGTCGGCTACTCCTGGTATGTGGACCGCAGCCGGGCGTCGCAGCGCAGCATCACCGCCGTGATGCGGCGCTACCGCCTCGCCTGGGCCCGGGAGATGGGCCGTCGCGACGTCCGCATCGTCGACACGCAGGTGGTCGGCAACTTCCTGACCGGCATCGGCTTCTTCGCGTCGACCACGATCCTGGTGATCGGCGGCCTGTTCGCGCTTCTGGGCGCGGCCGACAAGGCGCTGGCGGCACTGTCCGGCCTGCCGCTGATCCAGGCACCCACCGCCGCGGCGTGGGAGGCCAAGGTCCTGCTGCTGATGGCGGTGTTCGTCTACGCGTTCTTCAAATTCGCCTGGGCCTTCCGGCTGTCGAGCTATGCCTCGATCCTGATCGGGGCGATGCCGATGCCCGGAACCGACCCGGAGGTGCTGGAGCGGTATGCCCAGCGCATCGCCCGCATGGTGCAGCTCGTCGCCCACCATCAGAACCATGGGTTCCGGGCTTACTTCTTCGCCGTTGCCTTGCTCACCTGGTTCATCCATCCGGCCCTGCTGCTGCTGTCCAGCGCGGTGGTGGTGGCCGTTCTGCAGCGGCGCGAGTTCCGCTCGCGGGCGCTGCGCGCACTGTCCGATCCTTGAAAGCCATGGCCATGGAGTTCCGCGAAGATCAGGTCCGCCGATACGCCCGCCATATTCTGTTGCCCCAGGTAGGCGGCGCCGGCCAGGATCGGCTGCTGCGGTCCCGGGTGCTGATCGTCGGGACCGGCGGGCTTGGCAGCCCGGTGGCGCTTTACCTGGCGGCCGCAGGGGTCGGCCATCTGGCGCTGGTCGACGACGATGCCGTGGATATGAGCAACCTGCAGCGTCAGGTGCTGTTCGACACGCCGTCGGTCGGTGCAGCCAAGACCGCAGTGGCCGCCGGCCGGCTGAAGGCCCTCAACCCCGACGTCACGGTCGACGCCCATACCGTGCGGCTGGATGCCGGCACGGCACGCCAACTCGTCCCCGGCAACGACGTGGTGGTCGACTGCACCGACAACTTCGAAACCCGCTACGCCTTGAATGCCGCCTGTGTGAATGCGAACCGGCCGATGGTCACGGCGGCACTGATGCGCTTCGACGGGCAGGTGACGACGGTGGTTCCGGGGCAGGGACCCTGCTACCGGTGCCTGTTCCCCGAGCCGCCGGACCCCGGCACGGTGCCGAGTTGCGCCGAGGCCGGCGTTTTCGGCGCCCTGGCCGGTCTACTGGGCTCGATGCAGGCGATGGAAGTGCTGAAGCTGCTGTTGGGGATCGGCGATCCGCTGATGGGGCGTCTGATGCTGGTAGATGCCCTGGGCATGTCGTTGCAGAGCGTGGCGGTCGCCCGCGATCCCGACTGCATCGACTGCGGTCGGCCACGCGCGCAAGGCGTTGGAAAGACCTATGCCTGAGGGGCCCGGAGCCTTGTCCATCGTCGTCTTCGACGGCCGGTTCGAACGCGTCCACTATGCGCTGGCCATGGCGGCCGCGGCGCTGGCCACCAACCGCCGGGCGACGCTGCTGTTCACCGGTGCGGCAGTCGCGGCGCTCAAACCGGGCGGTTGGCGGGGGCTTGCCAGCGAAACCGGCGAAGGTGCCGTCGCGGTCGACACCCGCCAGCAGCGCCTCGGCATTGCCGGTTTCGAGGCGTTGATGTCGGCCTGCGCCGAGCTTGGCGTGCGGATCATCGCCTGCGAGATGGGCCTGCGCGCCGCCGGCATCGAGCCGGGTTCCCTCGACCCGGACCTGCCCGTCGAGCAGGCCGGTCTGGCCACCTTCCTGGCCGATGCCGACGCGGACGGGGCGACCGTCTTCATCTAGGTCCGCCGGTTCCTGCCGTTCGTGCATGATCCACTCATCTCACGCATGTTCTTGTTTTGTTCCTAGTGAACGATTATCTTCCCAGTATGGTCGATCCACTGCCCGATCGCGCCGGCAAGGGCCGCGGCGCCGTCAGCAACCGCACCGGGCGGTTCGAAACCGAAGTGCGCCAACGCGTCGACGACGGATGGCGGTATGCGGGGATGGAAGATGATAATGCGCCGTCGCCCCGCACGCGGCTGCACCGGGACAGCGCCAAGTCGATCCTGAGCCGCAACGACTCACCCGATATCCCGTTCGACCGGTCCATCAATCCGTACCGGGGGTGCGAGCATGGCTGCGTCTATTGTTTCGCCCGGCCGACGCACGCCTATCTGGGCCTGTCGCCGGGCCTGGACTTCGAGACCGAGATCTATCAGAAGCCCGATGCTCCGGACCTGCTGGAAGCGACATTCCGGCGGCCCGGCTATCGTCCCGCGGTCATCGCGCTGGGCGCCAATACCGATCCCTATCAGCCGGTGGAGCGGAACACCCGCCTGACCCGGCGAATCCTCGAGGTGCTTTGGGGGTTCCGCCACCCGGTCGGGATCGTCACCAAATCAGCTCTGGTCCTTCGGGATCTCGATCTGCTGAAACGGATGGCAGACCGGAACTTGGCGTATGTCTGCATCTCGATCACCACGCTGGACCGGGACCTTGCGCGCCGGATGGAACCGCGCGCCCCGACGCCCCAGCGCCGACTGGACGCCATCGGCGCGTTGAGCCGGGCGGGCGTGCCGGTCGCCGTGCTGTCGTCGCCGATGATCCCGGCCCTGAACGACCACGAGATGGACGCCATCCTGCAGGCGGCAGCCCAGGCCGGCGCTGTGTGTGCCGGGTACACGCTGCTGCGACTGCCGCTGGAGATTGGTGGGTTGTTCGCGGAATGGTTGCAGGAACATCGGCCTGACCGGGCCTCCAGGGTCCTGAACCAGATCCGCGCAATGCGTGGCGGTGCGCTGTACAGGGCTGAATTCGGCAGCCGCATGCGCGGGCAGGGGGCGACGGCCGACTTGTTGTCGCGCCGATTCGCCGCGGCTTGCAGACGCTATGGCCTAGATGGCGCTCGGTTCCAGCTTGATACCGGACAGTTCTCCGCCCCACCGCCCAGGGTTGATACGTTACCGTTGTTTCGAGGTTTGCCGAACGAATGATCCGGGCCTGCTCCGGTATCTGCAGATCGATTGTCCGTGGGGGGTTTCGGGGCAGTGCCGATCCAAGGCATACTCTCAAATGATACGGATCAGTCCCGTCGACTGCCGTTTACGCCACGCCTCTAGACTAGATGCCCGACAAGCCTTCGACGGTTCCGCCCGGCGCGGCGGGACCGGTAGCGGCCGATGATACCTTTACCGGCCTGCAACTTCAGATTGCCGATCTCGAAGGGCGCCTTAAGCGCGCCGAGGCCGCGGGGATGCGAGACCGGACCCTGCTGCAGAACCTCCGCGGCATCGTCTTCTATCGCAGCGAACCCGGCGGCAAGGTCACCGCCTTTGGCGACGGACGCGAGTTGCTGGCCGCGTACACGCGCGCCGACGGTACCGTCGACGTCCGCGCCTGGCTGGACGCCATCCATCCGGACGAGCGACTGGACTACCTGGCGTTCGAGGCCCGGCGCCAGGCCCAGGCGGGCGAGTTCACCATGGAGTACCGGGTCCGCGACCCGCGCAGCGGTGCCTATCGCTGGGTGCGCGAAACCGGCTACGTGGTCATCACGAAGGAAGGCCAAGTCTGTTACGACGGCTACTTGCTGGACACGACCGCCAGCAAGGAGCAGGAGCGCAGCCTGCGGGCCGCCAGCGATGCCGCATTGGCGGCCAGTCGGACGCGCGGCGAGTTCCTGGCCAATATGAGCCACGAGCTCCGAACGCCGCTGAACGCCATTATCGGGTTTGCCGAGCTGATCCGCGCGCAGGCCTTCGGCCCCCTGGGCCAGCAGCGCTACCTGGACTATGCCGAGGACATTCGGGCCGGCGCCGACCACCTGTTGCACCTGGTCGAAGACATCCTGGAGTTCACCCGCTCGGAAAGCGGCGGATCCGAACTGAAGGAAACCACAGTGAGCGTCGGCGACAGCGTCGCTGCCGCGCTGCGGCTGATCCGCGATCAGGCGGACCGCAAGAAACTGGATGTCGATGTCGACGTGGTTCCCGACCTGCCCCATCTGCGGGCCGATGAGCGGAAGCTGCGGCAGATCCTGCTGAACCTCCTGACCAACGCGGTGAAGTTCACGCCGGCCGGGGGGCGCGTCACGGTATCCGCCTATTGCGGGGACGCTCCGGATGCCGACATGGTCGTGGAGATCCGGGATACCGGGATCGGCATTGCGCAGAAGGACCTGGAGCGTGTCATGGAGCCCTTCACCCAGGTCGACGCGTCGCTGTCGCGCGAGCATGGCGGGACCGGCCTTGGGCTGCCGTTGAGCCAGCGGCTGGCCGAGATGCATGGCGGCCGGGTGGAACTGGAAAGCCGGCTGACGGTGGGCACCACGGTTCGCCTGGTTTTGCCGGCGATCCGCGTCCTGCCGTCGTCGAACCCCACGTCGATGCTGTGATGCCGAAATCCGGGCCCGATCTCCGGCTGGAGGTCTCCCTCGGTACCCCCGGGCGGCGTATCGCCGGGGTCGACGAAGTGGGGCGGGGACCGCTGGCCGGCCCGGTCATCGCCGCGGCCGTGGTGTTGCCGTCATCGGGGCTTGCCGGCGACCTGACCGGCCGGATCGACGACAGCAAGCGGGTTCGGGCCGCTGATCGACCCGGCCTAGCCGCAGCCATTCAGGCCGCCTGCCTGGTCGGTATCGGCGCGGCGTCGGTCGCGGAGATCGACCGAGTGAACATCCTGCAGGCCACCTTCCTGGCGATGGTGCGGGCGCTGGCCGATCTGCCTGGCGGGGTTCCGGACCTGGCGATTGTCGACGGCAAAACCTTGCCGGCGGACCTGCCGTGCCCGGGTCGGGCCATCGTCGGCGGCGACCGGTCGAGCCTGTCGATCGCGGCTGCCTCGATCGTCGCCAAGGTGCATCGCGATCGCACTATGGCCGGGCTAGCAGTCGAATGCCCCGGCTATGGTTGGGAAAGGAATGCAGGCTACGGCACGGCCGAGCATCGATCGGCGATTCAACGACTGGGGATCACCCGGCATCACCGGCGCTCTTTCCGTCCATGCTCTGATAGATTGCTGGAGGACTCCAAGTTAACGGCTTGAGTCCCATAATATATTGACGTGGGCGACGGCCTGACTCATTGTCCGGTCGCCATGACCATCAGCGCTGCCAACGACGCAATGCCCGCCGACCGGGTAATCACGGGCGACTGCACCGCAGTGATGCGCGGCCTGCCCCCCGGGTCGGTCGATTGCATCTTTGCCGACCCACCCTACAACCTTCAGCTTGCCGGCGACCTGTTGCGTCCCAACAACAGCCGGGTGGATGGGGTGGAGGAGGCGTGGGACCGCTTCGTCGACCTGCCCGCCTATGACGCATTCACCCGCGAATGGCTGTCGGCGGCGCGCGATCTCCTACGCCCCGGCGGGACGCTTTGGGTGATCGGCAGCTATCACAACATCTTTCGGGTCGGCGCCATTCTCCAGGACCTAGGCTATTGGATCCTGAACGACGTCGTCTGGCGCAAGACCAACCCCATGCCGAACTTCCGCGGCCGGCGCTTCACCAATGCCCATGAGACAATGATCTGGGCCGTCCGGGCGGCGGATGAACGCTACACCTTCAACTACGAGGCCATGAAGAGCCTGAACGACGACCTGCAGATGCGCAGCGACTGGCTGCTGCCGATCTGCGGCGGTCAGGAGCGGCTGAAGACGGCGGACCGGCGCAAGGCACATCCCACCCAGAAGCCCGAAGCCCTGCTGCACCGGGTGATCCTCGCCTCGACCCGTGTGGGCGACATCGTACTGGACCCCTTCTTCGGAACCGGCACGACCGGTGCGGTGGCCCGGCGCCTCGGCCGGCGGTATGTCGGCATCGAACGTGATCCGACCTATGCCGCGCTGGCCGAGAAGCGCATTGCCGCGGTGATGCCCCTGGCTGATCCCAGCCTGGCGGAAGCCCGCGGGCGCCGCCAGGAAGCCCGCATCCCCTTCGGCTGGGTGGTGGAACGGGGCCTGTTGCCGGTGGGATCGGTCCTGACCGATCCCCGCCGCCGCTACACGGCCAAGGTGCGCGCCGACGGGACCCTGGCCTCCAGCGGCCCGGGCGGCGACTTCCGTGGATCGATCCACAAGGTCGGTGCGGCGCTGCAGGGGGCGCCTTCCTGCAACGGCTGGATCTTCTGGCAGTTCCGGAACGATGCCGGTGCCTACGCACCGATCGACGTGCTGCGCCAGCGGCTGCGCGCCGAGCTATCCTGACCTTCCCGGACATCTCCCAACCGCCTCGGAACCGATCCATGCCGGTCCATATCCTGAAGATGTCGTGTCCCGACCGGCCGGGCATCGTCGCCGCGGTCAGCGGCTATTTCTACCAGCAGGACTGCAACATCATTGAGTCGGCCCAGTTCGAGGACCCCCATTCCGGCCGGTTCTTTATGCGAACCGTGTTTGCCACCGGCGATCAGTCGCCGGACCTGACGGCGCTGACGGCCGGCTTTGCCGCGATCGGCCTGCGCTATGAGATGGACTGGTCGCTGGTCGACGCCGCCCGGCGGTCGCGGATGATGATCCTGGTGTCCCGCTTCGACCACTGCCTTGTCGATCTGCTGTACCGCACCCGGATCGGCCAGCTCCACGCGGAGGTCGTCGGCATCGTCTCCAACCATCCGCGCGACACGTTCCGGGACGAGGAGTTCGGCGATATCCCGTTCCACCATCTGCCGGTGACCGCTGCGACCAAGCCTGAGCAGGAAGACGCCCTGTTCGCGTTGATCGAGGCGGCCGATGCCGATCTGGTGGTCCTGGCCCGCTACATGCAGATCTTGAGCCCCGGTTTGTCGGAACGCCTGGCCGGCCGGGCGATCAACATTCACCATTCCTTCCTGCCGGGTTTCAAGGGGGCCAAGCCCTACCAGCAGGCCTACGCCCGCGGCGTAAAGCTGATCGGCGCCACCGCCCACTACGTCACGCCGGTGCTGGACGACGGCCCGATCATCGAACAGGCCGTCGAGCGCATCGATCACCGGACACTGCCGGAAGACATGGTCGCCGTAGGCCGCGACATCGAAAAGCTGGTCCTGGCCCGGGCGGTGCAGTTCCATACCGAACACCGGATCCTGTTGAACGGCCAGCGGACGGTGGTGTTTCGGTAGGGGCGGCGGTGGGTTCGCATCCCATTGGCGGACTGGGGCCGACACCGTAACGGACCGAAAGCGCGATGCTGACGCCGGACCCAAACGTGCCGTTTCCCATTCCCGGCGACCCGCATACGGGCTTCCTGAAGAACTTCGTATCGGCGCCGCATATCGAGGTCGGCGACTACACCTACTACCACGACCCGGAAGGGCCGGGCGTCTTCCAGGAGAAATGCGTCCTTCACCATTTCGATCTGCTGGGTGACCGCCTGATCATCGGCAAGTTCACCGCCCTTGCGACCGGTGTCTGCTTCCTGATGAGCGGGGCCAACCACCCGCTCGACATCTTCTCCGGCTATCCGTTCGATGTTTTCGGCGGGGCGTGGTCCGCGGACTTCGAGATCACCTCGCTGCTGCCGCTGTCGAGGGGTGACCTGCGGGTCGGCAACGATGTCTGGATCGGCACCCGGGCGACGATCTTGCCCGGCGTGGCGATCGGCAACGGCGCGGTGATCGCGGCCGGTGCCGTGGTCACCGATGACGTGCCCGCCTACGCCATTGTCGCCGGCAATCCGGGCCGGATCATCCGGCGCCGGTTCGACCCCGAGACCATCGAGGCCCTGCAGGCGGTCGCCTGGTGGGACTGGCCTGTCGAGAAGATCACCCGCAACCTCGACGCCATTCGGGGCTCTGACATCGCGGCGCTGCGGGCGGCGCGATAGAGGCCCGCTAGCCTGCGTGCCGGAACGCGTGCCGGACGATCTTGCGCATGACGGTCGGCAAGCCGGCCTCGCCCAAGGCGTCCACCGACACCCATTCGCCCCGGTCGATCCGCGGCCGCAGATCGACGCGGCCGACGGCGACGGCCAACTCCAGGTGGAAATGGGTGAAGGTGTGCCGGACTTCGCCCGGGAGCTGGCGCCACGAGGTGCGTGCCGGGGCGTGAACTCGGGCGTCGGCCAGGGTGGGGACGGGGCCGACCGTCCAGTCGGTCGTCGGCACCTCCATCATCCCGCCCAGCAGGCCGCGCGCCGGGCGTCGGCGCAGCAGCAACGCGCCGCTGCGGTCGGTCAGCACGAAGGCCATCCCGGTCCGGGTCGGCCGCGGCACCTTGGCGGCCTTCACCGGCAGGGTTTCGGCCCGATCCTCCGCATGACCGCGGCAGCCCTCGACCAGCGGACACATCAGGCATTTCGGCCGCCGCGGCGTGCACACCATGGCGCCCAGATCCATCATCGCCTGGGCGAAATCGCCGGGGCGCTGGTTCGGCGTGATCCGCGACAGATGGTCCCGGAGTTCGCGCTTGGCGCCCGGCAAGGGCGTGTCGACGCCGCGAAGCCGGGCAACGACCCGCTCGACGTTGCCGTCCAACACCGCGGCTGGCCGGTCGAAGGCGATCGCGGCGACCGCCGCAGCCGTGTAGTCACCGATGCCCGGCAGGGTCCGGAGCGCCTCTTCGGTGTCGGGAAACCGGCCGGCATGCCGGTCGCGCACGGTGCGGGCACAGGCCAGCAGGTTGCGGGCGCGGGCGTAGTAGCCCAGGCCCGCCCAGGCCGCCATCACGTCGGCGTCTTTAGCATTGGCCAGCGCGGTCACGGTGGGCCAACGCCCGATGAACCGCACGTAGTAGGGGCCGACCGACGCGACGGTCGTCTGTTGCAGCATGATCTCGCTCAGCCAAACCCGGTAGGGGTCGGCGACATCGCCGGGCAGCGCCCGCCACGGCAACCGGCGGCGGTGCCGGTCGTACCAGTCCAGAACCCGACCAGCCTCTTCCGCGACCGCGTGCGTTGGCCCGCCGTCGGATGTACCGTAATGTGAAGATCCGGTCGCCGGCGTGTCCCGCCGGCCCAATGGGTGATCCGCTTCCATGCCCCTGCCGCGCAGCCTTGCCCAATTGACCCAGCCGATAGCCCGCGATGCGTTGGGCCGCAAGTCGGCGGCGTTGGGCACTGTCCTGGCCGATTGGCCGGACATCGTCGGGCCGGACCTGGCAGCCCGGGCGACCCCGGAAAAGCTGACGCCCGCCCGACGCGGCGAGGACGGCGGCATTCTGACGCTGCGGTCGAGCCCCGCCGCGGCCTTGGAGATCCAGCACGACACGCCGCGCATCCTGCAACGGGTCAATGCCTATCTGGGCTTTCGGGCGGTCGCCCGGATCGCGCTACGCCAGGCACCGCCCGTCCGGCAGCGTGGACCGGACCAACCTCCGCGCCGGGCGCTCGGTGCCGAGGACGAAAGGGACCTGGAGCAGGCCCTGAATGGC
>JANQIU010000269.1 GCA_028281985.1 Alphaproteobacteria bacterium | reverse complement strand
GGATCCCAAAGCGGTCAGGCGACTGACGGGCTTCGCCATCGGCGGCGTCGCGCCATTCGGCCACCTGCAGCCGATCGACGCCTGGATGGATGCGACGCTGCTGGCGCACGACCGCGTCTGGGCGGCGGCCGGCGCGCCCAACGCGGTGTTCGAGGTCGACGCCGCGGCCCTTGCGGCGGCGACCGGGGCAACGGTTGCGGACATCACCTGAGGGCTGTTCCGTCCGGGTTTGACCTGCGCCGTGCAGGATGCTTTCTAGCCGGCCGTTCCGCGGCGTTGTTGCGAGACCGATTGGGGACCCCATGGGCTATGTGATCGAAGGCGAAACCGGCGAGTGGGAGATGGTCATCGGGCTGGAGGTGCATGCCCAGGTGATCTCCAACGCCAAGCTGTTTTCCGGTGCGGCCACTGATTTCGGGGCCGAGGCCAACAGCCAAGTCAGCCTGGTGGACGCCGCCATGCCGGGCATGCTGCCGGTGATCAACCGCGCCTGCGTGGAACAGGCGGTGCGCACCGGCCTGGGCCTGCGGGCGCAGATCAACAAGGTCTCGGTGTTCGACCGGAAGAACTACTTCTACCCCGATCTGCCGCAGGGGTATCAGATCAGCCAGTACAAGCAACCGATCGTCGGTGAAGGCCAGATCACCCTCGATCTCCCCGACGGGGACGTTCGCACCGTCGGGATCACCCGGCTGCATCTGGAACAGGATGCCGGCAAGTCGATCCACGACCAGAGCCCGACCGAGACCTATGTCGACCTGAACCGGTCCGGCGTCGCGCTGATGGAAATCGTGTCGGAGCCTGATCTGCGTGGGCCGGAAGATGCGGTCGCCTACCTGCGTAAGCTGCGGTCGATCATGCGCTATCTCGGGACCTGCGACGGCAATCTCGAGGAAGGATCAATGCGCTGCGACGTCAACGTGTCGGTGCGGCGCTGCGGCAGCAACGATCTGGGGACCCGGACCGAGACCAAGAACGTCAACTCGATCCGCGCCGTCAGCCAGGCGATCGAATACGAGGCCCGGCGGCAGGTCGGCGTTCTGGAGGACGGCGGGCAGATCGATCAGGAAACGCGGTTGTGGGATCCGAACCGGGGCGAGACCCGGTCGATGCGCTCCAAGGAGGAGGCGCACGACTATCGCTACTTCCCCGATCCCGACCTGCTGCCGCTCGAGCTGACCGACGAGGAGATCGAAGCGGTCCGCCGGACCTTGCCGGAACTGCCCGACGACAAGAAAGCGCGGTTCGTGTCGGACTACGGCCTTTCGGCCTATGATGCCACGGTCCTGGTGGCGGAACGGGTACGGGCCGACTACTACGAACAGGTGGCCGGCGGCCGCGATCCAAAGATGGCGGCCAACTGGGTGATCACCGAGCTGTTCGGCGCGTTGAACAAGGCCGGCAAGGACATCGGCGACAGCCCGGTCACCGCGGCCCAGCTGGGCGGGCTGATCGACCTGATCGGCGACAACACGATTTCCGGGCGCATCGCCAAGGATGTGTTCGCCGACATGATGGAGACCGGCCGCGACGCCGCCGCCATCGTCGAAGCCAAGGGCCTGCGCCAGGTCACGGACACCGGGGCCATCGAAAGCGCCATCGATCAGGTCATCGCCGGCAACTCCGAGAAGGTGGCGGAGTACCGGAGCGGCAAGGACAAGCTGTTCGGCTGGTTCGTCGGCCAGGTGATGAAGGCCACCAAGGGCAAGGCTAACCCGGCGATGGTCAACGACATCCTGAAGGCAAAGCTGGCCGGTTAAACCGGCCGCTCGCCCGAAGCCGCACCGGATCCACCGCCGCCGGGACAGGCCGACGCGTCAGGTGGCGCGTCGGCCCGGGAGCGGCCCGGGAGCGGCTCGGTCGCCGCGGGCGATCGTGGTGGCGCGCCCTCAGTTCAACACGACCAGCAGGTCCTTTGCGTCCACCTGGCTGCCGGTCGGGGCGACGACTTCGACCACCTCCCCGTCGTGATCGGCATGGACGGCGGTTTCCATCTTCATCGCCTCGATCGTCAACAGCAGGTCGCCGGCGGCGACCTTTCGGCCGGCTTCGACGGCCACCGAGGCGACCAGTCCCGGCATCGGTGCCGCGACATGTCTCGGATCGGACGGATCCGCCTTCGGGCGCCGGGCGATACCGGCCGACGCCCGTCGGTCCGCGACGCGCACGGTCCTGGGCTGGCCGTTCAACTCGAAGAACATCTTCACCATGCCTTCTTCGTCGGGTTCACCGATGGCAAGGCACAGGATGACCAGCGTGACGCCCGGCTCCAGGTCGACGGAAATCTCCTGTCCCGGTTCCATGCCATAGAAGAAGACCGGCGTGGGCAGCACCGACAGGGGCCCGTACTCGTTGGCGCGGTTGGCGTAGTCGACGAACACCTTGGGATACATCAGGTAGGAGTCCAGCTCCTCCTCGCTGATCGGCCGGCCGACCGCCGTCTCGGCTTCCTGGCGCTTGGCACCGAAATCGGTGGGGGCCAGGGTCAGCCCGGGCCGTTCGGTGAGAGGCGCGTGGCCCTTGAGCACCTTCTCCTGCAGTGCCCTGGGGAACCCGCCCGGCGGCTGACCCAATTCGCCCATGAACAGGCCGACGACGGATTCGGGGAAGGACACCTCCCGATCCGGGTCCTCGACATCCTCCGGCGTCAGCCCGGCCGAAACCATGGCCAGCGCCATATCCCCCACCACCTTCGACGACGGCGTCACCTTGACGATATCGCCGAACATCCGGTTGACGTCGGCATAGGTCTGGGCCACGTCGCGCCAGCGCTCCGCCAGGCCCAGGCTGCGGGCCTGCTCCTTCAGGTTGGTGAACTGACCACCCGGCATCTCATGCAGATAGACTTCCGAGGCACCGGATTTCAGATCGCTTTCGAAGGCGGCGTATTGCAGCCGAACGGCCTCCCAGTAGTCGGAGAGCTGCCGGATCGCCGCCGGATCCAGCTGCGTGTCGCGCTCGGTGTGGCGCAAGGCCTCGACAATCGATCCCAGCGTCGGCTGGGAGGTCAGGCCCGACAGCGAGTCCATGGCGGCGTCCACGGCATCCGCCCCCGCCTCGATCGCCGCCATTACCGAAGCACCGGAGATCCCCGACGTGTCGTGGGTGTGGAAGTGCAGCGGCAGGCCGGTTTCCTCCTTGATGGCCTTGACCAGCAGCCGTGCCGCCGGCGGGCGCACCAGACCCGCCATATCCTTGATCCCGATGATATGGGCGCCGGCATCGGCCAGTTGGCGCGCCATGCTGACGTAGTACTTCAGGTCGTACTTGGAGCGATCGGGATCGAGGACGTCGCCGGTGTAGCAGATCGCCCCTTCGCAGATCTTCCCGCTCTCCAGCACCGCGTCGATGGCCACGCGCATGTTGTCGACCCAGTTTAGCGAGTCGAACACCCGAAATACGTCCACGCCCGATTCCGCGGCCTGCAGCGTGAACCGCCGTACCACATTATCGGGATAGTTGGTGTAGCCGACGCCGTTTGATGCGCGCAGCAGCATCTGCAGCAGCAGGTTGGGCATGTGCTGGCGCAGGACCCGCAGCCGTTCCCAGGGGCATTCCTGCAGGAAGCGCATGGAGACGTCGAAGGTCGCGCCGCCCCAGCACTCCATGGAGAACAGTTCGGGCAGATTGGCGGCATAAGCCCGGGCAGCGGCGATCATGTCGAAGCTGCGCATGCGCGTGGCCAGCAGCGACTGGTGGGCGTCGCGCATCGTCGTGTCGGTCACCAGCACGCGCGATTGCGCCAGCATCCAGTCGGCGACTGCCTTCGGGCCGTCGATCTCCAGCATCGTCCGGGTGCCCGGCGGCGGCACGTCGACCTTCGGCGTTGGCACAACCGGCGGCAAGGCATGGGCCGGCGGCCGCGGGCGGTTCAGCGCATCGGGATGGCCGTTGACGGTCGTCGCGGCGATGTAGTTCAGGATCTTGGTTGCCCGGTCCTTGCGCGGCCTGAAATCGAACAGCTCGGCATGGTTGTCGATGAACTTGGTCGTGTAGCTGTAGTCCCGGAACTCCGGATGGGCGATCAGCTTCTCCAGGAACGACAGGTTGGTGGCGACGCCGCGAATGCGGAACTCGCGCAGCGCGCGATCCATGCGGGCGATCGCCTCGTCGGGGGTCGGCGCCCAGGCCGTCACCTTCTCCAGCAGGGAGTCGTAGTATCGGGTGATGAAGGCGCCGGAATACGCGGTCCCGCCGTCAAGCCGAATGCCGAACCCGGTGGCGCCGCGGTAGGCGGTGACGCGGCCGTAGTCGGGAATGAAGTTGTTCGACGGGTCGTCGGTGGTGATCCGGCATTGCAGCGCATGGCCATGCAGCGTGATTTCCGCCTGTGGCGGCACCCCGGTTTCCTCCAGCACGCCGATCCGCCCGCCTTCGGCAATGCGGATCTGCGCCTTCACGATGTCGATGCCGGTGACTTCCTCGGTCACCGTGTGTTCGACCTGGACCCGGGGATTGACCTCGATGAAGTAGAAGCGCCCGGTGTCGACATCCTCGAGGAACTCGACGGTGCCGGCGCATTCATAGTTGGCGTGCCGGGCGATGCGCAGCCCCAGCTCGCAGACCTCGGCCCGGCGTTCGTCCGACAGGTAGGCGGCGGGTGCGCGTTCCACCACCTTCTGATTGCGGCGCTGGACCGAGCAATCGCGCTCGAACAGATGCACGATGTTGCCGTGCCGATCGCCCAGGATCTGCACTTCCACGTGGCGGGCCCGCTCGATCAGCTTCTCCAGGAAGACGGCACCGTTGCCGAAGGCGGCTTCGGCTTCCCGCTTGCCGGAAAAGACCTGGTCTTCCAGTTCCGCGGCCGACCGGATTGGCCGCATGCCGCGCCCGCCGCCGCCCCAACTCGCCTTCAGCATCAGCGGGTAGCCGATCTCCTCGGCGATCTTGGCAACCTCGGCCATGTCGTCGGACAGGACGCCGGATGCCGGGACGACCGGAACACCGGCGGCAACCGCCGCGTTGCGGGCGGAGACCTTGTCCCCCAACAGCCGCATGGTCTTCGGTTGCGGGCCGATGAAGGTGATGCCTTCGGCGTGGCATGCGTCGGCTAGATCGGGATTTTCCGACAGGAAGCCGTATCCGGGGTGGATGGCGTCGGCCCCGGACCGGCGCGCCAGCTGCATGATCTCGTCGATCGACAGATAGGCGCGGACCGGTCCTAGCCCATCCCCGATCTTGAAGGCCTGGTCGGCCTTGAAGCGGTGCAGCGAGAGTTTGTCCTCGTCTGCGTAGATGGCCACCGTTCGCTTGCCCAGCTCGTTTGCGGCGCGCAGGACGCGAATGGCGATTTCACCCCGATTTGCGATCAATACCTTGGAGAACGGCATGGTGGCTGATCCTCACAATAGCGGAGGCGGTAGCCCCAACCCCAGGCAGCCTGACCCTATTTTTGTTTTGCTTATGAAAGATCGTAAAGGCTGCCGTGTCCATCGCCAATTGGGCGAGGCTCAATGGTTATCATTGACGATACCGCTGAAAGCGGCCGTGTCTGCCGATGAAACGACCCGGATCGCGAAGCGTTGGCACGGACCAGGCGACAGATCATCGGGTCAGCAGGAAGATCGGGCGGTCCTTGTAGAGGGTGCGGGCAGCCTCCCGGTAGCCGAATTTCGCGGCGATCCGTAAGGATGCCGCGTTGCCCGGGCTGATCAGACAGGCGGTTCGGGTCGGGGGCGTGAAGTGGGCGTCGCCCCAGGCCACCACCGCCCTTACCGCTGCGGTGGCCAGACCCTGGCCCTGGGCGGCCGGGGCCAGGGCCCATCCGATTTCCGGCATGCCCTGCATCGGCGGCGAGATATCGCGGTGGAAATCGGCGAACCCCACCTCGCCGACGAACCGGCCGGTTTCCCGCCATTCGAGCGCCCAATAGCCGAACCCCATCATGGACCAGTGGCCGGGATAGCGCAGGAAGCGCAGCCAGGTGGTTTCCCGGCTACCGCCGCCGCCGATCGCGCGCGCCACCGACGGGTCGGACCACATGGCGAAGTAGTCCGCGAAATCGACAAGCGCGTGGGGGCGCAGCACCAGGCGATCGGTCTCGATGACGGGAGCCCTGGCAAAGCCCGGCGACACGACCGCAATGCCGATCATCGGTTCAGCTTTCAGCAAAACGGGCGAACGCCTCCGG
>JANQIU010000251.1 GCA_028281985.1 Alphaproteobacteria bacterium | reverse complement strand
CGGCCGCCGCCTGCGAAAGATCCAGGGCGGCGGCGACATCGCGGTCGACACCGTTCACGCCGAGATAGAGCGCCGCCAGCCGGGCCTGCGCGCGGGGCTGGCCGGCGTCGGCGGCCAGGCGGTACCAGTCCGCCGCGGCCGTGGCGTCAGGTTCACCGACGGCCCCCGCCTCCAGGGCCTCGCCAAGGGCCAGGGCTGCCGCAGCGTCACCGGCTTCGGCAGCCGCCTCAAGCGCGGCCAGATCATCCGCCGACTCCGGTGCAGCCGGCAGGCTCGGCAAGGCGGCCACCTCCGCATCGGCCGGCGGGGCAGGCGCCGGCGCCGCGGCGGCGGGTGCCGGCGACGGGCCTTCCGGAGCCGTCGCTTGCGGGTCCCCGGCGGCCGGACCCGCCGGTGGCACCGGGTCCGCGGTCTGCTCCGGCACCGCCGCAACCGCCTCGTCGGCTCCCGGCTCGCAGGGCACGAACCCGGCCTGGATCAATCCCGCCACCGCACTGGCCGATACCTGGATTTCGCGTCCCGACGGCTCGACCAGGCATGTCAGGTCCGCCGGCTCGGCAATTGCCGGGGCCGGCGCCGCGACCGGTTCAGGGTCTGCTGCAGGCTGGGCCGGGGCGGGCTGGGCCGGGGCGGGCGCCGGCTCCGCGGCAGCCGGCTCGGGCTCCGGTGCCGGGTCGGCATCGGCCGGTACCGCGACGTCATCGGGTGTTGGGGCCTGCTCTGCCGGCAACTCGGCCGGCACGGGACCCGCCGGTGCCGCGTCGCCGTCTGGACAGGGCTGGAAGCCCGCCTCCAGAAGCGCCGGCACGTTGGCATCGGGGACCTGCATGCGGTTGCCCGCTGGATCGATCAGACAAGCCGCCTGTGCCGGAGAACCGATCACAAAGAAGGCGCCAACAGCGGTGCCCACCAGAACCATTCGGTGCATTCCGATCCCCCAGAGCCTCTGCGGTTGTTGCGCACGAAGGCGCATTTCGGTCGTGGCGCCCAATCTCCCATATCCAGACGGACGTTCAAGCCGAATGCCTGGGTCGGCCGCCGCGCCCGGGGATCATGCCTCGACGCTTGCACGGGAGAACGCCGCCGCCGCAGTATGCTGTCTATCCATGGTGCACGAACCGGGCACGGAGCCCAACATGTCGTTGTCGGCCTCGTTAACCGAAAATGCGATCCGGCGCCTGCCGGCGACGTTGATCAATCGAATCGCGGCGGGCGAAGTGATCGAGAGGCCGGCCGCGGCCGCCAAAGAGCTGGTCGAGAACGCGCTCGACGCATCCGCTGCGTCGATTGACGTCACCCTGCGGGAGGGTGGGCGCACGCTGCTGACGGTGGCCGATGACGGCCTCGGCATGCTGCCGGACGACCTGTTGCTGGCGGTCGAACGGCATGCCACGTCCAAGCTTCCCGGATCGGACCTGCTGCAGATCGACACTTTGGGTTTCCGCGGCGAGGCCCTTCCCTCGATCGGCGCGGTGAGCCGCCTGACCTTGACCAGCCGGTCCCGGTCGGCGGACACGGCCTGGTCACTGACGGTCGATGGCGGCAGCGTCGGCGAAGTCGAACCGGCGTCCCGCGCCATCGGCACCATGGTGGAGGTCAGGGACCTGTTCTACGCCACACCGGCGCGGCTGAAGTTCCTGAAAAGCCAGCGGGCGGAGAGCGCGGCCGTGCTCGATGCGGTGGAGCGGCTGGCCCTGTCGCATCCCCGCGTGGCCTCCACGGTGACCGACGACGGTCGCCGGAAGCTGGCCTGCCGCCCCGCCGCGCCGGCCACCCCGGAACCGGAATCGCGGCGCGAACGGGTATCCGCCATTCTGGGGCGCGAGGTGGCGGAGAACGCCCTGGAGATCGAAGCCGAACGCGACGGGATCCGCCTGCAAGGCCTGGCCTGCCTGCCGACGTTGAACCGCGGGTCGGCACTGGCGCAGTATCTCTTCGTCAACGGCCGGCCGGTCCGCGACAAACTGCTGGCCGGCGCACTTCGCGGCGCCTATGCCGACTTCCTGCCCCGTGACCGGCACCCCGTCGCGGTCTTGTTCGTCTCGGTGCCGCCGGAGCGCGTCGACGTCAATGTCCATCCAGCCAAAGCGGAGGTGCGGTTCCGCGAACCGGGAACGGTTCGCGGACTGATCGTCGGCGCCTTGCGCCATGCCCTGGCCGAGGCGGGGCACCGGGCATCGACATCCGTCGCCGGGGCGACGCTGGGGGCCTTTCAGCCCTCTTCCGGCGGCTGGGGGCTGCCGCAGGCGGGCCGACCCAACCGCGGCGTGATGGAGCGCGCGGCGGCCTTCCAGGCACCCGCGCCGGGCAGCGCTCCGGCAGAACTGGCCCTTGGCGCCGGGGGCGCCTCCCTGCCGACCACCGAAGATCCCGGCGCGCCGCAGCCACCGGATCCGGCCGAAACACTGCCGCTGGGGGTCGCGCGCGCACAGGTGCACGGCACCTACATCGTGTCCCAGACCCGCGACGGCGTGGTTCTGGTGGATCAGCACGCCGCCCATGAGCGCATCGTCTACGAGCGGATGAAAGAAGCGCTGGCATCGGGGCCGGTTCCGGCCCAGACCCTGTTGCTGCCAGAGGTGGTGGAGATCGGCGACCGCGCCGCCGACGCCCTGGAACAGCGGGCGGCGGAGCTGTCGGAACTGGGCCTTGAGGTCGAGCGCTTTGGACCCGGCGCGGTCGTCGTCCGGGCCACCCCGGCGCCGCTCGGTTCAGCGGATGCCGCCGGCCTTGCCAGGGACATCGCCGACGCCGTTCTGGACATGGCGCCCACCTGTCCGGTGCGCGACCGGCTGGAGGCGGTGTGCGCGACCATGGCCTGCCACGGCAGTATCCGTGCCCACCGTCGGCTTGGCGTCGAGGAGATGAACGCACTGCTGCGCCTGATGGAAGCGACGCCGCACGCCGGTCAATGCAATCACGGCCGTCCCACCTATGTCGAACTCAAGCTGGCCGATGTCGAACGCCTGTTCGGCCGCCGCTAGAGCGCGGCGACACGGCCGGCTCAGTCCACCGGGGCTGCCGCGTCGACGGTCATGACCGGCGGCATCGGGCCCGCCAGGATGCCCCGCGCATAGACTTCCCGCAGGAACCGTTCCATCGCCTCGGCCAGCGTCAGACGGTCGGCACCGTCCATATCGTCGAGAACGGAGACGAAGCTGCGCACCGGGTCGTTTTCGAGAAACTTCTCGCCCGCTTCCGTCAATTCCAGGCTTTTCGCCCGCCCGTCTCCCGGGACCGGCGTGCTGACCAGGTATCCCTTCCGGACAAGAGCGGCGACCGTCTGGGATGCCGTGCCTGAGGTGATTCCGTGGCTCTTAAAATAAGCACTGACCGTCCGGGCGTTCCTGTTGGCACGCGCGAAGTAACGGAGCGCCGACCATTGGGCCGGATTCAGGCCTGAACTATAGCCCAGAACATAATTCGCCTGGCAGACACGTTGGAACAGCTCTGCAACGGACTGTGGCGTCGGCATATGGGGCTTCATATCCTGACGATGCATCTGGTTGCGGACACATATTGGCGGCGATCGTAGCCGAAATCCCTAGGGTCTGATAGATTAGCGTTCGATCGCATCTCGGTGAGAGGCAGGCAGGCCGTCCGCCGACAAGCCGGGCACCGTGTTCCGGCGCCCAGGGGTCATGCCGACCGTCATGAGTTTCGATCCCGCCCAATCCTCCCCGGAGACCTTTCGACAGCTCGCCGAATCGACGGCCGACGGCGTCGCGATCTACGACCCGAATGCCCGGTATGTCTGGGCAAATCCGGCCCTTTGCCAGCGTTTGGACCTGCCCGCGCACGATCTGGTCGGATCGACCGACGAAGACCTGCTGGGTGAGCCGGGCGGCGCTCTTACGCAAGCCATCGTCGAAGCGGCCGCCCTGCGACGTTCCGCCCGCCTGCGATGCACGGCCCCCTTCCCCGACGGCACACGGGCCGTCGACGCCGTCGTCACGGCACTGGACCCTTCCACGATGGCCGATCATGCCGTTGCCGTGGTCACCCGTCCCGTCGAAGCGGCGGACATCGATCGGGTCGGGTGGATCGGCGCCGTGCTCGACGCCCTGCCCGTCGGCGTGTCGCTGTACCGGGATCCGGCGGAGCGACTGTACATCAATGCGGCGGCGAAACAGGCACTGGGCGTCGACTTGGCGCTGTTCGCCGGCGATGGTCAGCGCCTGGCCCGGGAGATCGACCGCGGCGCCTGGTGGGAGGTCATCTCCCGCACCGAGGAACGGCTGGTCCACATGCCCGATGGCTCGGAACGCTGGTACCGCGGCGGCAACCGGACGGTCAGCCGGACCGAGGGACGCCTGCATGTCGGCTTTGTCGAAGACGTCACCGACCGCTGGCAAAGCGACGAGGCCCGGCGGGCAGGCGACGAACACCGTCGCGCCCTGCTGGACATGCTGCCGATCGGCATCGAGGAGATCGACGGCGACGGGCGCATCCTCTACGCCAACCGGGCCCGGCATGCGATGCTGGGGGAGGAACCCGGTGCCCTGATCGGCCGGATGGTCTACGACACGCTGGTGGCCGAAGACCAGCCGTCGTTCCGCGACCGCCTGGACGCCTGGGCGCGGCTACCGGTGCCCAGCCAGCCCGAACCGGTCCGCTGCCGGCACGCGGATGGCCGCACGATCCACGCCGAACTGCACTGGGCCCATCTTCGTGGCCGCTCCGGGCACCGCGGGTTCATCTATGCCGCAGCCGACGTTTCGGAACGGATGGCCACCGAGGAGAAGCTGCGGTCGCTGCTCCAGGAAGCCGACACGCTGCGCGCGGCGGTGGATGCCAGCCCCTCGGCGCTGGCTATCCACGACGCCAGTTCGGAAGCCGCGTTCATCTATGTGAACAAGGCGTTCGAGCAGATGACCGGCTACGTCCGCGACGAGGTCATCGGTCACGGCTGGGCCGATCTGCGCCTGGGCACGCTTGCCGGATCGAGCGTTGCCGCCTTGGGGTCGTTGCCGAACGCCGGCGACACCGCCGATGTGCCGGCCTACCGGAAAGACGGAACGGTTTTCTGGAACAGGATCACGCTGGCCCCGGTCTTCGACAGCCGGGGGCAGATCGTCGCCCATGTCAGCCTTCAGCGGGACGTGACCCGCGAGCGCGAGCACGATTCGCTGACGCGGCACCGGGAAACCATGGAGTCCCTAGGCCGGCTTGCTGGCGGCGTCGCGCACGAGATCAACAACCAACTGCAGCCGGTTCTCTCGATGGCGGAATTCGGCCTGTCCACGCTCGACGACAAGGAAACCGTGGAACTCGCGTTCAGCACGATCCTGGATGCCGCTTACCGAGCCCGCGACGTGGTGCGGGGCATTCTGACCTTCGCCCACCGACAGATACCGGCCGATCGCCCGCAGCCCCTTGGGCCCATCGTGTCCGATGCGCTGCGCATGCTTCGGCGAACCCTGCCCGTCAATCTGGATGTTGTGGAGAAGATGTCGGAGCCGACGGCGTCGGCCGCCGTCAATCCGACCGAGCTGACCCGACTACTGGTCAACCTTCTGACCAACTCCGCCGACGCACTGCGCGGGCATGGCCGTATCGTCGTGGAGGTCGAGCGCATTGCCCTGTCTTCCGACGAGGCGGTGCCTTTGGGGTTGCTGCCGGCCAGCTATACGCGCATCAGCGTGACCGACAACGGTCCCGGCATGGCTCCGGAAACCCTGCGGCGCGCCACCGAGCCGTTCTTCACCACCAAACCGGTCGGCGAAGGCACCGGGCTCGGATTGGCCGTGGTCCACGACATCGTGCGAAGCTGGAAGGGCGCCCTGCAGATCGAAAGCACGCTTGGCGCCGGCACCACAGTCGCGGTGTTCCTGCCGCAATCGACTCCCAGGACCGGTTCCGTCCAAGAACAAACAAAAGCTGCCGTAGCCGATTAACGAGTCCTGAAAGAACGCCTAACATGCGACGTGTGGCCACGGTGCCAGTCACAGCGCTCGGGCGCGGTCCAGCCGACCGAAGGGAAGCAGAAATGGCCAGTATCTTGGTGGTCGACGACCTGGACAGCGTTCGTCTGTCGCTGCAGAAAATCCTCGGCAAGCATGCCCATGAGGTCGCCACGGCGGCCGACGGCCAACAGGCCCTGGACATGATGGACGGCAACGCCTTCGACCTGGTGATCACCGATGTCGCCATGCCGAAACTCGACGGGATCGGTCTGATCAAGAGTCTTCGTCAGACGATGACCAAGCAGAAGATCCTGGCGATCTCCGGCGGTAGTCCGCAGCTCCCCGCCGACCCGGCACTGTCGCTGTCGCAGGCGTTCGGGGCCAACGCGATCCTCTACAAGCCGTTCACCACCCAGGAACTGATCGATGCCGTCGATGACTTGCTCGATGCCGATGCCCGCGGCTGACGGGCCGGCCGTCGCTGGGTAGGGCGTCGCCGCGCTGGTCCCTGCCCTGCCTAACTCAGTGCCCTGGCTGACTTAGCGCTTCGCCGGGCTCAATGCTTCGCCGGTTCGGGTTGGTCCGACGCCTCGGCGCGCTCCTTGCGCCGGTAGTCGCACAATCGGGTCACCCGCAGCCCGGGGACGCCGTGGCGTTCGACCCGCGCCATCCAGGAAAAGAACTCTTCCTCGCTCAGGCTGTACATCCGGCAGGCCTCGTCGATTGAAAGAACATTGGCGCTGACCGCGGCGACGACAGCCGCCTTGCGCCGGATCCCCCAGCGCTTGGTATTGGCAGGCGGCAAGTCGAAATCCGACAGGTCGAGGGAAAGTGCCGGCGGCATCACGTCGGACGCCTGGGGATCCATCGCCGTTGGCCTTGTTGTCAGTTTCGACATCACTACCCTCCTGGATGACAAACATCTATCAATCGACTGTTCCGGTATGGCACATGAGGTCTGAACATCCAGTAAAACAACGTCCTTAATTATTTGCATTCTCTAGAGATCAATTATATTTAATTTCTATACTATTTGATTAGGGTAAAATTTTAGCTGTTTTTCATTCCGCATGCCATACAGACGCCATATAGTTGCATCGCCGCGACGGCGTACCGCCGCCGCGGAGACGCGGTCCGGGGCACATCCGCGCCGATGATCCCCACGGCTTGCTCCGGCGGACGCCGATGTGCTTTACCCTGGCACCACGCCAGGCAGACGACTGTCCCGGCATCCTCCACCGCGGGAGTCGCCTCTCCATGACCAGTCTTCGATCGCTTCGTTTTGTGGCCGGCGCGGCCCTGGTTCTTGCCGCAACCACGCCGGCGGCCCTGGCCCAGGACGCGTCGGAGCCGGAAGAAGACCGTGTCGTGGCGAACGTCAACGGCGAAGACATCATGCTGTCGGAAGTCCTGTCGATGCTGGACCAGTTGCCGCCGAACATGGTCCAGCAGATCCCGCCGCCGATGCTGGTGCCGCTGGTTGCCGACCAGCTGGTCAACGGCCGGTTGATGGCGGCGGAAGGCTACGCCGCCAACCTGGACGAGTCCGAAGACGTCCAGACTCGCCTGGAACAGGCCGAGCGGCAGCTCGTCCAGCAGGCCTGGCTGGACCAGGCCGTCGAGGATCGGGTCAGCGACGAGCGCCTGCAGACGATCTACGAGGAGTTCGTCGCCGCCCAGCCGCCGGTGGAAGAGGTTCAGGCGCGGCACATCCTGGTTGAAACCGAGGAAGAGGCGATCGACGTCATCGCGGCGATCGACGAAGGCGGTGATTTCGCCGAACTGGCCCAGGAACGCTCGACGGGTCCCAGCAGCAGCCGCGGCGGGGATCTGGGGTACTTCCGACAGGGTGACATGGTGCCGGCCTTCGGCGACGCGGCCTTCGCCATGGAAGTGGGCGCCCACAGCACCGAACCGGTGGAAACGCAGTTCGGCTGGCACGTGATCAAGGTCGAAGACCGACGGACGGTGGAACCGCCGAGCCTGGAAGAGGTGCGGCCGCAGATCGAAGGCGAGCTGCGCAATCGCTTGTCGCAGGAGATCGTCGCCGAGCTGCGCGACGCCGCCGAGATCACCCTGTTCGATGAAGAAGGGCAGCCGCTGCCCTGAACCGAGATCGATGGATCTGCCCCTGTCGCCGCTGGCACCGGCCCGCTTCCCTGACATTCCCCCGATACCCGGCCTCGAACTCGCCGGGGCCGCAACCGGGCTGAAGAAGGACGGACAGCGCGACCTGGCGCTGTTCGCCCTGGCGCCGGGCAGTGCGATTGCCGGCGTGCTGACCCGGTCGCACTGCCCCAGCGCCCCGGTCGTGTGGTGCCGCCGCCATCTGCCGCAAGGCCGGGTTCGCGCCATTGTCGTCAATGCCGGCAACGCCAACGCCTTCACCGGCCAGGCCGGCGACGACGTCGTGGGCCAAACGGCGCAGACCGCGGCTGAGATCCTGACCTGCCGCCCGGAAGAGGTGTTCCTGGCCTCCACCGGCGTCATCGGCGATCCACTGCCGCCGGATGCGATCAGCCGCCGACTGCCCGGACTGGCATCGGGGTTGCGGCCCGATGCATGGCAAGATGTCGCCGACGCGATCCGCACCACCGACACCTTTGCCAAGGGCGCGGTCCGCGTCGCCCAGATCGGTGGTGTGCCGGTCACGCTTGCCGGCATCGCCAAGGGGTCCGGCATGATCGCGCCGGACATGGCGACGATGCTGTCTTTCGTCGTCACCGACGCCGACCTTCCCGAAGAGGTTCTGACCCCGCTGCTCCGGCGCGCCACGGACCGCACCTTCAACTGCATCACCGTCGACAGCGACACCTCGACCAGCGACACCCTGCTGCTCTGCGCCACCCGCCAGGCGCGGCATCCGGCAGCCGACCGGCCGACGTCCCCCCTCCTCGGCGACTTCCGACGCCAGCTCGACTCGCTGTTGCAAGACTTGGCCCTGCAGGTGGTCCGCGACGGCGAAGGTGCCGAACGGCTGATCGCCATCACCGTCAGCGGCGCCACCTCGCGCCAGGCGGCCCGCCGCGTCGGCCTGTCGGTCGCCAACTCGCCCCTCGTGAAGACGGCGATCGCCGGTGGCGACGCCAATTGGGGGCGGATCGTGATGGCGGTGGGCAAGGCCGGCGAGCGGGCGGATCGCGACCGGCTGGCGATCGATATCGGCGGCGTCGCGGTGGCCCGGTCGGGCCTTCAGGTGCCCGGCTATGAAGAGGCGCCGGTGGCGGCCCATATCCGGGGCCGCAACGTGTCGATCGGCATCGATCTTGGTGTCGGCCGTGGCCGGGCTACGGTGTGGACCTGCGATCTGACGCACCGGTACATCGCCATCAACGCCGACTACCGGAGTTGACGGCAGGCATGCCCGGCGCCATTCCCACCGAACTGACCACGCCACGCCTCCGGCTGCGCCGCCACCGCAGCGACGACGCCGCCGAGCTGGCCCGCTTGATCGACAACTGGAATGTTGTCCGCTGGCTTGCCGAAGTCCCTTTCCCCTACACTCAGAGCGACGCACGGAAGTGGATCACCCAGACCCACCGGAACTGGCAGCTGGCCAAGGACTATCAGTTCGTCGTCACCCTGGCCGAGGATGGGAGCATGGTCGGCCATATCGGCCTGCGTATTGCCGCCAGCGCCCTGGAGCCGTCCGAGAATGGCCCGCCGCCGGCGATGCGCGGCCGGGAGGGTGAGCTCGGCTACTGGTTCGGCGAACCGTATTGGGGTCAGGGATTGGCGTCCGAGGCCGCCCGCGCAACCGTCCAGTTCGGCTTTCACCACCTGCGGCTGGAGCGGATCTGGGCGGCCAGCCTGCCGGAGAATGCCGGGTCGCTGCGCGTGCTCGACAAGACCGGTCTGCAGTTCGCCGCACGGCAGATGCGGAAATTCTCCGTGCGCGGCCGCAACGAGGAAGTACCGATCCTGGCCCTGCGCGCGGTCGACTACTGGACCCGGGCGGAACCGGCCGCCGACACATCGGAAACCCAACGCCTGCCCTCAAGCGGAGCGCATTGGTGACGGCATCGCGCATGACGATCGTCGTTGCCGTCGCGCTTGTCGATGCCGACGGGCGCGTGCTGCTGGCCCGCAGGCCCGCAGGCAAGGCGATGGCAGGGCTTTGGGAGTTTCCCGGCGGCAAGCTGCACAGCGGGGAAACGCCCGAGGCCGGCCTAATCCGGGAACTGCGCGAAGAGCTGGGGATCGACACCGAAGAGAGCTGTCTGGCGCCGTTCACCTTTGCCAGCCACGCCTACGACGAGTTTCACCTGCTGATGCCGCTCTACGTCTGCCGGACCTGGCAGGGCGTGCCCGCACCGCGGGAAGGCCAACGGCTTGCCTGGGTCCGGCCCGCCGCCCTGCGCGACTATCCCATGCCGCCGGCGGACAAACCGCTGGTCGCAATGCTCCGGGACCTTCTGCTCCCCTGAGTGACTTAACGGTCCAGGGCAACGCCGTTGAAGCTAGAGGGCGGCTCGTGGCGGCACCCGCCCGTGCAGCCAGCCGGCGAGGCGGTCCACCGCCATGTCCAAAACGCTGTCCTGCTTGGCAAAGCAGAACCGCACCACCTGATCGTCGGGCCGGCGATCGTAGAAGGGGCTGAGCGGAATGGCGGCCAGCGCGGCCTCCGCCACCAGTCGGCGACAGAACGCCTCCGCCCCCATGCCGCTATCGGCAACATCGATGTTCAGGAAATAGGTGCCCTGGCAGGGCAGAACCTGGAACCCCAGCCGATCCAGGCCGACGGCCAGACGGTCGCGCTTGGCCTGCATGCGTGCGGACAGGTCGGCGAAGAACCCATCCGGCTTGGCCAGCCCGTGCGCAACACCGGCCTGCAGGTTCGGTGGTGTGGTGAAGGTCAGGAACTGGTGGGCCTTGGCCAGCGCGCCGACAAGCGGTTGCGGGCCGACCGCGTAGCCGACCTTCCATCCGGTCAGGGAGAAGGTTTTGCCCGCAGAACCGATCCGCAGACAGCGCTGGGCCATGCCGGCCTCCGCCATCAACGGCGCGTGATGCTGCCCGTCGAACACGAGGTGCTCGTAGACCTCGTCGCAGACGACGATGAGGTCTCGCTCCTGCGCCAGTGCCGACAGGGCGGCCCGCTCGGCGGGCGACCAGACCTTGGCCGCCGGGTTCATCGGATCGTTGAGCAGCACCATGCGGCATCGCGGACCGGCCACAGCGGCCAAGGCCTGCGGGTCCAGTGTCCAGTCCGGCGGATCCAGCCGCACCGGCCGCGGGACGGCGCCGGCACGCCGGATCATCGGCAGATAGGCGTCGTAGAGCGGCTCGAAGACGATGACCTCGTCATCGGGCGACAGCAAAGCCAGGCACGCTGCCGCCAACGCTTCGGTGGCGCCGGAGGTGACGAGCACTTCGCTGTCGGGGTCGAGATCCAGCCCATAGAAGCGGCGGTCGTGATCGGCCACCGCCCGGCGTAGTTCCGGCAGGCCCAGCATCGGCGGATACTGGTTCCAACCGTCGATCAGCGCGTCCGCCGCCGCCTGCCGGACATCGTCGGGTCCCGGCTCGTCGGGGAATCCCTGGCCCAGATTGACCGCATCATGCTGCAGGGCGAGCCGCGACATCACCTCGAAGATGGTGGTGCCCAAGTCGCGGTAGATCGGGTTCACCGGTGACGTCATTCGCTTCTCCACCGCCGTCGGTCAGGGGAGCCGGATGTCCACCCATACCAGCCGGTGGTCGCTGGCCTGCTGGGCGACCTCGGCCAGCGGCTCGCCCGGCGCCGGCCAGAAGACGCCGCTGTCGACGACCATCAGGTCGGCCGACGGCAAGACGTAGTCCACCCGAAGATTGCCCGGCCCCCCCTCTTCATTGAAGTCGGCGGTATCCAGGGCCGGATCGCCGAGGTGAGCCGCACTGGCCGTGCCCGCCGCCGCGGCGGACACCGCACCGGCGCTGCGCGGCCGCGGATCCTGGACGCGATGATGCCCCAGCAGACGGCGCATGGTGTCGCGGTCGCCGTCGCCATCGACCGAATCCAGGTTCAGGTCGCCCAGGATGACGAAGGCCGCGTCGGGATCCAGCGATCCCATCCGCCCCTGATCGTCCGCCAGCTCGGGCCAGGCCCCATCGGTGATGTAGTGATCCCAGAACCGGATCTCGTCGGCATTGCGCCGGCCGTTCCGGTCCTCCGGCCCATCGAACACCGGCGGGGTCGGATGGCTGGCCAGGAGATGCAGCACGCCACCGGGCACACGCACGGCCACATCCCAATGGCTCTTGGAAGACAGCGGCAGGACGTCCAGCGCCTCGGCCGAGTAGTAGTCGGCCTGCCCCGCCCGTTCGGGATGGTCGGGCAGACGCGGCTCCGGCATATCCCGCCACAGGAGCGACCGGAAGGTTCGGCTGGCCGCCGCATCGATCGGGTGCCGCGACAGCACGAGCATCCCGTACTGGCCCGGGAAAACGCCGAAGCCGAGGGCGTCGCCAGGACCGTCGTCGGCGCCGTCCCCGTCGAGGTCCAGCCCGGATGGAACCCCGGTGTTCACGGGCGCCAGGAAGGCATGGGGCAAATCCAGCGGCTGCCCGCCTTCCTGCGGGATCGAAAGGTAACCGCTGCGAAAGGCGGACAGTGCCGTCTCATCGGTGTCGAAGTCGAACTCGTTGATCAGCACGATGTCCGGACGGACTGCCTGGAGGATGGCGGCAACCGCCGATGCCTGGGCATCGCCGGCCGCCAGCGCAGCCGCCAGCCCGCCCGGCGCCGATCTGGCCAAGGCGGCGTTGAAGGCCGCCACCCGGATGGCCCCCTCTGGCGGTGGCGGTTCCTGGGCCGATGCCGTGGACGTCATCCCAAGTCCCGCCAGCAGGCCTGCCAACAACCGAACGATCCGCATCACCCGGCCTCGGCGATCACGGCGGTGCCGACCTGCCTGACCCCCAATGTGCTCTCCAGCGTGAACAGTTCATCCGGTCGGGACACGCCCCGCAGCGCGTACCGCCCCAGCGACACCAAGCGCCCCCGGCACATCTCAGCCGCCTTGTGGAAGGCGGACGACACCAGGATCGTCTGGTCCAGGGTCCGGCAGAGCTGCTCGATACGCGCGGTTTCGTTGACTGCGGGGCCGATCGCCGTGAAGTCCAGCCGGTCGAGGCCGCCGAAATTGCCGTATTGCAGGTCGCCCAGATGCAGGGCCATCGTCACGCCGACCACGGGCTTGCCGGTCGATGCCCGGGCGTCCGACAGGGTGATCAACCGGTTGATGGCCTCCTCCGCGGCGTCGAGGGCGATGCCGCAGACATCGCTCATCTCATCGAGCCGGAAGATGGCCAGCAAGCCGTCGCCCAGGAACTTCAAGACATGGCCTTGGTGGGCGTGCACGACATCGACCATGATCTCGAAGTAATCGTTGAGTAGGCCAATCAGTTCTTCCTTGGGCAGCGTTTCCGCCAGCCGCGTGAACCCGGCCAGGTCCGAATACCAGATGACCGCGCGGATGGACTCCACCGTGCCCCGGTCGATGCTGCCCTCCAACACGCGCCGCCCCGCGTCGCTACCCAGATAGGTGGTCAGTAGATCCCGGCCGATACGCTCGTAAAGCTGCCCCTTGATCGCCGCCGTCATGGCCGTGGCCACTTCCCGGATGGTGGCGATCTCCGCATCAGTCCAACCGCCCGGCCGATCGGTCACCCATGCCGACGGCAAACCGCCGATCGGGCTCGGCTTCGCGCTGCCGCTGTACCGGCAGATCAAGGCGAAATAGTCGGTGCCCCCGCGTTCCCGCAGCCCGTTGAGGACCGGCAGATGGGAAAGGTCCTCGCCGCCAGCCAGATCGTACCGCAGTTCGGTCAGCTCCCGGTTGAGCATGTAAACATAAGGATACTTATCCATCTCGTCAGGATTGCCGTACAGGTCCTGACGCAGCCACTGGCTGGTGACGGCCATATCCTCGCCGCGCCACCATTCGAAATCCATGCCGGCGACGATCGGATGCAGCGTCGCTGTCCCGGTGTTCGCCCGCAAAAGCGGCAGCCCGGCTTCGGTCAATCGCTGGCACAACCCGGAAAACAGGGCCGCTTCGTCAGTCTCGGCCCCGGCGGCCTCCTTCAACAGCCACTGAATGGTCTCGTATTTCTCTTGGAGGTCCATGTATTCGTCCCACCAAAGCGTGCAATATCGCGGAGTTTCGATTGTTCGGGGTCACACATGTCGCCGTCATCCGGCCGGCAAAGTGTCCCCTGTTCATGATCCACATCCATGACCTACGCCGACATCGCCAACCTGCGATGCGGCATTCGTGCAGATCAGACCTTATCATCGCCCGGAAAGCCGTCGATGGCAATTCGTTTGTTCACTAAATGTTCGTTCTCGGAGAAGGCCGCTGGCGCATGCTGGCGATGGGCCGCGACGGGGCCGAAGA
>JANQIU010000228.1 GCA_028281985.1 Alphaproteobacteria bacterium | reverse complement strand
ATCAACACGGTACGGATCTACAATCCGGTCACACAGTCCCGGGACCACGATCCGGATGGTATCTTCATGCGGCGCTGGGTCCCGGAGCTGGCCCGGGTGCCCGCGACGCTTGTCCACGAGCCCTGGCGCATGGGATCCGTCGACCAGGCGGCGGCCGGCTACCGCCTTGGGATCGACTATCCCCTGCCGATCGTCGACCACCTGGCGGCTGCCAGGTTGGCGCGGGAGCGGATTTATGGCGTGCGCCGCGACCCGGCGTTTCGCCAGCAGGCGGACGCGATCCAGGCGCGGCACGGCAGCCGCGCGAGCGGGGTTCCCCGACGGGGCGAACGGCGGACGGCGCGACGAGCCGACCGCAATCAGCCTGTACTGGACCTGTGACGATGCCGCAGATGCGCAGCAAGTCAGACCTGCCGTCAAAGCCCTGCGCCGCCTGCGGGCGCCCATTCACCTGGCGCCGCAAATGGTCCAGATGCTGGGATCAGGTGCGGTATTGCTCTGAGCGGTGCCGTCGCGCCCGTGGGCACACGCGGTCACCGGACCGTCGGGTCTAGGGGCCCCCTGCGGGGACCGGCGCGACCTGGGTGCCGTCCCGGACACGGAACACCAGCAAGGCCGACTCCGCCGGCACGGCGACGGGTTCCAGCCATGGTGGCGTCCCCCCGTCGATCAGACGGCTGACCAGGGCTTCGCTGTCCGGCGGCCCTACAAGACCCATCGTCGGGCACACCATCACCACATCGATGCCCCGCTCCCGCACCAGGGATCTGGCGGCGGCATCGTCGGTTTCCGCCAGAAGCCGGTTGGACGCCAGCGCACCGTCGGCGCCCCTGTGGTACGGGCCGCCAAGCGCCGTGTGCCGGCTCGCGTTCAGCAGCGGCGCGGCCAGGTCCAGATTGCCGGCGACCAGCAGACGATGGCCGGATCCCGCCAGGTCGTCGAGTATGGGAACGATCGGGCGCATGTCGCAGGTCGCGGCTTCGCCGGTCGCCTGGTCCGCGTCCAGGCCATCCGCATCGCCGATAAGCATGGCCGGCAACGAGATGACCAAGAGCGCCAGCAGGCTGGCGACGCGGCCGAACACGCGGATCAGCAACCCATGGTTTCCGACGAACCGCCACACCATACCGGCGCCGACCCCCAGCGGCAGGGCCGCGAAAAGCTGCAGAAAACCGCCCATGCGGATCTGGGCAACGGTGCCGACCGCGGCGATGGCAAAGAACACAGTGACCACGACCCACAGCATCCGCTGCGCGCGCGCCAGCGCCAAAGCGACCGCCAAGCCGGTTGCGCCCAGACCCATGGCGACCACCGCCGACCATCCCACCGACGGTGCCTCGGAAATGGCCGTCAGAAGCGGGCGCGATTCGATAATCTGGTGCAAGAACGCCCGGTAGCCGGGATCGGTGTCGCCGAAGAAACCGCCGCGGCATTCCGGAAACAGGACCATCAAGACACCGAGCGCGGCCACGCCCGGCAGGCCGATGACCAGACATCGACCGACCAGACCGGCGCCAGCAGTGGTGCGTGGCGCTGCCGTCAGCGTCCACAGCCGAACGGCGCCCCACGGAATCAGGGCCGTCAACAGCAGGCCGAGGGTCACGACGGACAGCGCGTCGCAAGCTGGAGTCAGCCAGGTACCCGGCGGCCGCGCCACGGCAAGGGCCAGAACACTGCCCGCGAAGACGCCGAGACCCAGCCGCCAGCCGGCCAAGGCCACGGCATCGCGTCCGGCGATCCACGCCAGCCCCAGGGCCACATGGACCGCGAGGATCCAGGGCACGGACTCCTGGCCTATCCAGACGCCGAGGCTACCGGCTATCGCCGCGACGATGACCGGCGCCCTGGCGGCCGGCCGTTCGACCAGCCGGACCGCGGCGCCGAGCATCAAGATGGCGCAGACAAGCTGCCAGCCATGATGATCGATGCGCCCCGGGGTGATCTGGCCGACCACCAACGGCAGCAGCCCCACCCCGGCGCCGGCGAGGATGGCGCCCGGAGCGCGGGTCAGCGGTCCCGCTGCCCAGACGACGCCGGCGACGATGGCGGCCAGCGTGATCCCGGGCACCAGAATGACGGCGGCCAGTTCGGCCTTCGCACTGCCGATGATCGGTGTCAGGGCGGCGATGATCGCGACCAGCGGCAAGTCGACCAAGCGGGCCCAGTGCATGGGCGTTCCGTGTGGCGGATTGAGCCGCGGCTGATCCACCTGATACCAGCCCGCACCGCCCAGCCAGTCCCGCACCTGAACCAACCGCAGATAGTCGTCGTTGCCGACAAGGTGTCCTGCCGCCAGCGAAGACCAGCTGACCGCGGTCAGGCCGCCCATCACCAACAAGATAAACAGGGCAAGGAACGGAATGGCCGCCTTGTCGCCGCCTACCGTCGCCCCCCGGGGGGAACCCTCCGTCATTGCGACGGGAACCGCCATGGGAGATATCCGTCCATCCGGTGCGCCTTCGCGCAACGGGTTGTCCGGCGCAGCGGCACTGACGCGCAGCCCGATGCTGCGCTGGCCGGCTATGCTGCGCGGATCTGGTTAGGAAACCGTTGCCCCGCGGCGGCGCGGCGTCCGCAGCCGTGGCGGTTCAGTGGGGAGGTCGGCGGATGTGCGCGTTCAGGATTGCAGTCCTTCCAGCGATCGTGGCCCTTGCCGGCGGGTGTGAGACCACGGTGCGCCTCGAAGCGCCGGACCGGCCGATCGAGATGGCGCTGGATGTCGGCGTCACCTACGACGTCATCATCCGTCCTCCGACCCCCACCGGCGCCCTGGCGATGGATCGCGTACCCGACGAGGCGGCGGCCCGGGACCGGTTGATCAACCAGGCGCTGGACCACGCCCTCGTCGAGGCGGCCGGCGATCGGTCCCTGCTGTTCCGGTCCGATCGGGATGCCGCCGGCATCCGCTTCAGCGCCAGCCACGAAGTCACCTTGCCGTCGGCAACGCCGGTCCGTGCCCTCACCCAGAACCTGCCGCTGGATGCCGCTTCCGCGGAAGGCCGGGCGTTGACGGCCGGCCAGTGCTATTTCCGGTACGTCCAGGACATGGGCGATGTGGCCCGGATCCATCAACTCGAGGACCAGTCGGTGACGGCGTTGGCCGCCTGTCCGATCGTCGCGGCCAACGGCGCGCTCGCCGGCGCGGTCTCGCTCAACTGGGATCGCGGTCAGATCGTCGACCAGGACCGCGCGCACAACGCCCTTTCGGACGCGGCAAGCGCGATAGCGCCGATCCTGACCGATACCGGGCTGTGACGGTTTTCGGGCGGCTCAGCCGCCGGCCGAGGTTGGGTCAGCGGCCGCGTGGCCGGGTCCTGGGGCTGGCGTCGTCTCGGGTCCCGTATAGTGCTGCGGCCAATGGCGGTGCACGATCGGGCCGTCCGAGGCGAAGGCGTGGCAGGTGTTGATCACCGGTGGTGGGCGCTTGTCGCTGTCACCCTTCCCCGCCTTCTCCCGGGCCTTGATCGGGATGATGGTCTGAAAGGCCGTGGTGGCGATGGGACGCATCATCTCCACCAGGTGCGTGCAGCCATGCACGCCGCCGAGCCGTTCCGTCAACCGGCGGGTGAAGCCACTGCCCATCCGCAGGCCGACCAGCGCCTCGAAGCGGGGCGGCACGTCGCCGCACACCGGGAACGGCGCGCTGTCGGTGGCCGCCTCGATCGCCCGGATGGTCAGGCTGTCGTCGACCGTGACCCGAATGGCCATGGCATGCACGGGGTCGCCCGGCTCCATGCGCCCGCGATACTCGGTGTCGAAGGCGTAAGCCTTCTCGTCGGTCAGCCGCCCTTCGATATCCCAGAGCCCGTCGGCGCGGCGGAAACCGCGGCATTCGATACGGCGCAGATGGATCGGCTCCCGCGGATCCGGAGGCGACAGCGGCATGGTGCGGTTGTCCTGGGTGACGGAACCTATGCCGGTGATCCTGGAGCCGTGGCGCCGGGCGTCAAGCGACACCGACGGGAGTGCTGCGGTCCTCGGCCACCGCTGGCGGCGTTACCCGCAGAAGCGTGATCTGGTTGCGCTGCCGGCGCAGGATCTCGAACCGGAAATCGTAGAAGGTGAAGGCCTGTCCCACCTCCGGGATGCGCCTGGCTTCGTGCAGCACCAGTCCGGCGATGGTCGAGGCGTCCTCGTCCGCCAGCCCCCACTCGAACTTCCGGTTCAGGTCGCGGATGGTCACCGTCCCCTGCACGATGAAACTGCCGTTCGGCTGCGGCCGCACGCCGGCGACGGGCTTGTCATGCTCGTCGTCGATGTCGCCGACGATCTCCTCGAGAATGTCCTCCAGCGTCACGACCCCCTGCAGGCTGCCGTACTCGTCCACCACCAGCGCGAAATGCTCTCGTCGGGTGCGGAACGCCTGGAGCTGATCGTGAAGATTGGTCGTGTCGGGGATGAACCAGGGCGACGACGCGATCGCCTCCAGGTCCAGCTTGCTCAGGTCGTCGCGGTGGTTCTGCACCGCCCTTAGCACATCCTTGGCATGCAGGACGCCGACGATGTTGTCCGGGTCATCGCGCCATATCGGCAACCGCGTGTAGGGACTGTCCAGCACCTCCTGGACGATCTGCTCCTGGGGCATCGCCGCATCGATGGCCACGACGTTGCGCCGGTGGGTCATGATCTCGGAGACGTCGACATCCGCCAGGTCCAGGATCGAGCGCAGCATCGCCCGTTCCTCGGCCGTCTCCTGCTCCGGCCCGCGGTGCAGCTCGATGGCGCCGCGAAGCTCGTCGGCGTAGTCGGACAGGGTAACGTGGCTGGCGTCGGCCCGGAACAGACGCAGGAGCAGGCGCACAACGGCGGTCACCCCGCGCGTCGGCGGCCCCAGTGTGGCCACCACGACCCGCAGCACCGGCGCCACCCCCAGGGCAGCACGGTCCGAATGGTGGATGGCGTAGGTTTTGGGCAACACCTCGGCGAAGACCAGCACCAGCAACGTCATCACCAGGGTCGCGACCGGCACGGCGGCCTCGCCGATCCAGGAGATGAACAAGGTCGTCGCCAGGGCGGACGCCAGAATGTTGACGAGGTTGTTGCCCAGCAGGATGGCGCCGATCAGGCTTTCCTTGTCCTCGCGCAGACGGTTGACCACGCCGGCCCGCTTGCTGCCCTCGCTGGCCAGCTGATGCATTCGTGCCCGGCTGGCCGCGGTCAGCGCGGTTTCCGAGCCCGAGAAGAACGCCGATACCAGCAGAAGCAAGGCAATCGCCCCTGCCGTCAGGATTTGCCCCAGTTCCATGGTTCTCTCCGCATGCGCCCCTGGCCGGACGCGACTTTGCTGGATGGACGTCTGCGTCGGTGCCGCACCGTCAGGCGGCAAGCGCCTCCGCCAGGACGGCTCGGACGGGATCGGCTGGCACGTCGTGGGCGACGAATGCCTTGCCGATCCCACGGGTCAGAATGAAGGTCAGGCGACCGTCACGGGTCTTCTTGTCTTTGGCCATGTGTCCCAGAAGCGTGTCCACGCAATCGACCCTTAGACCGGTGGCGGCGCGGACCTCCGTGGGCAGGCCAAGGTCGTGGAGATGCCGGACCACGGTGTCTCCGGGCTCCGGCCCACATACCCCCAGTCTTTCCGACAGCCGGTGGGCCAGGACCATGCCGATGGCCACGGCTTCGCCGTGCAGCAGCCGATCCCCATAGCCAGTCTCGGTCTCCAGGGCGTGGGCGAAGGTATGCCCGAAATTCAACAAGGCCCGCTGACCGGATTCGCGCTCGTCGGCCGCGACGATCCGGGCCTTCGACCGGCACGAAGTGGCGACGGCCCGCGCCATGGCTTCCGGATCGCCGGCCAGCACCTGGCCGCCGGCCGTGTACAGCCATTCGAAGAAGGCCGGATCGTCGATCAGCCCGTATTTGACGACCTCGGCATACCCGGCCCGCCTCTGCCGGTCGGGCAGCGTCTCGAGTGTCTCCAGATCGGCCAGCACCAGTTTCGGCTGGTAGAAGGCACCGATCAGGTTCTTTCCATGCGGGCTGTTGATGCCGGTCTTTCCCCCCACCGAACTGTCCACCTGCGCCAGCAAAGTGGTGGGGATCTGAACGAAGGGCAGACCGCGCAGGGTCACCGCCGCCGCAAAGCCGGCCAGATCGCCGATGACGCCGCCACCCAGGGCGATGATCGTCACGCCACGGTCCAGCCGCATCCCCAGCAACTGATCCAGAAGCGCCGTGAAGGCGGCGGTCGACTTGCTCGTTTCCCCCGGCGGCACCGCCATCTGGTGGCTGGTGATCCCGGCATTCGACAAGGATCGCTCAAGTGTTTCGCCATGGTGGCTGGCGACCGTGGTGTCGGTCACAACCACGGCCCGCCGCGTGGCCATCAGCGGGGCCATCAGCCGGCCGGCCCGGCCCAGGAGGCCCGGCGCGACCAGAATATCGTAGCTCCGCGGGCCCAGATCGACGGGCACGCGGATGTCGCCCTGCCGCGGGTCGGCCGGGATGTGGGAGGTCTGGTCGATCGTCATGCCACTCCGGCCCTTGCCGCGTTGCCGTCCAGGAAGGCCTGCAACGCCTCTACCACGGTGTCGACGGTCTGCTCCGGCGGCGCGTCGCTGCTGTCGACCACGAGATCGGCCTCCGCATATACGGGATATCTTTGCGCGATCAGATCGGTCAGGACCGCCCGGGGATCCCCCTGCTTCAACAGCGGCCGGTTACTGCGGCGGGCCGTGCGGGCGAGGAGCGTCTCCAGATCCGCCCTCAACCACAAAGAGATACCGTTTCCGGCAACCGTGTCACGCGTAGACCGGTCCATGTACGCCCCGCCGCCGGTCGCCAGAACCTGCACCGGTCCTTCCAGCAGGCGGGCGATTACCTTGCGTTCGACATCGCGGAAAGCGGGTTCGCCGTAGGTGGCGAAGATGTCCTCCACCGAGCAGCCGGCGGCAAGCTCGATCTCAAGATCGGCATCGGCAAACGGCAATCCCAGACGGGTGGCCAGCCGCCGGCCAATGGCGCTCTTGCCCGCCCCCATCAATCCCACCAGCACCAGTGTTCTGGGCAAAATCATTCAAACGCATCCCAAATCACGAACCGAACGACACCATCCACCGTCCCATCGCTTCCGCAGCGCCGCCGTAGGCCGTCCCCGATCCGCCCCCGCGCACCGATGGACGGCCCAGGGGCCAGCCACTAGTATCGCCCATGAAGCGGCGTGTCCAAGTGGCGAGGAAGAACGGCCGACCTTGGCCCATTGCTGGTCAACGTCGTCCAAGGGTTTCCGCCAGAAGGAGGCATGGCAAGGTGGCGCGCAATCGGGGCCGGTCGCGGTTTGCCCAGCATCAGTCGAACAGCGGCCGCGGAATGATGAGTTTTCTTATCTTTCTGATCGTCGTCCTGGGCGGCGGTTTCGTCGTCCTGGGGCTGATTGAAGTCGAGCCGACCCAGGAGGTCATCGAACGCGTCATACCGAATGACCGCTTTGTCGACTGACCGATATCCGCTTCCCGGACTTTCGGTACTGGCGATGATCGCGGCCATGGCGATCCCGGCCCCGTCTGATGCTCTGGAGTTGACGGCCGTATCGATCGTCCCCCCACTGGCCAGCAACCCGATCAATCCGCCGGTGTTTGACGGCCCTCCCTTCGACAACGCGATCTGGGAAGGGTCGGCCGCCGAGCAAATCCAACCCTTGATCGAAGCCGTGCCGAGTGGTGCCCCATCGCCGGTCATGCGCGACCTGACGCGGCGCTTGCTGCTTGCCGACCTGCCGGACGCCGCCGACCCGCAGGCGTCGGCAGCCCTTCTGGCCGTGCGCGGTCACAAGCTGGCGGATCTGGGACTGACGGACGAGTTGGCGGAGGTTGCCGCGGCGGACCCCCGGATACTGGCCAATGACGCCATCTTCGAATCCTTGATCGATGCCCGGCTGCTGGATGGTCAGGATCAGGAGGCCTGCGTGCGCGCGGCGCCGCGGCTTGCCGATCCGGTCACCGAGCATTGGCGCCAGATGGTGGTGTATTGCCGGCTTGTCACCGGTCAGGCCTCCCGGAGCCTGGACGCGATCGCCGAGATGCGCCGTACCGGCGAAGGTGACCCGATGTTCCTGGCGCTGGCCGAGGCGGCCGCGACCGGTGGCCAGCCGGCCCTGCCTGACGGTGCCTGGCGCAGCCTGGCGAACCCGGATCCGATGTTGCTGGCCATGCTGCGTCTGGCGGGCCACGGCGTTTCGACGGCGGCGCTCCGGGTGCGCGACCCGGCACGGCTGCGCGCCATCGCCCGGAATCCGTGGACCGCGACCCGGGTCCGGCTGGAAGCCGGCGAACGGGCCGCGGCGAGCGGCGCCCTGAGCCCAATGGAACTGGCCCGGCTGTACCTGGATGTAGAGTTCAGCCAACGCGAACGCGACACCGTGCTGGCGTTGGCGCAACGCCAAGGCGGGCCGGAAGTCCGCGCACTGCTGGTGCAGGCGGCATCGACCACGTCCGAGCCGCCACAATCCCTGGCGCTGCGAAGGCTGGCGATCGACATTTCGCGTGCCGAGGGCGCGGCCCTGGGCGTGATCCAGGCACTTCTTTTGCCGCTCGACCCAGGCGACGTCGAGGCGACGCTGGCGCTGGAAGCCGCCCGATCCGCCTACGCTGCGGGCGACTGGGAAGCCGCAGATCGGTGGCGCCAGCGGGCGGCCGAGCAGATCCATCACAATCCCGGACTGGAAGCTGCGCTGGCCAATCTATGGCCGCTGACCCTCCTGGGTCAGCCCCAGGGAAGCGTGGCCCTGGAGCCCGGCGTGCTGGAGACCTGGATCCAATCAGAGATCGAAGGTGCGGGGGAGGCCGGCGCGTATGGCGCCGCCCTTTCGATCGCCGCGCTACAGGCGCTGGACGTGATCCCGCAATCCGCCGAGATCTGGCATCGATTCGCCGTGGATGACAGCCGCGACACCATGACCCTGCCGATGGCTTCCGTGTGGTGGCGACTGCCCGAGGCCGCGGAAGACCGGCGCGTGGGCGAAACGGCGCTTCTTGCCCTCATTGCGCTCGGCCCCGGCGGCCCAGGCCAATGCCATCCGGTGCTGCTTGCTCGTATCCTGGAGGCCCTGACCGCCGTCGGGCTGCACGACGAGGCGCAGCGGATTGCGGCCGAGGCCATATGGGCCAACCAGATCTGATGCCGGAAGCAGCGCGGCGCGGCCGACCGCCGGCTCGACAGAGCGCCCTGCCGGCGGAGGCCGATGCGTTTCTGGACTGCATGGCCGCCGAACGGGGAGCCTCGCGCAATACCTGCCAAGCCTACGCCGCCGATCTGCGCGATTTGACGGTCTTTCTGGCCCGGCGAGGCATTTCGCCCGGCCGGGCGACCACGGATGATCTTCGTGCCTATCTGGCGGACCTTGCGGGACGTCCCGGGCGCAAGGGTGCGTCCACCACCCCGCGAACCGCCGCCCGACGCCTGTCCAGCTTGCGGCAGTTCTTCCGCTTCCTGGTTTCGGAAGGCCGGCGCATCGACGATCCCTCGGCGGTGCTGGACAACCCAAGCCTCGGCCGCCCCCTGCCGAAACTGCTGACGGAACAGGAGGTGACGACCCTGCTTCGCGCGGCGGCCGCGGACCCCGAACCGGAGGGGATGCGGGCCACGGCGCTTCTGGAAACTCTCTATGCAACGGGATTGCGGGTATCGGAACTGGTCGGGCTGCCCCTTTCCGCCCTGAGCGGCGACGGCCGCGTTCTCCGCGTGCGCGGTAAGGGCGACAAGGAACGGATGGTGCCGCTTTCCGATCCGGCGTGTGAAGCCTTGGCCGCCTATCTGCCGAACCGGGGGCTGTTCCTGGGGCCCGGCGAGACGGCCGTCACGCGCCGCTTCGTGTTCCCGTCGCCGACGGCCCGGTCGGGTCACCTGACCCGGCAACGATTCGGGCAGATCCTCAAAGCACTGGCAGTGGCGGCCGGCATCGATCCGGCACGCGTCAGCCCGCACGTGGTGCGCCATGCGTTCGCCACCCACCTCCTGACGCGCGGGGCCGACCTTCGCATCGTGCAGAAGCTGCTCGGCCATGCCGACATTTCGACAACCCAGATCTACACCCATATCGCCGGAGAGGCCCTGGTCCGGCTCGTGGAAACCGTGCACCCCCTGGCCAGGCATCGACGCCCGATGGTGCGGAGCGCCGGGTTGGGGCATTGAGGGTATGCGATCGACTGTGCTAAAGGCCGGTATCTCGGGGTTTCGTTGTTACGTGAACCCCGACGGACGGCATATGGGTGCCGTTGAGCACCTGCCCCGCGGATCGACGCGGTGGCGACGTCTTGGGGGAAAGACGGCTGTCCGGATACAAATCTGAGAAGGCAGAGCACCTCGCCCATGCGCATCCTTGTACTCGGTGGTGACGGCTTCTGCGGCTGGCCCACTTCGCTTCACCTCTCTGCCCGCGGCCATGAGGTGACCGTCGTCGACAATCTTTCGCGCCGGAACATCGACAACGAGTTGGAAGCCGGGTCGCTGACCCCGATCCAGCCGATGGGGGTCCGGACTGAAGTCTGGAAAGACGTCTCGGGCCGGGAGATCGACTTCGTCAGGATCGACGTGGCCGGCGAGTACGACCGCCTGGTGGCGCTTCTGCGCAATTGGCGGCCGGACGCCATCGTGCATTTCGCCGAGCAGCGCGCCGCGCCCTATTCGATGAAGAGCGCCTGGCACAAGCGCTACACGGTCGACAACAACGTGACCGCCACCCACAACGTGCTGGCGGCGATGGTCGAGGCCGGGGGCCATCCGCACCTCGTGCACCTGGGGACCATGGGCGTCTACGGCTATGACGGCGATGGCGTGGCCATCCCCGAAGGCTACCTGCCGGTCAAGATCCCGACCCGGGACGGCCGTCTGGTGGATCGGGAGATCCTCCACCCAGCCAACGCCGGCAGCGTCTATCATATGACCAAGACGCTGGATCAGTTGCTCTTCCAGTTCTACGCCAAGAACGACGAGCTGAAGATCACCGACCTGCACCAGGGGATCGTCTGGGGCACTCAGACCGAGGAAACCCGGCACGACGAACGGTTGATCAACCGGTTCGACTACGACGGCGATTACGGCACGGTGCTGAACCGGTTCCTGATGCAGGCGGCGATCGGCTATCCGCTGACCGTCCACGGAACCGGCGGTCAAACCCGCGCCTTCATCAACATCCAGGACACGGTGCGGTGCATCGGTCTGGCGGTGGAGAACCCGCCGCAGCGCGGCGAGCGCGTAAATATCCTGAACCAGATGACCGAGACCCACCGGGTCCGCGACCTGGCCAAGCTCGTTGCCGACAAGACCGGAGCGGAAATCGACTTCGTCGACAACCCGCGGCGAGAACAGGCGGAAAACGAGTTGAACGCCGACCACCAGCGGTTCCTCAATCTCGGCCTGGAACCGATCACCCTGCAGGACGGCCTGCTGGACGAGGTGATGGAAGTTGCCCGGCGCTACGCCGACCGGTGCGATCGATCGCGGATCCCGTGCCGGTCCCTGTGGCGGACGGAGTCCGCGGTGGGGGCAGGCGCCGACTAGACCTATCACCGGCCGCACCTGTGGCGGCCGGCCAGTCTGAACACGGGTCCGCCGGGACCCATCGGCTTGTCCGGACGGGCAGCCGTTCCTTGTGGCATCGGCAACGGGGGAAGAACGACAATGAGCTTCACGATCGTCGAACAGGCACCGCCGCGCCTGAACCGGAGCGAACTGGCAGTGCCGGGCAGCAACCCGAAGCTGTTCGAGAAGGCGGCGACATCGGCCGCCGACGTGATCTTCCTGGATCTGGAAGACGCGGTTGCCCCCGACGAGAAGGAACAGGCCCGGCGCAACGTCATCGCCGCCATCAACGATATCGACTGGGGCAAGAAGACCCTGTCGGTGCGGATCAACGGGCTCGACACGCATTATATGTACCGCGACGTCGTCGATGTTCTTGAGCAGACCGGCGACCGTCTGGATCTGATCATGATCCCGAAGGTCGGAACGCCTGCAGATGTCTACGCCGTCGACATGCTGGTCACCCAGGTGGAGATGGCAAAGGGCCGGAGCAAGCGGCTCGGGTTCGAACTGATCATCGAAACCGCGCTGGGCATGTCCAATGTCGACGACATTGCCCGCGCCTCCCGGCGGAACGAAAGCCTGCATTTCGGCGTGGCCGACTATGCGGCATCCACCCGGGCCCGCACGACGGTGATCGGCGGGCCAAACCCGCTTTACGGTGTGCTTGCTGACAAGGACGAGTCCGATCCGGAGGCGCCGCGCGACTATTTCTGGGGCGACATGTGGCACTATGCCATCGCCAAGATGGTCGTCGCTGCCCGCGCCGCCGGACTGCGCCCTGTCGACGGACCTTTCGGCGACTTCAGCGACCCGGAAGGATACCGCGCCCAGGGCAATCGGGCCGCGGTTCTGGGCTGTGAAGGCAAATGGGCCATTCACCCGTCGCAGATCGACCT